>NZ_LNTD01000189.1 GCF_001462455.1 Cellulomonas sp. B6
ACGTGCGGGCGCGCGTGAGCCACGCGGCGGGGTCGGGGGCCGCGCACAGCGCGGAGCCGCTGACCACCCAGGTGGCGCCGTGCCGCGCGCACGTGCGCGCGTGGTCGAGCGTGACGCCGCCGTCGACGCCGAGGCCCGCGTGCCGGCCGGCGAGCGCGTCGAGCCGCGCGGGCGTGCCGGGCAGGAACGTGCTGCCCGCCTGCCCGGGCGTGATCGCCATGACCAGCACGACGACGTCGGGCGGCAGGTCGGCGAGCACGTCGAGCGGCGTGCCGGGGGAGAGCGCGACGCCCGGGCGCGCACCCCGCGCGCGGACGTGCTCGACCGCCTCGCGCCAGCCGGTGGCCTCGGCGTGCACGATCACCGTGCCGCACACGTCGGCCCACGCGTCGAGCACGGGGCGCGGGTCGGTGACCATGAGGTGCGCCTCGCCGGGCAGCCCGGTCGCGGCGGTCAGGCGCGCGACGGTCGCGGGGTCGAACCCGCCGGGCGCCGCGAACGCGCCGTCGGAGACGTCCCAGTGCCAGCGGCGCAGCCCGGCGGCGGTCAGGCGCGCGGCCTCGTCGTCGAGGTCGGCGGGCGGCGTCGACCACAGCGAGGCGGCGACGTCGAAGGCTCCCGCACCCGCCCCGTCCGGGCTCACGCGCGCGGGCGGTCGGTCGCGGGGGACGGCAGCTCGAGCAGGGCCTCGGCGAGGGCGCGGTCGGTGACGAGCTCGGTGCACAGCCCGGCGCGCACGATCGCGGCGACCGCGAGGGCCTTCTGCGCGCCGCCCGCGGCGGCGACGATGCGGGGGATCGCGCGCATCTGCTCGAACCCGATGGTCAGGCAACGGTCCTGGAAGTGCGGTGCGACGAGGTGGCCGTCGTCGGAGACGAGCAGCGACGCGACCTCGGCGCGCACGCCCGCGGCGAGCAGCGCGTCGCGCTCGTCGTCGCCGATGGTGCGCAACAGCTGCGAGTCCGGCGGGGCCCACGAGCCGACGGACACGACGGCCGTGGTGACGTCGTCGTACATGCGCAGGGCCGCGGCGACGTCGGGCTGGCGGCGCAGGGCCTGCGCGGTGCGGGGGTCGTCGACGACGAGCGGCGCGAACAGCGGGCGCGCGGTGCCGCCCGAGCGCAGCGCGACGCGCCGCACGACCTCGACCGGGGACTCGTCGAGGTCGGTGCCGATGGCGCCGGTGAGCTGCACGACGTCGACGCGTGGCAGCGGCGGCATGGCGGCGCTCATGGCGGTGAGCGTGCGGCCCCACGCGAGGCCGAGCACCTCGCCCGCGCGCAGCGTGGACCCGAGGATCTCGGCGGCGGCCTCGCCGACGTGGCGGCGCACGGCGTCGGGGTCGTCGCCGGCCTCGACGACCGTGACGTCGGTGAGGCCGAGGTGGTCGCGCACGCGTGCGGCGAGCGCGGGGTGCTGGAGGCCGTCGGCGTGGATCGTGATGGTGACGACGCCGGTCGCGCGCGCCTGCTCGAGCAGGCGCGCGACCTTGAAGCGGGAGACGCCGAGCTCGTCGGCGATCTGCACCTTGGAGGCGTCGTCGACGTAGTAACGGCGGGCGGCCAGGACCATCAGGGCGCGGTCGTCGACGGTGGCGCCGCGCACATCTGTGTCGCTCATGTGAGCACTGTAGCGCGCTCGAACGTTTCTGAACCGTGACCTTCGGGCCGGTGGACAAGCCCGGGCGCCGGACGTACTGTCGGTGGCAGATGAGCATGAAGCAATGCTCAGATGAGCGAACTGCAAGGAGGCAGGTTCCGATGGCGAGACGACGCCGCATCCCCGAAGAGCTCGGCATCTTCGCCGTCATCGTGCTGGTGGCGGTGATCTTCGGGCTGATGTCCCCGACGTTCCGCACGTTCGACAACGCGAACCTGCTGCTGCTCAACGGAGCGGTCATCGCGTTCCTCGCGATGGGCCAGGCGTTCGTGCTCCTCACGGGCGGCATCGACCTGTCCACGGGGTCGAACGTCGCGCTCACCGGCATGATCGCGGCGCTCACGATGCGCAGCGGCGCACCCTGGTGGGTCGCGGCCCTCGCCGCGCTCGCCGTCGGCGCGCTCGTCGGCACCGTCAACGGCGCGCTCATCCACTACCTCAGGCTGCCGCCGTTCATCGTCACGTTCGCCGCCTTCGGCGTCGCCGCGAGCATCCCCCTGATCCTCACCGGCGCGAGCTCCGTCAACGTCGCCGACCCGATGTTCGCGGTCATCGGCCGCGGCTCGCTGTTCGGCGTGCCCATGCCGGTCGTGCTCGTCGTCGTCTTCGCGATCGTCCTCACGGTCCTGCTGCGGCTCACCCCCACGGGCGTCCACATCTACGCCGTCGGCGGCAACCGCGAGACCTCGCGCCTGTCCGGCATCCCGATCGGCCGCGTCACCATGCTCGTCTACGCGCTGTCCGGCCTGTGCGCCGGCATGGGCGGCCTCATCGTCACCTCGCGCCTCATGGTCGGCTACCCGTCGGCCGGCTCCGGCAACGAGCTCTTCTACTCGATCGCCGCGGCCGTCGTCGGCGGCGTCAGCCTCTTCGGCGGCATCGGCTCGCTGCCGGGCGCGCTGCTCGGCGCCGTGCTCATCGGCACGGTCTCCAACGGCATGAACGTCGTCGGCGTGCAGAGCTACTGGCAGCCCCTGGTCATCGGCCTCATCATCCTCGGCGGCGTCATCATCGACACCTACCGCCGGCAGTCGTCCCTGAGCGACCTGCTCGGACGCGTCCTGCACCGCGGCGGACCCACCCCGCCCGCGGACCCCGTCGCCGCTAGCGACGCACCGCAGCCCGCGCGCGCCGCCGACGG
>NZ_LNTD01000190.1 GCF_001462455.1 Cellulomonas sp. B6
GCCCGGTCCGCGCCCCCGAGATGCCTCGTCGCAGCGCCCGGCCGACGATGGAGCATGGCCGACCAGACGACACCCCAGGACCCGACCACCCAGCACCCCGACCCCGACACGCAGACCGCCGAGCAGATCCCGCACCCAGGGCACACCGACGACATGCGCAAGGAGCCCGACCACGGCGAGGAGTCGTACGTCGGCTCCGGCCGCCTCGAGGGCCGGCGCGCGCTCATCACCGGCGGCGACTCCGGCATCGGCCGCGCGGTCGCGATCGCGTTCGCTCGTGAGGGCGCCGACGTCGCGATCTCCTACCTCCCGGAGGAGGAGGACGACGCGCGCGAGACGCTGCGCTGGATCGAGCAGGCGGGCCGCCGCGGGCTGCTGCTGCCCGGCGACATCCGCGACGAGGCGCTCGCGCGCTCGCTGCCCGGGCGGGTCGTCGACGAGCTCGGCGGGCTCGACGTGCTCGTCAACAACGCGGCCTACCAGATGGCCCAGACGGGCGGCCTCGCGGACATCACGACCGAGCAGCTCGACCGCGTCCTCAAGACCAACGTGTACGCGATGTTCTGGATCACGCAGGCCGCGCTGCCGCACCTGTCGGCGGGCGCGACGATCGTCAACACGTCGTCGATCCAGGCGTTCGACCCGAGCCCCGGACTGCTCGACTACGCGTCGACCAAGGCCGCGATCGTCAACTTCACGAAGGGCCTCGCGGCGCAGCTCGCCGAGGACGGGATCCGCGTCAACGCCGTGTGCCCGGGGCCCATCTGGACGCCGCTGATCCCCGCGACGATGAACGCCGACAAGGTCGAGGACTTCGGCGCCGACACGCCGCTGGGTCGCGCGGGCCAGCCCGCCGAGCTCGCGCCCGCGTACGTCTTCCTCGCGTCGCAGGAGTCGAGCTATGTCACGGGCGACCGGATCCTCGTGACCGGCGGGCGGTCCTGATGCGCGTCGTCGTGGTGGGCGGGCACGGCAAGATCGCGCGGCTGCTGGCGCCGCTGCTGGTCGCGCGCGGCGACGTCGTCGTGCCGCTCGTGCGTCGGCAGGAGCACGCCGACGAGCTCGCGGCGCTGGGCACGCAGCCCGCGCTGCTCGACCTCGAGGCGTCCGACGCCGACGCGTTCGCGCAGGTCATGGCCGGTGCCGACGCGGTGGTGTTCGCGGCCGGTGCGGGCGCCGACGGCCAGGTCGAGCGCAAGCGCACGGTCGACCTGGAGGGTTCGCTGAAGTCCCAGGAGGGTGCGCGCCGCGCGGGCGTGCGGCGCTTCGTGCAGGTGTCTGCGATGGGCGTCGACGAGCCCGTGGGCGACGACGCGGGCGAGGTGTGGGCCGCGTACGTGGCCGCCAAGCGCGACGCCGACGCGGCGCTGCGTGGCACCGCCCTCGCGTGGACGATCCTGCGGCCCGGTGCGCTGACTGACGACCCGGGCACCGGGCGCGTGACGATCGCGGACCGCACCGAGCGCGGCGAGGTGCCGCGGGCCGACGTCGCGGCGGTGGTCGCGGCCGTGCTGGCCGACGACGCGACGACCGGCCACCAGTGGGAGCTCGTCGGCGGCGACACCCCGGTCGCCGACGCCCTCGCCCGCGCCACGGCCTGACGGCGCGCCGGGGGTGAGCCCGCCGCCCGCTCCGCCTCGCGCCGGGGTCCCCACTCGTCGACGGACAGCCTCGCGGCTTGACGGACACGGGCACGCACCTGTCCGTCGAGCCGTGACCGTGTCCGTCGACACGGTATCGAGCGGTTCAGGGTGGGATGGGTCCACGGGAGCCGGGGCCACCGGAGCCGGTGCAGGCCAGTGCATGCATCGCGGCATCCGTGCATGCAGAATGCTGCGAGAGGACGTAACCTGGCAGCATGAGCGTCTCCCTGACGGTCCGCGACGTGCCCGACGACGTGCGCGACGAGCTCGCCGCGCGCGCCGCACGCAGCGGCCGCTCGCTGCAGGAGTACCTGCGCGCGACCCTCACGGAGCTCGCGTCGCGGCCGTCCGCGGCCGACGCCCTCGCGACCGCGCGAGGCCGCGCCCGCTCCTACCCCGACCTCACCGCGCAGGACGTGCTGGACGACCTCGACGCCGGCCGACGGTGACCGGCCCGCTCGTCGTCGACGCCTCCGCCGTGCTCGCCGTGCTGCTCGACCCGGGCACGCGTGGCGAGCAGGCCGCCCGGCACGCGCGCGACGCGCGGCTCGTCGCCCCCGACCTCCTGGGGTACGAGGTGCTGAACGTGCTGCGCCGCCGACGCGCCTCGGGCCACCTCACCACCCGCCAGGCCGACCTCGCGGTCTTTACGTGGGACGAGCTGCCCGTCGAGCTGTGGGCCCTCGCCCCTCTCCAGGACCGCGTGTGGCGGCTCGCCCACAACCTGTCGGCGTACGACGCCGCGTACGTCGCGCTCGCCGAGCACCTCGACGCACCGCTGCTCACCGGCGACCACCGCCTGGCAGCCGCACCCGGCGTCGGCTGCACCGTCGTCACGGTCTGAGCGCGGCCGCGGCCCGGGCCTGCACGCCCGCACGCCCCGACCGTGACCTCCCGGCAACACGCGTGACACACCGCGCTCGTACCGTCGCGGGACCGGCCGGGCGGGAGCCCGGGACCGGCGCACGGCACGTGCACGCACGGCTCCGTCCGCACCCGTGGACACGGCGGTCCCGACGCGTCACGCTGGGCCCGGACCCGACCCCTCGGGCCGCACCCGCAGGTCGAGTCAGGGCGCACGTCGCGAGGAGGGCCGCATGTTCGACCACGTCGACCCGTTCATCGGCACGGACGCGACCGACCTGCCCGCACCGTCGGGCCTCGCGGCGACGTGGTGGTGGCCCAAGCCGCAGGTCGGCAACACGCACCCGGGCGCGACGTACCCGTTCGGCATGGTCTCGGCGTGCGCGTACTCGGGCGCGTACCCCACGGGGTACGGGCGGTACGACCTGTCGACCGAGGGCCGCCCGCCCGTGCTGCACGACCGGCTCGTGGCCAGCGGGTTCACGCACTTCCAGCAGTCCGGCACGGGTGCGATCCGCAAGTACTACAACTACTTCCGCGTGACCCCCATGCTGTCGCCCCTGGACGACCTCGGGCAGGCGTGGGAGATCGTCGACGAGGTCGCGCAACCCGGGTACTACGCCGCGACGCTCGCGTCGGGCATCCGCGCCGAGATCACGGTCGGCCCCAAGTCGGCCGTGCACCGGTACACGTTCCCCGCGCACCACGACGCGCGGCTCGTCATCGACTTCTCGCTCGGCGGGCTCGACATCCCGTACGGCCGGACCATCCCGCTGCGCGCGCACCTCGGGTCCGTCGCGCCCGGGTGCGCCGAGGGCGAGGTCGTCGTCGAGGGGGCGCCGCTCGCGGTGCGGGTCGAGTGCGACGCCCCGCACTGGCGGCAGATGCTCTGGTACGACCGGCGGCTCATGCCCGGCGGCACACGCCTCGACTTCGACCGCATCCGACCCACGACGCTGCGGCCGTTCGGGCTGATGTGGGCCGGGCCGACGGAGTCCGGGCAGGTCGTCGAGCTGCGGTTCGGGTTCTCGCTGCGGGGCGTCGAGCAGGCCGCGCGCACGCTCGAGCACGAGTGCGGACCGGGCCCGTCGTCGTTCGAGCGGCGGCGCGCGACCACGCAGGCCGTGTGGCGCGAGCACCTCGGCAAGGTGCAGGTGGACACGCCGTCGTCGGACCGCGCGACCGTGCTGGGCACCGCGCTGTACCACTCGCTGATCAAGCCGTGCCTCGCGGTCGACGAGTCCCCGTTCTGGCCGACGCCCGGCCCGTTCGCGTTCGACCTGTCGACCATGTGGGACATCTACCGCACGCACCTGCCGCTCATGACGACGCTCGCGCCGGACCGCGCGGTCGAGCTCGCGAACGCGCTGCTGCACATCGCCGAGGAGGAGGGCAACCTGCCCATCGGCTACCGCATGGCGCGCGGCGCGGACCGGTTCAGCCGGCAGGGGTCGGCGCTCGCGCACACGTTCCTCGCGGACCTGTGCGCGCTGGGCCTGCCGGGCGTCGACTGGGACTGGGCCCTGGTGCACATGCACGACGACCTGCGCCGCACGTACGGCGAGGAGTTCCTGCTGCACGGGCGCACGCACCCCATCAGCCACACGCTCGACCTCGCGTTCGGCTACTGGTGCTCCGCGATCGTCGCAGGGCGCGTCGGGGACCTCACGCTCGTCGAGCAGTTCGGGCCGCTCGCGGCACGCTGGGCCAACGCGTTCGACCCGGCGACGGGCCTGCTGCACGACTCGACGTACTACGAGGGCGGGCGGTGGAACTACTCGTTCCGGCTGCTGCACGACATGGCCTCGCGCATCGGGTTCGCGGGCGGCGACGACGCGTTCGTCGCGATGCTCGACCGGTTCTTCGGCTTCGGCGCCGACCCCGTGAAGCAGCCCGGCCTGCTGCCGGACGTCGACGAGATGGCCGCCGGGTACGCGCTCGACCGGTTCGAGGGCCTCAACAACGAGCCCGACATGGAGGCGCCCTGGGCGTACATGTACGCGGGGCGCCCCGACCGCACGGCGCAGGTCGTGCACGACGTCGTGCACCAGCAATTCGGCACGGGCCGCGGCGGCCTGCCCGGCAACGACGACTCCGGCGGCCTGTCGTCCTGGTACGTGTGGGCGACGCTCGGGCTGTTCCCCGTCGCGGGGCAGAACCTGTTCCTGCTGAACGCGCCCGCGTGGCGCGAGTCCCGGCTCGACATCGGCGGACGCGGGCTGACCGTCGAGACGACGGGGTTCGTCGAGCCCGAGCCCGGCGGGCCGGTGCAGCACGTGCAGTCGGTGCACCTCGACGGCGTGCCGCTCGACCGGCCGTTCCTCACGGGCGGCGAGCTGCACGCGGGCGGTCGGCTGCTCATCGGGCTCGGCCCGGAGCCGTCGGGCTGGGGCACGCAGCACCGACCACCCAGCGCGCGGGCGCCGCAGGTCGACGTCCCGCTCCCCCGCCTGGCCCGCCCGTGACCCCCTGACCGCGAGAGC
>NZ_LNTD01000191.1 GCF_001462455.1 Cellulomonas sp. B6
GGGTGTCGCGGTGCGCAGGACAGCGGACCGTGCCCGTGCCACGATCGATGACCACCCGGACGCGAGGTCGCGACCGGGTGCGACACCCGACCGTGCGACACCCCACCGAGAGCCAGGGAGGCCGAAGATGTCCGTCCCCGACGACACCGTGACCCCGACGCCTGACGAGGTGCCCGACCCCGTGAAGGCCACCGCTCCGCAGGCCCCGCCCGCCCCGGGCGAGGACGGCGACGGCAGCGGCCTGCCGGTCATCGAGGAGACCGTCCTGCCGAAGGACGGCTCCCGCACCCCGGGCCTGCCCGGCAACGCCTGAGGTCGACGGACAGGCTCCCGGCTCGACGGACACGTGCACGCCCGTGTCCGTCGAGCCGTACCGCTGTCCGTCGACGTCGGAGGGGTGGGCGCGTGCTCGGCGCCCGCGGGCGCAGGTCAGGCGCGGCGGCGCAGCGCGATCGACGCGCCCGTCACCGACACGACGCCCCAGGCGAGCAGCACGACGAGCGAGCGGGTGGGCATGCTGAACGTGTCCTGCGCGAGGCCTGCGCGCACGAGCTGCGCCATCGGCTGGATCGGCAGCCACTCGTGCGCGGTCTGCAGCCACGCGGGCATGCGCTCGGCGGGGTAGGACACGGGTGAGAACAGCAGCACGATGAACACGAGCGCCTGCGTGAGCAGGTTGGCGAGCTGCGGCGGCAGCACGGTCGCCATGCCGTAGCCGACGGCCGCGGACGTGAGCGAGACCAGCACGGTCGCGGGCAGGAACCACGGCGCGATCGACAGGTGGATGTCGAAGCGCAGCACGCCGGCGACGATCCCGAGCGCCATGCCGGGCAGCGCGATGAGCGTCCACACCAGCAGGTCGGACACGAGGAACGCGGTGCGCGGCACGGGCAGCGTGCGCATCCAGTCGAGCGACCCCTCGGTGCGGGCCTGCGACACCATCTGCGGCGTCATGACGATGCCGACCGTGATGAGCGTGATGGTGGGGGCGCCGGTCGCGAGGAACAGCGCGGTCGCGGGGTCGGGGTCGCCGACGAGCAGCCCGTAGCCGACGACGGTCGTGACGGCCATGAAGACCTGCACGACGACCATGAGCGGGAGGAACTGCGACTGCCGGCGCAGCTGCCACTGCACGAGCAGCAGCGTCTGGCGCAGCCCCTCGGCGGGGGACGTCGTGACCGCCGGGGCCTCGGTGAGCGTGGTCATGCGGCGGGCACCTCCTGGGTGGCGTCGGCGGGCTCGCCGACGAGCTGCACGTACACGTCCTCGAGGGACGCGGGGGTCAGGGCGTAGCGCTCGAGGCGTCCGGCCTCGACCTCGTCCTGCGCCCAGCGGACGACGTCGGCGGCGTCGTCGGCGGGCACGGTCGCGGTGGCGCGCAGGTGCCCGGCGGCGACGTCGCGCGCGGCGGCGTGCCAGCGCACGGGCTCGCCGGGGACGGTGTCGACCTCGAGCGTGAGCGTGCCGCGCAGGCGGGCGGTCAGGCCCGCGGGGGTGTCGGCGGCGATGACCGTGCCGGCGTCGAGGATCGCGAGGTGGTCGACGACGCGCTCGGCCTCGCGGACGTTGTGCGTGACGAGCAGGACGCCGTGCCCGGCGTCGGCGAGGCCGCGGATCTGCTGCCACAGCAGGCGGCGGCGCACGGGGTCGACGTCGTTGGTGGGCTCGTCGAGCACGACGAGCCGCCCGGGCACGACGGCCGTCATCGCGAACGACGTGAGGCGCGCGATGCCGCCCGAGACCTTCTCCGAGGGCGTGTCGGCCCACGGGCCGAGGTCGAGGGCGTCGATGAGGTCGGTGGCGCGGCGGCGGACGTCGGCGGGTGCGGCACCGCGGATGCGGCCGACGAGCTCGATGGCCCGCCGCGGCGTGAGGCCGCTGATGGGCACGTTGGCCTGCGCTTGGATCGACACGAGCCGGCGTGCGCGGTCGGGGTGCGCGACGGCGTCGACGCCCTGCACGGTGATGGTGCCGGCGTCGGGACGCACGAGGCCGACGACCTGGTGCACGAGCGTCGTCTTGCCGGCGCCGTTGTGCCCGAGCAGCCCGACGACCTGGCCGGCGGCCACGTCGAGGTCGATGCCGTCGTTGGCCTGCACGCCGCGCCGTCCGCGGTACCGCTTGCGCAGTCCGCGGACGCTCAGCACGTCCGTCCCGTCCATCCCCGCCTCCATCCACATACCCATCAGTACGTGCCGCACGGTACGCGCAAATACTCAGTGGTATCAACCCAGCGGTATGGAGGTTGCGTATCCTGGTGGCATGGCCGACGACCGGGACACCCTCAAGGCCGCCTCCCGCGCCCTGGCCGACGCCGCCGCGCAGCTCACCCGCGCGCTCGGGACGCAGGCTCGCCAGCACCTGCCCGAGGTCGGCGAGGTCATCGCGCAGGGCCTGCGCGAGGCCGCGCTCGAGCTCGCCGACGTGTCGGACTCGATGGACAAGAAGTCCGGCAAGAGCGAGGCCCGCCGCCGCAGCAAGGTCGACCGCACGCGCGCCGACCTGCTCGACGCGGCCGCGCGGGTCTTCTCCGCCAAGGGTTTCGAGGGGGCGTCCGTCGACGACGTCGCCACGGAGGCCGGCTACACCAAGGGCGCCGTCTACGCGCACTTCGGGTCCAAGCGCGACCTGTTCCTCGCGGTCGCGAGGTCCGTGCTCGACGCCGAGAGCGCCGGCGAGCACCGGCTGCCCGGCGTGACCGCCGAGGGCGTCGACGTCGCCGCCCTCGAGGACGCGCTCGCCGCCAGCGCGCAGGACCCGCGCCTGCTGCTGTCGATCGAGCTGCTCGCGTACGCGATGCGCCACCCCGGCGCCTCCGAGGAGCTCGAGGTCTTCTACGCGCGCGCGTTCGACGCCCTCGCGTCGCACGTCGCCGACGTCCGACGCGCCCGCGAGGCCCGCGCGGGGCACGACGTGGTCCCCGGCATCACCGAGCACGACCGCGACACGACGCTCGGCGTGGTCGCCGTGCTCAACGTCGCGCCCTTCGGCGTGCGGCTGCTGGGTGAGCCGTACGCGGGCCCCGCGGCCGGCGCGCGCGTCATCGCGCGGCTGCTCGAAGGCTGAGCGCGCGGGCCGTCGACGCCGTCACGTGGTGCGACGACGCCGCGTCGCGGCCGCGACCCCGGCCACCCCGGCGGCCGCGACGAGCGCCGCGAGCGCGAGGAGCGGGAGCGGCTCGAGCCCCGTGCGCGGCAGACCGGACGCCGTCGGCGTCGTGCCCGCGGTCCCCGGTCCGGATCCCGCGGGTGCTGGATCGGCTCCCGTCCCGGGCGCGTCGGTGCCCGGCGACCCACCGCCCGGCGTGCCACCGCCCGGCGTGCCACCGCCCGGCGTGCCGCCACCCGGCGAGCCGCCGCCCGGCGTGTCGACGCCGACCACGTCGAGCACGGTGCTCGTGGTCGCCGTCCCGCCCACGGTGGACACGGTGAGCCGCACGAGCGGGCCCTCGTCGGCGACCGACGGCGTCAGAGTCAGCACGTGCTCGGTGCGGACCGCCGGGCCCGCCGCGCGCGCCGCTGCCGCTCCCGCCGGGCGGGCCGACGTGGCCCACGCGAGCGGCACCGGCTGCCACGTCGCCCCGCCGTCGCGGGACACGTCCCACGTCGCGGTCGCGTCGGCACCCAGCACCGTCCACGCGAGCGACGCCGGCACGCCGGTGGTCAGCCGCGTCACGGGGCCCGGGCCGTCGACGACCTCGGGTGCCGCCGCGACGACGAGCTCGGCCTCGGCGCTCGTCACCGACACCGGTCCCGCGACGAGCGTCGCGGTGGCGACGGCCCGCACGCGCAGGCCGTCGTCGGCGAGCGTCGGGGTGAGGCGCAGCGTCGTGCCGGTGCCGACGGCCGCCCACGTCGTGCCGTCGGACGTCGCCTCCCACGTCACGTCCGGCACCGGGCGGCCCGTCACCTCGACCGTGAACGCGACCTGCGCACCGGGCGCCGTCGCGACGTCGAGCGGGTCGCTGACCGTGGGGGCGACGAGCACGCGCAGCGCCGCGTCGGTGCTGGTCACCGACCCGCGTGAGGAGGTCGCGACGGCCCGGTAGCGGGTGCCGTCGGCGGCGGGGTCACCGGGGACGACGAGCGTCGTGCCGGCCGCGCCGGCGACGTCGTCCCACGTCGTGCCGTCGCTCGAGGACTGCCACGTGACGGCCGGCGCCGGGCGTCCGGCGACGGTGACCGTGAAGGTCGCGTCGGTGCCCGCGTCGACCGTGACGCCGGCGGGCGGCGTCACCACGACGGGCGGCGCGTCGACGGCCACCGTGGCGGGGTCCGACCCGACGGTCGCGAGCGCGTTGCCCGCCACGGCGCGCACGCGCAGGCCGTGGTCGGCGTCGGTGAGGGTCCGCGCGTACGACGGGCCGGTCGCGTCGGGGACGTCGTCCCAGGCCGTGCCGTCGGTGGACGTCTGCCAGCGGACGTCCGGTGCCGGGTTGCCCGTCGCGGCGGCCGTGAACGTCACGACGTCGCCCGCGAGGCCCGTCGCGTCCCGCGGCTGCGTCGCGAAGGCGGGCGCGTACCGGACCTCGAGCGTCGCGGCGGCGCTCGTGACGGTGCCGAGCGCGTTGGTGACCACGGCGCGCACCCGCGTGCCGTCCTCGGCCGCCGTCGTGGCCGGCAGCACGAGCGTGGGACCGGTGCCCGCGGTGGTCCAGGTCGAGGCGCCCGCGGCGCTGCGCTCCCAGCGCACGCCCGGCGCGGGGTTGCCCGTGACGGCCACGGTGAACGACGCGTCGTCGCCCGCGTCGACCGTCAGCGGTGCCGGGTCCGTGACCGTCGGCGCGTGGCGCACCGTGAGCAGCACCGCGTCGGACGCGACGGTGCCCGCGAACCCGGTCGCGAGGGCGCGCACCCGCACGCCGTCGTCGGCCGCTGTCACGGTGCGTGTCCACGTGCCGCCGGTCGCTCCCGGGACCGAGGCCCACGACGTGCCGTCGGTCGAGGTCTGCCACTGCAGCGTCGGCGCCGGGAACCCGGCGGCCGCCGCCGTGAACGTCGCGTCGTCGCCCGCGTCGACGGTCACCGCCTGCGGCTGCTGCGTGAACCCGGGGCCGTGCTGCACGTGCAGCGTCGCCTCGGCGCTCGTCACGGTGCCGCGCGGGTTCGTCACGACGGCCCGCACGCGCGTGCCGTCGTCCGCGGCGGTCGCCTCGTCGAGCACCAGCTCGGGGCCGTCCCCGGCCGCGGACCACGTCGAGGCGCCCGCGGCGCGGGTCTGCCAGCGCACGTCGGGTGCCGGGGTCCCGGTGACGGCGACCTCGAAGCGCGGCAGGTCGCCCTCGCGGACGGTCGCGTCGGCGGGCTGCCCGGTGATCGCGGGCGCGGCCTCGACCGTGACGCGCGCGGGCGCGGTCGTCGTCGTGCCCGACGCCCCCGTGACGGCCGCCCGCACGTGCAGACCCTGGTCCTCGGTCGTGAGCGTGCGCGTCCACGTGGCGTCCGTCGCGCCGGGCACGTCCTGCCAGGACGTGCCGTCCGACGAGGTCTGCCACTGCATCGTCGGCGCGGGCGACCCCTCGGCGGACGCCGTGAACGTCACGTCGGCACCCGCGACGTCGGCGACGTCCTGCGGGCCGACCACGGCGTCGGGGCCCCACGTGACCGTCAGCGTCGCCGGGGTGCTGGTCGCGGCGGGCCCGGACCCGGTCGCCACGACGCGGACCTGCGTGCCGTCGGCGGCGCGCGTCACGCCGGTGAGCACGAGGGTCGTGCCGGTCGCGCCCGGGACGTCCGCCCAGGTGCCCGTCGTCCCCGCGCGGCGCTGCCACTGCAGCGTCGGTGCGGGCGCGCCGCTCGCCGCGGTGCTGAACGTCGCGTCGCCGCCCTCGAGAGCGGTGACGTCGACCGGCTGCTGCGTGATCGTGGGCGGTGCGGTCACGGTCAGCTCGGCGGTCGTCGCCGCACCGTCGACCGTCGACGTGACCGTGCCCGGCGCGGTGGCCACGAAGCGCGCGGACGCCGTGCCGTCGGCGGCCAGCGCGGCGTCGGCGGGCGCGAACGTCGCGCCCGACCAGGTCACGGGCGCACCGGCGACCGCGCGCAGCATCGCGGCACCCGGGGCGGTGCCGTCGGAGAGCGTGAGCGCGACCTGTGCCGTGACGGTCGTGCCCGCGTCGGCCGCCGTCGGGTCGAGCGTCGTCGCGACCGTCGCCCACGGGGTCGTCGTCGCGCCGCCGGCCGCGTCGCAGCCCGCTCCCGCGGGGTCGACGCAGCCCCACCACGAGCGCACCGCGCTCGTGGCGCCCGCGAGCCCGGCGCGGCTCGTGGTGCCGGCCACGTCGGTGACGTTCCCCGCGAACCGCGAGTCCGTGACGGTTCCGCCGGCCAGGTCGACGGCGGCCGTCGACCCCGCGGCGCCCGTGGCCGTGTTGCCCACGACCGCGACGCCCACGAGCTCGGCCGTGCCCGCGACGACCCGCACCGCGGAGCCGCGCGCGGCGCGCGCGCCCGTGGCCAGCGTGTTGCCCTCGAACCGGGAGCCGGTGATGGTGGTGGTGGGCGTGCCCCAGCGCACGTCGACGGCGCCGCCCAGGTCGGACGCGGCGCCCTCGCCGCGCACGGCGTTGCCGGTGAAGGTCGCGTCGACGATCTCGACGGCGTCGTCCGCGCCGCCCACGCCCGTGTACCCGATCGCGCCGCCGCTCGCGCCGTCCGCGGTGTTGCCGGAGAACGTGCAGCGCTCGACGAGCAGCGCGCCGCCCGTCATCGAGACCGCGCCGCCCACGTCGGCCGGCGTGGCCGTGCCCGGCGGGGCGTTGACGCTGTCCGTGACGGCGCAGTCGCGCAGCGTGAGCGCGTCGGCGGCGCCGGGGTCGCCCGTGCCCGCCAGCACGGCGCCGCCGCCCGCCTCGCCGCCGAGCCCGCGCGTGAGCGTGACGCCCTCGACCGTCAGGCGTACGCCTCCGGTCAGCGACGCGTCGACGTCGAGCACGCGCGACGCGCCCCGGGCGTCGATCGTCGTGGTGGCCGCGCCCGCGCCGCGCAGCGTCACGTCGGCGGCGCGGCCCGGGTCGACCGTGAGCGCGCCGGCCGTCAGGGCGTAGGTGCCGGCCGGCACAGCGACGACGGACGCGTCGTGCGCGCCGGCGGCGCACAGCGCCTCGCGCAGCGAGGTGCCCGCGGCGCCGTCGTCGCACCCGGCGACGAGCGGCGCGTCGACCGTGGTGTCGACGACGAGCGCCACCGGTGCGGCCTGCGCGGGTGGCGCGACGAACGTCGGAGCGAACACGACGAAGAGCCCCAGAGCGGCAGCAACCGGACGTGGAAGTGCGCTCTGACCAGGCGGCATGCAGCGCACGCTACAGAGTTTCACCCGGGCCGAAAGGCCCTGCGGGTGGGTGAAACTCCTAGGCTCGCGGCGACCGGACCGGGATGGCCCGCCTCCGGCGCGGTCTCAGGAGGTGGTTCGCGCGTGCTCACGGATCGGACGGTGGAGCGCCCGGGCGTGACGCGACGCACCGTGCTCGCGGCGAGCACCGGGGCGGTCGCCGTCGGCGCGCTCGCGGCCGCTGTCGGCGTCCAGGTCGCGCGGCCGCGGCTGCCGCTCGACGGCACGGTGCTTGAGGCGCTCGTGGGGCACGCGTTCGTCGACACCCAGACCGGTGCGCGGCTCGTGCTCAGCGCCGTCGACGGGGTCACGGGGCGCGCGGCGACCGCCGAGCGGTTCGCGCTCGTGCTCACCGCCGACGCGCCGCTGCCCGCCGCGACGCGCACGCTGCGCCACCCGGACGGCGACCTGCTGGTGTACCTCGGCCCCGTCGGGCCCGACCCCCGCACGCTCGAGGCCGTCGTCGACCGCACGGGAGACCGCGCGTGACCGGGTTCGTCGGCGAGGTGCGGCTGTTCGCCGGCAGCTACGTCCCCGCCGGGTGGCTGCCGTGCGACGGTCAGACGCTCTCCGTCAACCAGTACTCGACGCTCTTCAGCGTGCTCGGCGTGACGTGGGGCGGCAACGGCAGCACGACGTTCCGCCTGCCCGACCTGCGCGGCCGCACACCCCTCGGAGCGGGAACGGGCATCGGGCTGACCCCGCGGGCCCTCGGCGAGACGGGCGGTGCGGAGGCCGTCGCGCTCACCACCGCCGAGATGCCGGCGCACACGCACGTCGTGCGCGGCTCGGGGGCGCAGGCCACCGACGGCGGGCCGGCGGGTCGCGTCCCGGCAGTCACCCCCGACGCCACGCCGTACCGTTCCGGCGGCACCACGTGGCTCGCCCCGCAGGCGCTCGACGGCGTGGGGCAGGGGCAGGGGCACGAGAACCGCTCGCCCGTGCTCGGCCTGCGCTTCGGGATCTGCTACGAGGGCGACTACCCCACCGGCAGCGGTGACGACGGCGACACGACCCTCGGCGAGATCCGGCTCATGGCGGGCGTGCGCCTGCCCGACGGGTGGCTCGTCTGCGACGGCTCGCTGCAGCAGATCAGCGGCTACGACGCGCTGTACACGATCCTCGGCACGACGTACGGCGGCAACGGCGTGCAGACGTTCGGCGTCCCCGACCTGCGCGGCCGGGTCCCGCTGCACCCGGCACCCGGGCGCCCGACGGGCGCGCAGGGCGGCGTCGAGCAGGTCACGCTGAGCGCCGCGCAGCTGCCCGTGCACGAGCACACCGCGCGTGCGTCCGCGTCGCCCGGGACCGCGGGTTCGCCCGGCGGGGCGGTCCGTGCCGCGAGCGCGACCGCGCGGTACGCCGCGAACCCCCAGGTCGCGGGCGCCCCGACCGAGAGTGCCGGGGGCTCGGTGCCGCACGCCAACATGCCGCCCTACGCGGCGATGACGTTCATGATCGCCGCGCGGGGCGTCTACCCGAGCCGGCCCTGAGGAGGCGACGTGTACGAGCCGTACGTGGGCGAGGTGCGTCTCTTCGCCGGTGACTTCGCACCGCGGGGGTGGGCGTTCTGCGAGGGGCAGACGCTGCCGATCCAGCAGAACCAGGCGCTGTTCGCGCTGCTCGGGATCCAGTACGGCGGCAACGGCTCCACCTCCTTCGCGCTGCCCGACCTGCGCGGACGCAGCCCGGTGGGTGCGGGCACCGGCGACGGCCTGACACCGGTCGTCGCCGGGCAGGTGCTCGGCGCGGAGACCGTGACGCTCACCGCTGCGCACGTCCCGCCGCACACGCACCGCGTGCCCGCGGCCGACGCGCCCGGCACGAGCGACAACCCGTCCGGGACGGTCGCCGCGCAGTCGCGTCGCGGACGCGCGACCGAGGCCCTGTACGGTCCCGCGGCCGCGCTCGTCGCGCTCGCGCCCGGTGCGGTGGCGTCGGCCGGCGGCAGCCAGGCGCACGACAACATGCCCCCGTACACGGTGCTGCGCTTCGTCATCGCGCTCGTCGGGATCTTCCCGCCGCGCCCCTGACGCCGGGGCCTACCGGCCGGGCCCGCACGTCCGGCGGGCCCTGCGCGCCGTCGGCGGGCCGGGCCGGGCCTCGCCCGCCGGGCCGGGTCCCCGCCGCGTCGCAGCCCTCCGCCCCTGGCGCCGCGGCCTGTCGTGGGTGACGATGCGCAACGGTGCCGACGTCGTCGCCGTGCGGCCGACCGGTCGCACCCGCCGCCGCGCGACCCGCGCGGCGCCCGACCCGGGAGGCCCCCGTGACCGACCCCGCCCCCAGCGCGGCGACGACGCCCACGCTCACCGAGCGCCTCGACGGCCTGCCCGTCACGCGCCGGCACACCCGACTGCTGCTCGGCTCGGGCGTCGGCTGGACGTTCGACGCGATGGACGTCGGCCTGATCTCGTTCGTCATCGCGCAGCTCGGCGTGGTGTGGGGCACCACCGACGGCCGGCTCGGGTGGGTCGCGTCCGCCGGGTTCGCCGGCATGGCCGTGGGGGCGGCGCTCGGCGGGCTGCTGGCCGACCGCATCGGCCGCCGTCAGGTCTTCGCGCTCACGCTGCTGGTCTACGGCGTCGCGACGGGTGCGTCGGCGCTCGCGGGCGGGGTCGCGGTGCTCATGGCGCTGCGGTTCGTGGTGGGGCTCGGCCTGGGCGCCGAGCTGCCCGTCGCGTCCACGCTGGTCAGCGAGTTCGCGCCGCCGCGGATCCGCGGTCGCGCGGTCGTCGTGCTCGAGTCGTTCTGGGCGGTCGGGTGGATCCTCGCCGCGCTCGTCGGGTACCTGGTCGTGCCGTCGGGCGACGACGGCTGGCGGTGGGCCCTCGCGCTCGGTGCGCTGCCCGCGCTGTACGCGGTGGTCGTGCGGCGCGGCCTGCCGGAGTCGGTGCGGTTCCTGCAGTCGCGCGGTCGGCACGCCGAGGCCGAGCAGGTCGTCGCGGACTTCGAGGGCTCGCGCGCCGTCGGGCACGGCGGGCGCACGGGCGCGCGGGTGCGCGACGAGGCGGTGACGGCACCCGCCGCCGGGCCGGCGTCCGTCGCGGCGACGCCCGACGGCGCGACGACGACGGCGCCCTCCGACGTCCCCGCGTCCGACGGCCCCGCGGCCGAGGCACCCGCGACCGCCGGGCGCACCCGCCTCGGCGCGCTGTTCGCGCCCGGCCTGCGACGCCGCACCGTCGCGCTGTGGGTCGTGTGGTTCGCCGTGAACTTCTCCTACTACGGCGCGTTCATCTGGCTGCCGTCGCTGCTCGCGGACGACGGGCACACGCTCGTGCGGTCGTTCGGGTACACGCTGATCATCACGCTCGGTCAGCTGCCCGGGTACGCGGCCGCGGCCGTGCTCGTCGAGCGGTGGGGCCGGCGCAGCACGCTCGCGACGTTCCTCGCCGGGTCGGCGCTCGCCGCCGGGCTGTTCGCGCTCGCGTCGGGCGACGCGCAGATCATCGGCGCGGGCCTGCTGCTGTCGTTCTTCAACCTGGGCGCGTGGGGCGCCCTGTACGCCGTGACGCCCGAGCTGTACCCCACGCGCGTGCGCACCACCGGGGCGGGGTGGGCCGCCGGGGTCGGGCGCACGGCGTCGATCCTCGCGCCGCTGCTCGTGCCGCAGCTGCGCGCGGCCGGTGGCACCGGGCTGCTGTTCGCGGTGTTCGCGGCCGTGTTCGTCGTCGCCGCGCTCGGCGCCCTCGCGCTGCCCGAGCGGGCGGGCGAGTCGCTGGACTGACCCGCCCGCCGCGGCGAGCGTCAGCGTCGCTTCTGCTCGTCCAGGAACTGCTTCGCCTTGTCGACCACCTCGTCGACCTTGCGGTCCGTGCCGTCGTCCGTGCGCGCCTTGACCGCGTCGGCGGCCTTGTCGAGCGCGTCCTTGGCCTGCTCCTCGTGACCGGCCAGCGCACCCTTCGCCTTGCTCACCAGGTCGTCCAGACCCATGGGTCTCTCCTTCGCGTGCCGTGGCACCGGCGGGGACCGGCGCCTGCCGTCCAGTCTGCCCCGGTCCGTCCCGCCCGGCGCGGGTTGGGCGGTGTGGGTGCCGACGTCCTGCACGTCGGATCCTCAACACGGCGCCCCGGCGTGCCGATGCTCTGTGGCGTGACGACGACCACGGGGGGACCCGCCGCGGGGTGGTACCACGACGGCGTGACGCCCGGCGTGCAGCGCTGGTTCGACGGTGCGGCCTGGACCGAGCACACCCGTCCGCTGCCCGCCGCACCGCCGCCGGCGCCCCGTCCCGCCGTCGCGGCAGCAGCCGCGCCGACCCGTACCGCGGGAGCCGCCGCGCCGACCCGCACCGGGGCGGCGGTCCCGCCAGCAGGCGGCTGGCTGCCCGGCGACCTGCCGGCCGGCATGGCACCTCCCGAGCCCGCGACGCCTCCCGACGCGAGGTGGGGGACACCCGGCGGGTCGGTGCGGTTCGGCCCCCCGCCCCCCGGCCCGGCGTCCGGCGGCGCGGTCGCGGGCGAGGCGCGGTTCGGCGGCCCCGTCACGGTCGACGGCCGGTTCGGCTCCCAGCCGTTCGGTGCGACGCCCTCGGCCGCGCCGGGCGTCGGCGGTTACCCGCAGGGCCCCGGCGGCCTCGGCGGCGCGCCCGGGCTCGGGGCTCCGGCCCCCACCGGCTTCCAGCGCGGGGCCGTGCCGGGGTCCGACCTCCTCGCCGGGTGGGGCCGGTGGGCTCCGCCCCCGGCGTACGCGCACTGGGGGTGGCGCGTGCTCGCGACGACGCTGGACTATCTGTTCGTGTGCGCGCCGTACGTCGTCGGTGCGGTGTACGCGCAGGCCACCGGGACGCTCGGCGTCGATGCCTTCGGGCGCCTCGCGATGGTCCCGACGGCGACCGGCACGACCGTCGCGGCCGCCGGCTGGCTGCTCATGGCCGTGCTGTGGTTCGTGAACCGGGTGGTCGTGCAGGGCCGCACCGGGCAGTCGTGGGGCAAGCGGATCGTCGGCGTGCGGCTCGTGCACGAGGACGGGCAGGGGTCGATCGGCCTGTGGTGGGCGTTCGTCCGAGACGTCGCCCAGACGGTCAACGTGCTCCCGCTGTGCGTCGGCTACCTGTGGCCGCTGTGGGACGACCGCCGCCAGACGTTCACCGACAAGCTCTCGCACTCGATCGTGGTGCGCGACCCGCACTGACGCACCGGGCGACCCCCGCCGCAGCGGGCGACTCACCCCGCCGCGCGGCGCGGGTCGCGGGCCGGTTCAGTCGCCGCGCTCGACGTCCCCCACGGTGGGTCCGGCGTCGTCACCCGCAGGCGAGACGTGCTCGACCCGCTCGTCGTCCTGCTCGACCATCACGACGTCGTCGGTCGGGGCGTGGTTCGCACCGTCGTCGGGCGCGTCGCCGTCGCTGCCCGCGCTCACGTCCGTCGGCGCGCCCGGGCCCGCCGCGACCTCGTCGCCGAGCCGCGAGCCCTGCGCCTCGAGCTCCGCACGCTGCTGCGCGATCGCCTCACGGATGCGGTCCGCCTGGGTCGCGAGCTCGCTGCGCACGTGCTCGACGCTCGCGTCGACCGTCGCGCGCGCCTCCGCGTCGATGCGCTCGAACTCCTGCGCCATCGCCTGCTCCTCCGCGCGCAGCGCGGTCCGCACGCGCTCGAACTCGTCCTCGACGCCCATGGTGGCCTCCCGGCTCTGATCGGTCGGTGTCACTGGCCCAGCACCCAGCCGGTCGGCCCCGCGAGGCGGTGCGCGTCGGCGGGGCCCCAGGTCCCCGGCTCGTACGGTACGACGGGCGGCGGGTCGTCCTGCAGCGGCGCGAACGCGCGCCACGCCGCGTCGAGCCCCTCGGGCGTGGTGAACAGCGTGCGGTCGCCGACGAGGACGTCGTGCAGCAGGCTCGCGTACGGCGGGAGCGCGTCGCCCGGCACGTGGTCGAGCGACAGCCGGGCCGTGCCGGTGCCGAGGTCGAGCGCCGGCCCGGGGCGCTTCACGGTCGTCACGACGCGCACCTCGCCCGCGCCGGACAGCGAGATCTCGACGCGGTTGGGCCCCGTCTTCTCCCCGAACAGCCGCCCGGGGGAGCGCAGCACGAGCGTCACCTGCTGCGCCGACGCGGCCAGGCGCTTGCCGGTGCGCAGCAGGAACGGCACGCCGTGCCAGCGGTCCGTGTCGACCCACAGGCGCGCGGCGACGAACGTGTCGACGTCGGAGTCGTCGGCCACGCCCTCGAGGTCGCGGTACCCCTCGAACTGGCCCAGCACGACGTCCTCGCGCGGGTCGAGCGGGCGGAACGCGCTGACGACCGCCTCGCGCGCCGTCACGAGCTCGTCGGCGGACATGCCCGCGGGCGGCTCCATCGCGACCTGCGCGGCCACCTGGAACAGGTGGGTCACGAGCATGTCGAGCGCCGCGCCCGTCGCGTCGTAGAACTCGGCCCGGTCGGCGACGTCGAGCGTCTCGGGCACGTCGATCTGCACCTGCGCGACGTGCTCGCGCCCCCACACGCCGCCGAACAGCTCGTTGGCGAACCGCAGCACGTGCAGGTTCTGCGTCGCCTCCTTGCCGAGGAAGTGGTCGATGCGGAACACCTGCTCCTCGTCGAGCGCCTCGTGCACCACGGCGTCGAGCTCGTGGAAGTCGTCGCGCGAGGTGCCGTACGGCTTCTCGTAGACCACGCGCACGCCGTCGGTGAGGTCGTGGCGCGCCAGGGCGCGCGTGAGCGGCACGAACGACTCGGGCGGCACCGCGAGGTAGTGGACGACCGTGGCGGCGCCGTCGTCGTCGCCCGTCAGCTCGCGGCGCAGGCGCGCGAGCTCGTCGGGGAGCTCGCCCGGGTCGTCGTCGTCCAGGCTGACGTCCTGGCAGTAGGCCGTGTGCGAGAGGACGTCGTCGATCGCGCCGCGACCCTCGTCGTCGCTGAACTCGTCGAGCGCGTCGCGGACCACCTGCTCGAACTCGCCCGCGTCGAGCGGGCGGCGGCCGGTGCCGACCAGCGCCCAGCGGTCGGGGAGCAGGCCGCGGGCCGCGAGGGTCGCGACGGCGGGCAGCACCATGCGACGCGACAGGTCGCCGCGTGCGCCGTGCAGCACGAGGACGAGCGGCTGCTCGGCGGGGTCGTCGGCGCCGACGGGCGCGGGTGCGGTCCCGCGTCCGTGCTGGGGGGCGGTCTCGGTGCGGGGCGAGCTGTCGGGCTGACGGTCGGGCACGGGCGACCTCCGGGTGCGGGTGCGGGACGTCTCGACGCTACGTGGCCGGCGTGCAGCCCGCGCGGGGAGCGGTGCCCGCGCGGGTGTCGGTCGCGGTCGCTAGCGTCGCCCGCATGGACCTGCGCGACGAGTACGCCCGGCTGGACTCCGCCCTGCGCGTCGTCGTCGACGCCGTGCCCGCCGCGGCGTGGGACGCGCCGTCGCCGTGCGAGGGCTGGGCCGCCCGCGACGTCGTGCGGCACCTCGTGCGGACGCAGCGCGAGTTCCTCGGGACGCACGGCGCGGACCTCGGCCCCGAGGCCGACGTCGACGCCGACCCGGCGGGCGCGTGGCACGCGCACGCCGACGCGGTGACCGCGCTGCTCGCGGACGACGCGTTCGTCGCGCACGGGTTCGACGGGTTCTTCGGCCCGACGACGGTCGGCGCGACCCTGCGGGACTTCTACCTGTTCGACATGGTGGTGCACCGCTGGGACGTCGCGCGCGCGGCAGGCGTGCCCACCGAGCTGACCGACGCCGAGCTCGACGCGGTCGAGCGCAGCGCCGACGCGTTCGGGGAGACCGCCTACCGCATGGGAGTGTTCCGCGAGGGCGTCACGGCGCCCGCGGGCGCCGACCGGGCCACCCGCGTGCTGGCCCGGCTGGGGCGCGTGGCCTGACGCCGGTGCACCGCGGCGCCTGACCCGGGTGCGGCGAGGCACCCGACCGGGGGCGGTGCGGCGACGCGCTCAGGCGGGCGCCGTCACCGGTTCCACGTCCGGCTCGGGCAGCGTGACCACCGACCGCGTCGTCAGCCCGACGAACGCGCCCAGTCGCTCGAGCGACTCGGGCCGTCGCGGCAGCGTCTCGGTGAGGTGAGTGGACCGCACCACGAACGCGGCCCACTGCCCGCGGGACACGGCGACGTTGAGCCGGTTGCGGTCGAGCAGGAAGTCGAGCCCGCGCGGCACCTGAGCGGGCGACGACGCGGCGGTCGTCACGACCGCGACGGGTGCCTCCTGGCCCTGGAACTTGTCGACCGTGCCGACGCGCACGCCGGTGAACCCGGCGTCGTCGAGCGCGCGCCGCACCGTCCACACCTGCGCGTTGTACGCCGCGACGACCAGCACGTCCTCCGGCGCGAGCGGGCGCTCGGGGGTCGCGGCGCGCGGGTTGCGCCACGTGCGTCCGACGAGGTCGGCGACCAGCCGGACCACGGCGTCGGCCTCCTCCCGGGACGCGACCGCGTTGCCGGTGTGGTCGACGAGCACGCCGTGCACACCGGGTGCGACGCCGTCGAGCGAGCGCTCGGCCGCGGCGGGCGCGGCGTGCAGGCGGCCCTCGTAGGACAGCGTCGACACGGCCTCGCACAGCGCCGGGTGCAGGCGGTACGTCACGGGCAGGAAGTAGCCGAGGGACGCGGGCAGCGTGTCGTGCCCGTCGGTCAGCCAGCCCAGCGCGCTGCGGTCCACGGGTTCGGGGTGCGTGCCCTGGCTGACCTGCGGGAGCTGCTGCGGGTCGCCCAGCAGCAGCAGGTTCCGCGCCGCGCCCGCCACCGCGAACGTGTTCGCGAGCGAGAACTGCCCGGCCTCGTCGACCACCAGCAGGTCGAGCGGACCGCCGGGCAGGCGTGTCGCGTTGACGAGGTCCCACGCCGTGCCGCCCAGCACCGCGCCCGCACCCGTGGCCCCGCCGGGGTGCGCGGCCCAGAACGCGCCGAACCCCGCGTCGGGCACCCACGTCCACGGCGCGTCCGGGTCGGCCGTGCGGCCGTCCGACGCACCCGGCGCCTTCTTCGCGATCGCGTCGCGCGGCACACCCGCACCGGCGACACCGCGCAGCAGGTTCTCGACCACGGCGTGCGACTGCGCGACGACGCCCACGCGCCACCCCCGAGCGACGAGCGCCGCGATCACGCGCGCACCCGTGTACGTCTTGCCGGTCCCCGGCGGTCCCTGCACCGCGAGGTACGAGTCGTCGAGGTCGAGCACCGCGCGCGTCAGGGTCGCGACCAGGTCGCCGTCGGCCGCGACCGGCAGCGGTGCGCCGGAGCGTGTGCGCGGCGGGCGGCGGAGCGCGAGGTCGAGCACGGCGGCCCGGGGGAGCGCGAGGTCGCGGTCACGGTCCCGCGGTGCGGCGCCGGCGCCCGTGCCCGGCGCCGACGACGCGGAGCCCTCGACACCCGGGGCGCCGGCCGTAGGGTCGTGGACCACGGAGGCGCCGACGTCCGGCGCGCCCACGCCCACGCCCACGGCCGAAGCCCCGAGGTCCGCTCCTCCGGCGCCGGCGAGCACGCGCTCGGCGAGCGTGCGGATCGCAGCCCGCAGCGGCGCCGTCCCGATCGGCCCGGACGGTGCGAGCGCCATCGGCACCTCGGTGAACGGCGCGGTCCCGCGGGCGCGCGTCTCCTCGACCAGCAGCACGTCCCGCACGCGGCCGCCCGCGCCCTCGGCGGCGACGTCGAGCACGGTCATGCGGTCGCACCAGCCGCGCGGCCCGTCGACCGACGTCTTGAGGCCGTCGGGCAGCGGCGGGTCGTACAGCCCCACGGCCGACGCGCCGGCCCGCAGGTCGCTGCCCGGCTCGAGCCGCCCGACCATCCGCAGCACGCGCCGCTCGACCTTCTTGCCCGCGGGCAGGTGCCAGTCCTGCACGACCTCGACCGCGCCCGGACGGTCCGCGAGCAGCACGTTGCGCCGCTCGGTCCAGTCGCTCGGGTGCGCGCCCAGCCGGTCGAAGTGACCCCACCAGTACGGCTTGTCCTCGCGCTGGTGGTAGCGCAGCGCGGCGCCGACGAGCGCGACGGCCTGCCGTGCGGGCGTGCGCACGACGCCCTCGCCCGGGCCGGGCCCGGCGACGGCGAGCAGCGCGTCCTCGAGCGGGTCGGGGGCGGCGAGCTCGGCGGCGCGCGCAGCCGCCTGCTCGTCGAGCACGACCGCACGCGACGGCGCCACGCCCGCCTCGGCCAGGCGCGCGAGCAGCCAGTCGCGCAGGCCGAGCGTCGAGTCGCAGTCGTAGTGGTTGTAGACCTCGATGGCCCGCACGCGCTCGGACCACTCGTCGAGGCGGCCCGCATCGCGCGCCGCGACGGCCTCGGCGTACTCGACGATCGAGTCGGCGGCCGTCGTCACGCCGTCGCCGCGGCCCGTGGCCATGTACAGCGGCTCGAGCTTCTTCAACGAGTACGACCGCTGACCCGTGCGGACCCCCGCCTTCACCGCCGCGTACAGGTCGACGAGCACGCCCTCGCGCAGCAGCGCGTCGACCTCCGCCTCGCCCTCGCCGTGCCGTGCCGCGAGCCGGCGCAGCGCGGTCTTCTCGTACGGCGCGTAGTGGTAGACGTGCAGGCCGGGGTGCCGCGCGCGGCGCTCGGCCAGGTAGTCGAGGAACGCGCGCAGCGCGACCCGCTCGGCCGCGCGGTCGTGCGCCCAGAACGCGACGAACGGCGCGTCGGGCCCGGGTGCGGACGGCGCCTCGACGAGCCCGAACAGGTACTCCAGGCCCCACGCGTCGGGGTCGCCCGCGAGCGCCGGGTCGTACCAGAGCGGGTCGCCTTCGAAGTCGAAGAACACGTCGCCCGGGTCGGCGGGCGGCAGCAGCGCGGCGACCTTCTCCGGCCGGTCGAGCACGGCGGGCACGGTCGTCGGGTGCGCCGGGTCGGCGTTGGTCCGCTCCTGCTCGAGCTGCAGCCGCGCCTGCAGCCGCACGCGCGCGAGCGCGTCCGGGTGCAGGCCGTCGACCTCGAGGTCGTCGGACGTCGCGGCCAGCGCGTCGACCGTGTCGACGCCCGCGGCGCGCAGCGCGGCCGACTGCCGCTCGTACACGCCGTGCACGAGCATGACGTCGCGTCGTGCCTCGAGCGCCGCGACGCACAGCGAGCAGCGCCCGCACGCGACGTACCGCGGGTCGCCCCACGCCGCCGGCCCGCCCTCGGCGAGGTGCTCGTCGAGCACGTGCTGCAGCCGCGCGCGGCGCTCGCGGTACACGGGCACGAGGTCCGCGACCGCGTGCCGCGTGACGGCGCCGTCGCCCAGCACGAGCTCGACGTCGCGCGCGACCGGCAGGCCCGCGGCCGCGAGCTGGTCCGCGTACGCGGCCACCTGCAGCAGCGCGGTCGGCTGCGCGTTGCGGGCGAGCTTGGCGTCGCGCACCGACCACGCGCCGTCGTCCTGCCGGACCACGAAGTCGGCACGACCGACGAACCTGCCGTCGAAGAACGCCGCCTGGTGCACGACGTCCGCGGTCGTGAGCCGGTCGAGCGTCGTGGCGTGCGCCGCCGCGAGGTGCGCGCGGGACCCCGGGTCGCGCGTCGCGGGGACCTGCGCCAGACCGCCGGTGCGTCCCGGCTCCCACCGGCCGTACCGGGCGAGCAGGCCGCGCAGCACGCGCTGCTCGTGCTCGTCGCCCAGGTGGGACACGCGCGCGAGCATCGCGTCCGCGTCGGGCTCGGCGGCCGGACCGCGGCCGAGCCGCGCGTCGAGCCCGCGCAGGACCGCGTGCTCGCAGGCCGCGGCGGCCGTCAGGTCGCTCGCCGAGTACGCCAGGGTGCCGTCGTCGAGCAGGATCACACCGGCAGGC
>NZ_LNTD01000192.1 GCF_001462455.1 Cellulomonas sp. B6
GCCGTGCGCGGCGTGGTCCCGGCGCGCGGGGCGCGGCAGGCCGAGGTGGTCGCGCAGGGTCTCGCCCGTGTACTCGCTGCGGAACGAGCCGCGCTCCACGAGGAGCGGCACGACCTGGTCGAGCACGTCGTCGAGGCCGTGCGGCGTCAGGTGCGGCACGAGGATGAAGCCGTCGGACGCGTCCTGCTGGACGTGGCGGTCGATGTCGTCGGCCACCTGCTGGGCCGTGCCGACGAACCCGCCGCGCGTCGTGGCGTGGATGACGAGGTCGCGGATCGACCAGCGGTTCGCCTCGGCCTGCTCGCGCCACTGCCGGGCGACCGCGAGCGGGTCCTTCGCGTGCCGCACGCGGCCGCGCGTGATCGACGCGTTCTCGACGTCGGGGTCGACGTCGGGCAGCGGGCCGTCGGGGTCGTACGCCTCGAGGTCGCGGCCCCACACCTGCTCGAGGAACGCGATCGCGGTGGGACCGGACACCTGCTGGCGGCGGATGTGGCGCGCGCGCTCGTGCGCCTCGGCCTCGGTGTCGCCGATCACGGCGGTGGCGGCGGGCAGGATCAGCAGCTCGTCGGGCGTGCGTCCGTGCGCGGCGAGCCGCGACTTCACGTCGGTGTAGAACGCCTGCCCGGCGTCGAACGTCGAGTGCATGGAGAACACGACGTCGGCCGTGGCGGCCGCGAAGTCGCGTCCGTCGGCGGAGTCGCCGGCCTGGAACAGCACGGGGTGGCCCTGCGGGCCGCGCGGTGCGGGGAACGTGCCGACCACGTCGGCGTGCGGGCCGTGGTGCGCGACGGGCCGCACGGCGCCGTCCCGCAGGAACCTGCCCGCGGCGGGGTCGGCGAGCACCGCGTCGTCGTCCCACGAGTCCCAGAGCGCTCGCGCCGCGTCGACGACCTCGCGGGCCCGCTCGTAGCGCAGCGGGTACGGCAGGTACCCGCCGCGCCGGAAGTTCGCGCCCGTGAACGCGTCGGGGCTGGTCACGAGGTTCCACGCGGCGCGCCCGCGCGACAGCACGTCGAGCGTCGCGAACTGCCGCGCGACCTCCCACGGCTCGTTGAACGTCGTGCTGATGGTGCCCGCCAGGCCGAGGCGGTCGGTCACCGCGGCGAGGGCCGCGAGCACGGGCAGCGTGTCGGGCCGCCCGACCACGTCGAGGTCGTGGATGCGGCCCTTGTGCTCGCGCAGCCGCAGCCCCTCGGCGAGGAAGAAGAAGTCGAGGTGCGCGGCCTCGGCGCGCGCGGCGAGGTGCTCGAACGACGAGAAGTCGACCTGGCTTCCCGCGGCGGGGTCGCTCCAGACCGTCGTGCTGTTGACGCCCGGGAAGTGCACCCCGAGCCGGACCTGCTTGCGCGGACGCGTGGTCATGGCGGGCCCCTCTCAGGCCGTCGCGGCGAGGACGTTGGCGGGGCGCGCGAGCCCGAGGGTGTCGCGCAGCGTCGTGCCCGGGTAGGCCGTGCGGAACAGGCCCGCGGCCTGCAGCAGCGGCACCAGGCCGTCGACCACCGCGTCGAGGTCGGTGGGCAGCACGGCCGGCAGCAGGTGGAACCCGTCGACGACCTCGCGCCACGCGTCGAGCACGGCCGCGAGGTCCGCGGGCGTGCCGACGTGCGTCAGGGACGCCGGGCGCCACGGCTCGCCCGCCAGGTCGTCGAGGACCGCGAGCCGAGCCGCCGCCGACGACCGGTCGTCGGCCAGCAGCAGGTACGTGTCGACCAGCACGCGCAGGTCGCGCGGGTCCCGTCCCGCGGCGACGGCCTGCTCGTGGAGACGGTCGCGCTGCGCGCGGGCCGCGCTCACGTCCGTCGCCGCCAGCCGCACGACGTCCGCGTGCCGGGCCGCGAGCGCGAGGGTCGCGTCGGACGTGACGCGCACGACCACCGGTGGCCGTCCCTGCGGCGGGCGCGGCGTGATCGACGGCCCGGCGACCGAGAACCGCGGGCCCGCGTGGTCGACGTGGTGCAGCTTGTCGCGGTCGACGTAGCGGCCGGTCGCGACGTCGCGGATCACGGCGTCGTCCTCCCACGAGTCCCACAGCAGCCCGACGACGTGCGCGACCTCGGCGGCCTCGTCGACCGCGTCGTCGTGCTCCTGCGGGTCCTTGCGCCCGAACGCCGCGGCCTGCGCGTCACCCGTGGACCAGCCGATCTGCCACCCCGCGCGCCCGCGGCTCACGTGGTCGACCGTCGCGATCGCCTTGGAGACGTGGAAGGGCTCGGTGTGCGTCGTGTCGGTGCGTGCGACCAGTCCGATGCCGGCGCTGCGCGGTGCGAGGTACGCCGCGAGCAGCACCGCGTCGAGCCGGCCCTGCAGGCCGCCGGCGGGTGCCTCCTGCAGCACGTGGTCGTCGTCGAGGACCGCGAGGTCGAGCAGGCCGCGCTGCGCGGTCGCCAGCAGGTCGGCCGTGCGGCGGGGGTCGAACCAGCCGTGCGCGGCGGCCGGGACCGTGCGCCACGCGGCGGGGTGGGCGCCGGCGTCGGTGAGGTCGACGCCGAGGTGCAGGGACGGGCGGGAGTCGGGCACGGGTGCTCCAGGGGTGCGCGGGACCCCGC
>NZ_LNTD01000193.1 GCF_001462455.1 Cellulomonas sp. B6
GCCGCCGCCCGCCCCGCGCGCTCGCGCTCGACGCGGCCGGCGTCACGACGCTCGTCGTCGCGACCCTCGTGCTCGGCGCACCGCTGCTGTGGATGCTGCTCGCGAGCCTCAAGCGCCCCGACGAGCTGTACGCGGTGCCGCTGCAGTGGCTCCCGCAGGGCCTCGACCTGGGCAACTACGCGCAGGCCGCGCAGACCGTCCCGCTCGGCACGCTCTTCGCCAACAGCGTGGGCCTCACGGTCGCGGGCGCGGGCCTCAAGGTCGTGCTCGGCCTGTGCTGCGCGTACGCGCTGGTGTTCCTCGACGTGCCGTTCCGGCGGACCGTGTTCGTGGTGGTGCTCGCGGCGCTCATGATCCCGCCGCAGATCACGATCATCCCCAACTACACGTTCGTCGCGAGCCTGGGGTGGCTGAACACCTACCAGGGGATCCTCGTCCCGGGCCTGGCCAGCGCGTTCGGCACGTTCCTGTTCCGTCAGCACTTCCTGTCGCTGCCGACCTCGGTCCTCGAGGCCGCGCAGCTCGACGGCGCCGGACACTGGCGGCGGCTGTGGCGGTTCGTCGTGCCGATGTCGCTGCCGACCGTCGCGGCCGTGGGGCTCGTCGCGGTCGTCACCGAGTGGAACGACTACCTGTGGCCGTTCCTCGTGGTCGACGACCCCCGCAAGATGACCCTGCCCGTGGGCCTGACGCTGCTGCAGAACGTCGACGGCATGACGAACTGGGGGGTCCTGCTGGCCGCGACGACGGTCGTGACGCTGCCCGTGCTGGCCGTGTTCCTCGTGCTGCAGCGCCGGCTCGTGGCCGGCCTCACCGCGGGCGCCGTCACCGGCTGACCCCCACCGCCGCGCCCCGCCCGCTCCGCAC
>NZ_LNTD01000194.1 GCF_001462455.1 Cellulomonas sp. B6
CCCGCCTGCCCGACGGCACGCGCCTGCACGCCGTGCTGCCGCCGCTCACCGACACGTGCACGACGCTGAGCCTGCGGGTCGTGCGGCCGCGCGCGTTCACGCTCGCCGACCTCGCGGCGTCCGGCACGGTCGCCCCGCCCCTCGTGCCGCTGCTGCGCGCGCTCGTCGACGCGCGCGCCAACCTCCTGGTCTCCGGCGCCACCGGGGCAGGCAAGACGACGCTGCTGGCCGCACTGCTCTCGCTCGTCCCGCACGACGAGCGCATCGTGCTGGTCGAGGAGGCCGGCGAGCTCGTCGCCGACCACCCCCACGTCGTGCGGCTCACGACGCGCCCGCCCAACGTCGACGGCGCCGGTGGCGTGGACCTCGCCGACCTCGTCCGGCAGTCGCTGCGCATGCGACCCGACCGGATCGTGCTCGGCGAGTGCCGCGGCGCCGAGGTGCGCGAGGTCCTCGCCGCGCTCAACACGGGGCACGAGGGCGGGTGCGCGACCCTGCACGCCAACGCGGCCGCCGACGTGCCCGCGCGGCTCGAGGCGCTCGCCGCGCTCGCCGGCCTCGACCGGGCCGCGGTGGCCGCGCAGGCCGCGAGCGCCGTCGACGCCGTGCTGCACGTGCGGCGCGTGCGGCACGGCCCCGACGCCGGCCGGCGGTACCTCGCGGAGATCGGGGTCGTCGAGCGGCGGGGCGACGGCGGACTCGTGGTCGTCACGGCGCTCGACGTCGACCCGGCGGGCGGCGTCCGTCGCGGCCGGGGGTGGCCGCGACTCGCCGCGCGGCTCGACCAGGCCGGGCCGCGCGGTCAGTGCGAGCAGCGGGACCAGGGCGGAGGCGTCGGGCTCGTCGAGCAGGGTGCGGACGGCGGGCAGGGTGCGGACGGCGGGCAGGGTGCGCAGCGCGGGACGTTAGCGCGCGTCGCGCGGGAGCGGACGTGACGGTGCTCGTGGCGGTCCTGGTCGCGGGTGCCGTGCTCGCGCTGGCCGGGCCGCCCGTGCGCCGGGAGGTGCTGCGCACCTCCGTCGCGCCGCACGCGCCGCCGCCCGGGACGACACCGGCCACGACCGGTGCTCTCGGTGGCCGGTCCGCTCCCGGGGCGGGGCCCACCGGCCGGGTCGTGTCGCGCGCGGGCCGCCGGGGTCCGTGGTCAGGCGGGACGTCCGCCCGGGCGCCGCTCGGCTCGGCGTCGCGCGGGACCGCTGCCGACCTCGCGGGTGTCCTGCACGCCGTCGCCTCGCAGCTGCGGGCCGGGGTCCCGCCGCCCGACGCCTGGCGGTCCGTCCTCGGCGTCCCGGGCGAGGACGACGGCGCCCCACCTGCCGCGGCCCTGCTCGCGACCGTGGCGGCCGGCCGAGCTCCGGGCCCCGCCTGGCGTGCCCGCACGCCGCGGAGCGTCGTCCTGGCGCACCGTTCGCGCGTGCGGGCCGTCCTCGCGGGCACGCGCGTCGCTGCCGAGACCGGTGCCCCGCTCGCCGACGTGCTCGCCGACCTCGCGGCCGCCGTGACCGCCGACGCCGAGCAGGCCGCCGACGTCGCCGCTGCGCTCGCGGGGCCGCGTGCCACGGCCCGTGTCCTGGTCCTGCTGCCGCTGCTCGGGCTGCTGGTCGGAGCGGCGATCGGTGCGCGCCCCTGGCAGGTGCTCACCGGTGGTGGCGTCGGCAGCGTGCTCGGTGTCGTCGGTGTGACGCTCATGGTGGGCGGTTCCCTGTGGGTGCGGACCCTGCTGCGGCGCGCGGTCGCGACGTGACCGGCGACCTGGCCGGGGCCGCGTCGGCCGGGCTCACGGCGAGCGTCGGCACCGGTGTCCTCGTCGCCCTCGCCGTGCTGCTGGCGGCGGTGCCCTGGCGCCCGGCGCGTGGCGTCGGGAGCCTCCGGGCGCCGGGCGACGAGCCCCGAGGCCGACAGGCGGCGCGACGTCGGGCTGCTGCGCGCGGGGCGGCCGACGGGTTGCCGGACGCGGCGCAGGCGCCGCTCGACGCGGCCTTCGTGCTCGACCTGTGCGCGACGGCCGTCCGTGGTGGTGCCGCGGTGCCGACGGCGCTCGTCGGCACCGGGCGGCACCTGGGCGGGAGCGACGGCGAGGCGCTCGTGCGCGCCGGCACCGCGTTGGGCATGGGCGCGCCGTGGGACGTCGCGTGGGCCGGTGCGCCCCCGGCGGTCGCCGCGGTCGGGGCGGCGCTGCGGGTCGGGTGGGACGCCGGGTCGTCGCCCGGCCCGCTGCTGCGCGCCGCCGCCGACCGCCTGCGCCGTGAGCGTCGTGCCGCGGCGCGTGCCGCCGCCGGTGCGCTCGGGGTCCGCCTGACGCTGCCGCTCGGCGTGTGCTTCCTGCCCGCGTTCGTCGTGCTCGGGCTCGTCCCGGTGGTGCTCGGGCTGGCGGGCGACCTCCTCGGGCCCTGACGGTCGAGGACGCGGGGACCGAGCGTCCTCGTCGCGGCCGGTGGCGTTCGCGTCCTCCGAGCGCCTCGCCGTGGCGCAGGCGTGCGCCGTGCGTGCCGAGCCTGGGCCGACGGTGTCCCACGAGCGCGCCACGGGCCTCGTGGGGCGGAC
>NZ_LNTD01000195.1 GCF_001462455.1 Cellulomonas sp. B6
GACCGCCGGGTCGGACAGCTCACGCTCGATCTGCGCGTGCTCGGCGAGTGCCGCCTCGACGGCGTCGAGCTGCTCCACCTGCTGTCCTCCCACGAGTCACCGGACCGGCGCTGCAGGGGTGCTAGTTGGCGCTCTTCTTGCCGTAGCGCGCCTCGAACCGGGCCACGCGGCCACCGGTGTCGAGGATCTTCTGCTTGCCCGTGTAGAACGGGTG
>NZ_LNTD01000196.1 GCF_001462455.1 Cellulomonas sp. B6
GCGCACGGCGACGGCGTCGGCGCCCTCGGCGACGAGCGGTGCGACGTACGTCTCGACCGCCGTCCACGCGGGGTCGACCTCGGCGCGGGGGCGTCGGGGCCCGGGGCCCGCGGGAGCGGCGCGCACGGCGACGGCGTCGGCGCCCTCGGCGACGAGCGGTGCGACGTACGTCTCGACCGCCGTCCACGCGGGGTCGACCTCGGCGCGGGGGCGTCGGGGCCCGGCGGCGTG
>NZ_LNTD01000197.1 GCF_001462455.1 Cellulomonas sp. B6
GGAACAGCACCGAGGGGCAGATCCCGTAGCTCGCCGGCTGGTACGGCGACCGGACGACGAGCAGCGCAGCACCCGCGAGAGCGGCCGCACCGACGGCCAACGGCAGCACCGCACCCCGCCGTGCGGCGGGGTGCGGTGCCGGGGTCCCGGTGGCAGCACCGGAGAGGTGCTGGGAGGTCACGGCGCCATCTGCTGCTGGCGCTCCACCTCGGACTGGATGTACTCCATGAACCCGTCCCAGCCGCCGTACTGGGCGAGCCCC
>NZ_LNTD01000198.1 GCF_001462455.1 Cellulomonas sp. B6
CGTCGCCGAGATCGGCGGCTACGCACCGGACGACGTGCGCGGCGACGCCCGGCTCGGCACCGACCTCGGGCTCGACTCGCTCATGATGACGACGGTCGCCGCACGGCTCACGCGCGACCACCCCGCCTGGCGACCGACCGCGGAGGACATGCGGACGCTGCTGACCGTCGCCGAGATCGGCGGCTACGCACCGGACGACGTGCGCGGCGACGCCCGGCTCGGCACCGACCTCGGGCTCGACTCGCTCATGATGACGACGGTCGCCGCACGGCCATC
>NZ_LNTD01000199.1 GCF_001462455.1 Cellulomonas sp. B6
ACGCCAATCTACGCCGGGGCCCGGCGAGCCGGCCGCGACCCGCCGCAACCCGCCGGTGCCGCCCGGACGACCTGGATCCGACCGATCGGTGTCCGCCCCACGGGACGACGCACGGGCGAGACCGGGCGCAGGTCGCTCACACCGTCCGAGGAGCGACCTGCGCCCGGTCTCGCGCACCACGCGTCTCACGGTGGGGCCGTCTCGGAGCCCGAGCCCTCCAGGGCTCGGGCAGGTCAGAGCAAGCGCACGTCAGAGCACGGGCACGTCAGAA
>NZ_LNTD01000200.1 GCF_001462455.1 Cellulomonas sp. B6
GCTCGGCCGGGGCGCCCCCGCGCCCGTGCAGCCCGCACCGGTCCCCGCGCTCGCCCAGCCGCCCGTCGCGGCCACCTCGGCGCCCGTGCCGCAGCGCGGCAGCGAGCCCGAGTCGGCGACCGGCATGCTCGCGCTGGCCCAGAAGCTGCACGACGACTACGTGCGCAGCGGCCAGGAGGAGTCCGACCGTCTCATCAACGAGGCCAAGACCCGCGCGACCCGCATCGTGCGCGAGGCCGAGGAGACGTCGCAGCGCACGCTCGGCCAGCTCGAGCAGGAGCGCTCGCTCCTCGAGCGCAAGATCGACGAGCTGCGCGTCTTCGAGCGGGACTACCGCACGCGTCTGAAGAGCTACCTCGAGAACCTCCTGGGCGACCTCGAGAACCGCGGCAACGCGCTGCCGCCCCGTTCCGGCCAGGGTCAGCCGGTCGCGGAGAGCCAGAGCATCTGACGCCTGCACGACACGAACGACGCCGCCGGGGGAGTGCCACCCCCGGCGGCGTCGTCGTGTCCGGGCGGCGTGGTCGCGCGACCACGCCGCTGCCGGCGGCGCGGGTGGTCCAGGTCACCGTGGCGGTGCAGGTCGCGTCGGCGTGTCGCCGCCGCGCACGGGTCCCCGCCGTGGTGTTGTGCGCGGGCGCAGACGCGCATACAGTCGCCGCACTCGAGACGGGGGGAACGTCCGTGAGCACGAACGATGCACTGAGCACGATGACGATGGGGTCGCCGGAGGGCCGGGGGGCCCTGGTCGCGGTGCTTCCCGTCCGCGACGGGGAGGACCCCTGGACCGTGGACGAGCTGGAGGCCGTCGCGACCGAGCTGACGGCCGACCGTGAGCGGCTCGCGGGCGAGCTGGCCGCGGCCGACGCCGAGCTGTCCGAGCTCCTGCGCAACTCCGGCGACGGCGCCGGCGACGACCAGGCGGACTCGGGCTCGTCGGCCCTCGAGCGTGAGCACGAGCTCACGCTCGTCAACAACACGCGCGACCTGCTCGAGCAGACCACGCACGCCCTCGACCGGCTCGAGGCCGGCACGTTCGGCGTGTGCGAGTCCTGCGGGCAGGCGGTCGGCAAGGCGCGCCTGCAGGCGTTCCCGCGGGCCGTGCTCTGCGTGGCGTGCAAGCAGCGCGAGGAGCGGCGCTGACGCGCCCGTAGACTCCTGCGGTGCCCATGACGGACGACGACACCGCCCTGCCCGACGAGCGCCCGCACGACGGCGCCCTGGCGGCCTCGCCGCACCCTGACGCGGGCGCCGGGACGTCCGTCGCGTCGGGGCCGGGCGTCGACCCGGTGCGTCGTCGTCGGCTGCTGCGCACGTTCGCGCTGCTGACCGCCGGCGTGCTGCTGGTCGACCAGCTCACCAAGGTGTGGGCGGTCGCGACGCTCGTGCCGGGGGAGCGTACGCCGCTGCTCGGCGAGCTGTTCGGGCTGCAGCTCATCCGCAACGAGGGCGCGGCGCTGTCGATCGCGAGCGGCATGACGTGGGTGCTGACGATCGTGGCCACCGCGGTCGTCGTCGTCATCGTGCGCGTGTCCCGTCGGCTGGGGTCACGGGGCTGGGCGGTCGCGCTCGGGCTGCTGCTCGGCGGGGCGCTCGGCAACCTCGTGGACCGCATGGTCCGCGAGCCCGCTCCGCTGCACGGCCACGTCGTCGACTTCCTCGCGTACTGGCACCTGTTCATCGGCAACGTCGCGGACATCGCGATCGTGGTCGCGGCGGTGCTCGTGGTGTGGCTGAGCGCGCGCGGCGTGCACGTCGACGGCTCGCGCGACGGCGCGGCGGACGACGCGTCCGACGACGCGGTCGGTCGGGAGGGCGCCGCGTGAGCGGCGTGCGCGCGCTGCCGGTGCCCGACGGGCTGGCCGGGGAGCGCGTCGACGCGGCGCTCGCGCGCCTGCTGGGGCTGTCGCGCACCCGCGCCGCCGAGCTGGCCGCCGACGGCGCGGTGCGCGTCGACGGGCGTCCCGTCGCCAAGTCCGACCGGCTCGTGGCGGGCAGCTGGCTCGAGGTCGACCTCACCGAGCCCGAGCCCGCCGGACCGGTGGTCGTGCCCGAGCCCGTGCCGGGCATGCGCATCGTGCACGACGACGACGACCTCGTGGTCGTCGACAAGCCCGTCGGCGTCGCGGCTCACCCGTCGCCCGGCTGGACGGGGCCGACGGTCGTCGGTGCGCTCGCCGCGTCGGGCTACCGCATCGCGACGTCCGGCGCGGCCGAGCGCCAGGGGATCGTGCACCGCCTCGACGCCGGCACGTCAGGCCTGATGGTCGTGGCCAAGAGCGAGCACGCGTACACGGCGCTCAAGCGCGCGTTCAAGGAGCGCACGGTCGAGAAGGTCTACCACGCGCTCGCGCAGGGCCACCCGTCCCCGACGACGGGCACGATCGACGCGCCGATCGGCCGGCACCCGTCGTCGGACTGGAAGTTCGCGGTGGTCGCCGACGGCAAGCCGTCCGTCACGCACTACGAGGTGCTGGAGATGCTGCCGGGCGCCTCGCTCGTCGAGGTGCACCTCGAGACGGGCCGCACGCACCAGATCCGTGTGCACTTCGCGGCGCTGCGGCACAGCCTCGTGGGCGACCTCACGTACGGCGCGGACCCGGCGCTCGCGGCGCGCGTGGGCGTGCGGCGGCAGTGGCTGCACGCCGTGCGCCTCGGCTTCGAGCACCCCGGCACGGGGCAGTGGCTCGAGACGAGCAGCGACTACCCCGAGGACCTCGCGGCCGCGCTCGAGGGCCTGCGCGGCGCGTACGCCTGAGCCGCGACCGCACCCCGGCGTGACGCGCGCGGCCCTCGTCCGCGGCGTCGGTGGGGCGACGTAGGATCGCTCGCATGGCTGCTGGAGGATCCCCGGACCCGTCCTTCGTCCACCTCCACGTGCACAGCGAGTACTCGATGCTCGACGGTGCCGCCCGCATCGGCGAGATGCTCGACGAGGCCGCCCGGCTGGGTCAGCAGGCGATGGCCATCACCGACCACGGGTACCTGTTCGGGGCGTTCGAGTTCTGGCAGAAGGCCACCGACCGCGGCGTCAAGCCGATCATCGGGGTCGAGGCGTACGTCACGCCGGGCACGAGCCGGTTCGACCAGAACCGCGTGCGCTGGGGCGAGGCGCACCAGGCCTCCGACGACGTCTCGGCGCGCGGTGCGTACACGCACATGACGCTGCTGAGCCGCACCACCGAGGGCATGCACAACCTGTTCCGGATGGGGTCGCTGGCCTCGGTCGAGGGGCAGATGGGCAAGTGGCCCCGGATGGACCGCGAGCTGCTGACCCGCTACGCGGACGGTCTCATCGCGACGACGGGCTGCCCGTCGGGCGAGGTGCAGACGCGGCTGCGCCTGGGTCACTGGGACGAGGCCGTGCGCGCCGCGGGCGAGCTGCAGGACATCTTCGGCAAGGAGTTCTTCTACGTCGAGGTCATGGACCACGGGCTCGACATCGAGAAGCGCGTCATCAAGGACCTGCTGCGCGTCGCCGAGGCCATCGGGGCGCCGCTGGTCGCGACGAACGACCTGCACTACACGCGCGAGGAGGACGCCCACGCGCACGAGGTGCTGCTCGCCGTCCAGTCCGGGTCGACGCTCGACGAGCCGACCAGCGACAACGGCGGGTCGCGGTTCGCGTTCGGCGGCACGGGCTACTACGTGAAGTCCGCGGCCGAGATGCGCCGCACGTGGGCCGAGCTGCCCGAGGCGTGCGACAACACGCTGCTCATCGCCGAGCAGTGCGACGTGTCGTTCAACACCGGCGCGAACTACATGCCGCGGTTCCCCGTGCCCGCGGGGGAGAACGAGGACTCCTGGTTCGTCAAGGAGGTCCAGAACGGTCTGCTGCGGCGCTACTCCGGCTCGATCCCGGACGCGGTGCAGAAGCAGGCCGACTACGAGGTCGGCGTCATCACGCAGCTCGGGTTCTCCGGCTACTTCCTCGTGGTCGCGGACTTCATCAACTGGGCCAAGGCGCAGGGCATCCGCGTCGGGCCGGGCCGTGGCTCGGCCGCCGGCTCGATGGCGTCGTACGCGATGGGCATCACCGAGCTCGACCCGCTCGAGCACGGCCTGATCTTCGAGCGCTTCCTCAACCCCGAGCGCGTGTCCTGGCCCGACGTCGACGTCGACTTCGACGAGCGTCGGCGCGGCGAGGTCATCCGGTACGTCACCGAGAAGTACGGCGACGACCGGGTCTGCCAGATCGTCACCTACGGCACCATCAAGGCCAAGCAGGCGCTCAAGGACGCGTCGCGCGTGCTGGGCTTCCCGTTCGCGATGGGGGAGAAGCTCACCAAGGCGATGCCGCCGCCCGTCATGGGCAAGGACATCCCGCTGTCGGGCATGTACGACCCCGAGCACCCGCGCTACGCCGAGGCCGACGAGTTCCGGCAGGTCGTCGCGGCGGACCCCGAGGCGCAGCGTGTGCTGGAGACCGCGCGCGGCCTGGAGAACCTCAAGCGCCAGTGGGGCGTGCACGCGGCCGGCGTCATCATGTCGAGCGAGCCGCTGCTCGACATCATCCCGATCATGAAGCGCCCGCAGGACGGCGCGATCATCACGCAGTTCGACCAGCCGGCGTCCGAGGCCCTGGGCCTGATCAAGATGGACTTCCTGGGCCTGCGCAACCTCACGATCCTCGACGACGCGCTCGAGAACATCGTGATGAACGGCAAGGAGCCGATCGCGATCGAGGAGGTCGCGCTCGACGACCCCGCGACGTACGAGCTGCTGGGCCGTGGCGACACGCTCGGGGTGTTCCAGCTCGACGGCGGGCCCATGCGCTCGCTGCTGCGCCAGATGCGGCCCGACAACTTCGAGGACGTCTCGGCCGTCATCGCGCTGTACCGCCCGGGCCCGATGGGCATGAACTCGCACGTGAACTACGCGTTGCGCAAGAACGGGCTGCAGGAGATCGAGCCGATCCACCCCGAGCTCGTGGAGCCCCTCGAGGACGTGGTGGGCATCACCCACGGCCTGATCGTCTACCAGGAGCAGGTGCAGCGCGCCGCCCAGAAGCTCGCGGGCTACTCGCTGGGTCAGGCCGACCTGCTGCGCCGCGCGATGGGCAAGAAGAAGAAGGAGGTCCTCGACAAGGAGTTCGTGCCCTTCCAGGCGGGGATGCGCGAGCGGGGCTACTCCGACGCGGCGATCCAGGCGGTGTGGGACGTGCTCGTCCCGTTCGCCGGGTACGCGTTCAACAAGGCGCACTCGGCGGCCTACGGCGTGGTGTCGTACTGGACCGCGTTCCTCAAGGCGAACTACCCGACCGAGTACATGGCGGGCCTGCTGACGTCGGTGCGCGACGACAAGGACAAGTCGGCGCTGTACCTCGGCGAGTGCCGGCACATGGGCATCACGGTGCTGCCGCCCGACGTCAACTCCTCGTCGGCGAACTTCACGGCCGTGGGCGTCGACATCCGGTTCGGCCTCACCGCGGTGCGCAACGTCGGCGCCAACGTCGTCGACGCGATCGTCAAGGCCCGCGAGGAGAAGGGCGCGTTCACGTCCTTCACCGACTTCCTCGACAAGGTGCCGGCCGTGGTCTGCAACAAGCGGACGATCGAGTCGCTCATCAAGGCGGGCGCGTTCGACTCCCTCGGGCACGCGCGCCGCGCGCTGCTGCTGATCCACGAGCAGGCGGTCGACGCCGTGATCGACGTCAAGCGCAAGGAGGCGACGGGGCAGTTCGACCTGTTCGCCGAGCTGGGCGGCGACGAGGAGACCGGCAGCGGGATCGCCGTGACGATCCCCGACCTGCCCGACTGGGACAAGAAGCAGCGCCTGGCGTTCGAGCGCGAGATGCTCGGCCTCTACGTGTCCGACCACCCGCTGTCAGGGCTCGAGCACGTGCTGTCGGCGCAGGCCGACGTCTCGATCGCGACGCTCAACGCCGACGAGGCACGCCCCGACGGGTCGACCGTCGTGGTCGCGGGGCTCGTGACGAGCCTGCAGCGCAAGATGTCGAAGCAGGGCAACCCGTGGGCCGCCGTGACGCTCGAGGACATGGAGGGCTCGGTCGAGATCATGTTCTTCGGCGAGACCTACCTCGCCTACTCGACCGTGCTCGCCGAGGACGCCGTCCTCGTCATCCGTGGCCGCGTGCGGCGACGCGACGACCAGATGCAGCTGCAGGCGATGGAGGTGACGATCCCCGACACGTCGGCCGTGGCCGACGCGCCCGTCGTCGTCTCGCTCGCCGAGTCGCGCTGCACGCCGCCCGTCGTCGAGCGGCTGCGCGAGGTGCTGTCGACGCACCCCGGCGTGAACGAGGTGCACCTGCGTCTGACCAGCCCCGGCCGCGCCGTCGTCATGCGGCTCGAGGACGGGCTGCGGGTCGAGCGGTCGCCCTCGCTGTTCGGCGACCTCAAGGCGCTGCTCGGGCCGAGCTGCCTCGCGACGCCCGGGCAGCCGGCCGTGGGGATGGCCTCCTAGGCTTCCCCGGTCCGCGGCGGACGTGCCGCCGCGGACCTCGGAGCGCCGGCGGGCTCAGTCGTCCTCGTCCTCGTCGTCGAGCTCCACGACCGCCTGCAGCGGGCCGCCCGGCAGGTCGACCTCGACGACGTCCCCGACCTGCAGCTGGCGGCCGCGGCGCGTCTCGGGCTCGCCGTTCACGGTCACGGCGTCGTCGTCGAGCAGCGCGCGCGCGTGCCCGCCGGTCTCGGCGAGGCCGACGAGCTTGAGGAACTGGCCGAGGCGGATGGGGTCGTCGCGCGTGCTCACGCGCCCAGTGTGGCAGGCGGCCGGCCGCGCGGGCCGCCGCGCGGTCCGGACCGCGGACGCACGGCGTCGCCGACCGCACCCGGCCTAGAATCCGAGACGTGATCTCCCGCATCGACCTGCGCGGTCGGACCCTGTCGCGTCGTGAGCTGCTCGACGAGCTGCCCCGGGCCGAGCTCGACGTCGAGCACGCCGCGGCCGCCGTCGCGCCCATCCTCGAGCAGGTCCGTGCGCACGGGGCGGCCGCGCTGCGCGACCTGTCCGAGCGGTTCGACGGCGTGCGGCCCGTGCACGTGCGCGTGCCCGCCGACGTCGTCGCGGCCGCGGTGGACGCGCTCGACCCGCAGGTGCGCGCGGCGCTCGAGGAGACGATCGTCCGCGTCCGTCGCGTGCACGCCGCGCAGCGGCCCGCCGACTTCACGGTCGAGGTCGCCCCCGGGGCCCAGGTGCGCCAGCGGTGGCTGCCCGTGCGCCGCGTCGGGCTGTACGTGCCCGGTGGGCTCGCGGTGTACCCGTCGTCGGTGGTCATGAACGTCGTGGCCGCGCAGGAGGCGGGCGTCGCGTCGCTCGCGGTCGTGTCGCCGCCCCAGAAGGACCGCGACGGGCTGCCCGACCCGGTCGTGCTCGCGACGTGCGCGCTGCTCGGGGTCGACGAGGTGTACGCGGTCGGCGGCGCGCAGGCCGTCGCGATGCTCGCGTACGGCGCGGCAGGGTCGGACGACGTCGACGGCGAGACGCTGTGCGAGCCGGTCGACGTCATCACCGGGCCCGGCAACGTGTACGTCGCGGCGGCCAAGCGCCTCGTGCGCGGGTTCGTCGGGATCGACGCCGAGGCCGGACCGACCGAGATCGCCGTTCTCGCCGACGGGACCGCCGACGCCGTGCACGTCGCCGCGGACCTCGTGTCGCAGGCCGAGCACGACCCGCTCGCCGCGGCCGTGCTCGTCACGCCGTCGGTCGAGCTCGCGGGCGCCGTCGAGGCCAAGCTCGTCGACCGCGTCGAGGACACCGTGAACCGCGAGCGGGTCGCGACGGCGCTGCGCGGGTCGCAGTCCGCGATCGTGCTGGTGGACGATCTCGAGGCGGGCCTGGAGGTCGTGAACGCCTACGGCGCGGAGCACCTCGAGATCCAGACGGTCGACGCCGCCGCGTGGGCGCAGCGCGTCACGAGCGCCGGCGCGATCTTCGTCGGTCCCTGGTCGCCCGTGTCGCTCGGCGACTACATGGCCGGGTCCAACCACGTGCTGCCCACGGGCGGCTGCGCGCACTTCGCGAGCGGGCTCGGCGTGCACTCGTTCCTGCGTGCCGTCCAGGTGATCGAGTACGACGCCGACGCGCTCGCGGCCGTCGCCGACCGGGTCGTCGCGCTCGCGGACGCCGAGGGTCTGCCGGCGCACGGCGAGGCGGTCCGCGCGCGGTTCTGACGCGCCCGACGGCCCGTCCCGCGTCGCCCGTGCGCGCCGGGACGGCCCGTCCGCGTCAGCCGACCCCGAGGACGAACGGCAGCACCTGCGACGCCCCGGCGCGCCGCAGCAGGCGACCGGCGACCGTGAGCGTCCACCCCGTGTCGGTACGGTCGTCGACCAGCAGCACACGGCGGCCCGCGACGGCCTGCACCACGTCCGCGGGCAGGTCGAGGTGCCGCAGCACGTCGGCGAGCCGCTGCGCCGAGTTCACGTCGTGCCGTGACGGCGTGCCCGTGGGCACGAGCGCGCCGACGAGCGGCACGCCCAGCAGCCGCGCCGTGCCGGCGGCGAGGTGCTCGACGAGCGCGCCCCGGCTCTCGGACGCCACCGCGACGACCACGTCGACCTGCGGCGTCCACGCGTCGAGCACGGTGCGCACCGGCGGACGCAGGTTCGCGGGCAGCTCGGCCGGGACCTGCTCACGCAGGGCCTCGCGTAGCGGGCCGCCCCACCCGAGCGCGTCGAGGCGGCCGACCGCGCGTCCCTCCTCGACCTGCTCGTCGGCGGGGATGCGGCCCTTGAGGTCGAGGCCCAGCGACCCCAGGCCCGACGGCCACTGCCGCCGGGCGGTCACGGGCTCGCCCGGCACCGCGAGCAGCTCGCGCGCGTGCTCGACGGCCGACGTGTCCGGCACGGCGCCCACGGTCTCGCCCGTGCAGCGGTCGCACCGGCCGCAGCGCCAGCCGTCGGGCAGGGCCGGGTCGTCGAGCGCGGCCCGCAGGAACGCCATGCGGCAGCCCTCGGTCGCCTGGTAGTCGAGCATCGTGCGCTGCTCGGCGCGCCGAGCAGCCGTCACGCGCGCGTACCGCTCGCCGTCGTACGACCACGGCTCGCCCGTCGACTCCCAGCCGCCCCGCACGCGCCGCACGGCGCCGTCGACGTCAAGCACCTTGAGCATCCCCTCGAGGCGGCTGCGGCGCAGGCTCACGAAGGTCTCGAGGCTCGCGGTCGACAGCGTGCCGTGCGCGTCGAGCGCCGCGAGCGTCGCGCGCACCTGGTCCTCGGGCGGGAACGCGGTCGAGGCGAACCACTCCCAGATCGCCTGGTCGTCGTGGCCCGGCAGCAGCACGACGTCCGCCCGCTGCGTCGCACGGCCCGCACGGCCGACCTGCTGGTAGTACGCGATCGGCGACGACGGCGCACCGACGTGCACGACGAACCCGAGGTCGGGCTTGTCGTACCCCATGCCGAGCGCCGACGTCGCGACGAGCGCCTTGACGCGGTTGGCGAGCAGGTCCGCCTCGGCCTGCTCGCGCTCGGTCGGGTCGGTCTGCCCGGTGTAGGCGCGCACGTCGAGCCCCGCGGAGCGCAGGTGCTCGGTGACCTGCTCGACCGCCGCGATCGTCAGGCAGTAGACGATGCCGGACCCCTGCAGCGCCGGGAGCGTCGCCGCGAGCCAGGCCAGGCGCGTCGCGACGTCGGGCAGCGTGGTCACCTGCAGGCGCAGGCTCGGGCGGTCGAGCGTGCCGCGCAGCACGAGCGCACCCGCGTCGTCCTCGCCGACCGCGAGCTGCTCGGCGACGTCGGCCGTCACGCGCGCGTTCGCGGTCGCGGTCGTCGCGAGCACCGGCACGCCGTGCGGCAGGTCGGCCAGGAGCGTGCGGATGCGGCGGTAGTCGGGGCGGAAGTCGTGCCCCCAGTCCGACACGCAGTGCGCCTCGTCGACGACCACGAGACCGGCGTCGGACGCGAGCCGCGGCAGCACCTCGTCGCGGAAACCCGGGTTGTTGAGGCGCTCGGGGGAGACGAGCAGCACGTCGACCTCGCCCGCCGCGATGCGCGCGTGCACGTCGTCCCAGTCCTGCTGGTTGGCCGAGTTCAGCGTCTCCGCCGCGATGCCCGCGCGCCGCGCGGCCTCCACCTGGTTGCGCATGAGCGCGAGCAGCGGCGACACGATGATCGTCGCGCCGCGCGGCGGGCCGGCCGCGCCGCCGCGCAGCAGCGCGGTCGCGACGAAGTACACGGCCGACTTGCCCCACCCGGTGCGCTGCACGACGAGCACGCGGCGCCGGTCGGCGACGAGCGCCTCGACGGCCTGCCACTGGTCCTCGTGCAGGCGCGCGTCGGGCCGCCCGACCAGCGCGCGCAGCACGTCCTCGGCCCGCGCGCGCAGCGCGGTGCGGTCGACGGCGGTCGCGGCGGGGACGGCGGGGGTGGGCATGTCCGGCAGCGTACGTGCGTGCGCCGACACCGCCCGGTGGGTGGGCGAGGCCGCGGAGGTGCCGCGCCCGGTCCCTACACTCGGGGCGTGACCGCCTCGTCCGACCCCTCGCTCGCGGCCGTGCTGCCGCTGCGCCCCGAGCTCGCGGGCCTCGAGCCCTACGGCGCCCCCCAGCTCGACGTCCCCGTGCTGCTCAACGTCAACGAGAACCCGTACGCGCCGTCCGAGCAGGTCGTCGCCGACGTCGCCGCGGCCGTCGCGGACGCCGCGCGCGGGCTCAACCGGTACCCGGACCGCGACTTCGCGGACCTGCGGGCCGACCTCGCCGCCTACCTGCTCGCCGAGTCCGGCGTCGCGCTCACGCCCGCGCAGGTGTGGGCCGCCAACGGCTCGAACGAGATCATGCTGCACGTCCTGCAGGCGTTCGGCGGTCCCGGCCGCACGGCCCTGTCGTTCGCGCCCACGTACTCGATGTACCCCGAGTACGCGCGCGACACCTCGACCCGGTGGGTCGTGGGGCGGCGGGCGGAGGACTTCACGCTCGACCCCGAGCACGCGCGCGCGACGATCGCGGAGCACGCGCCGAGCGTCGTGCTGCTCGCGAGCCCCAACAACCCGACGGGCACCGCCCTGCCGGCCGGCACGGTGCGCGCCGTGCTCGACGCGGCCGCGCGCGTGCCCGGCGGCTGCGTGGTCGTCGTCGACGAGGCGTACGGCGAGTTCCGGCGTGCCGGCACCCCGTCGGCGCTCGAGCTGCTGGCGGACCACCCGCACCTCGCCGTGAGCCGCACGATGTCCAAGGCGTTCGGCCTCGCGGGCGCCCGCGTGGGGTACCTGGCCGCTGCGCCCGCGCTCGTCGACGCGCTGCGCGTCGTGCGCCTGCCGTACCACCTGTCGGCCGTGACGCAGGCCGTGGCGCGCGCCGCGCTCGCGCACGCGCCCGAGCTCATGGCCCAGGTCGGCTCGCTGCGCGACGAGCGCGACGCGCTCGTCGCGTGGCTGCGCGGCCGCGGGTTCGAGGCCGCCGACTCGGACGCGAACTTCGTGCTGTTCGGCCGGTTCGACGACCGCGACGCGGTCTGGCAGGGTCTGCTCGACCGGGGCGTGCTCGTGCGCGTCACGGGCCCCGAGGGGTGGCTGCGGGTGTCGGTCGGCACCCCGGCGGAGACGGCGGCGTTCACGGACGCCCTGGCGGAGGTGACGGGACGATGAGCGGGGAGCCCAGCGGGACGGGCCGTCGCACGGCGCGCGTCGAGCGCGGCACGAGCGAGTCGAGCGTCGTGGTCGAGGTCGACCTCGACGGCACGGGACGCACGCAGATCGACACGGGCGTGCCGTTCTACGACCACATGCTCACGGCCCTCGGCAAGCACTCGCTGATCGACCTCACGGTGCGCGCGCAGGGCGACACGCACATCGACGCGCACCACACCGTCGAGGACACCGCGATCGTGCTGGGCCAGGCGCTGCGGCAGGCGCTCGGCGACAAGCGCGGCATCGTCCGCTACGGCGACGCGACCGTGCCGCTCGACGAGGCGCTCGCGCACGCGGTCGTCGACGTCTCCGGCCGGCCGTACTTCGTGCACTCGGGCGAGCCCGAGGGGCAGCAGTACCACCTCATCGGCGGCCACTTCACGGGCTCGCTCACGGCGCACGTGCTCGAGTCGATCGCGCACCACGCGGCGTTCACGGTGCACGTGCGCGTGCTCGCGGGCCGCGACCCGCACCACATCGTCGAGGCGCAGTTCAAGGCGCTCGCGCGCGCGCTGCGTACCGCTGTCGCGCTCGACCCGCGGGTCGACGGCGTGCCGTCCACCAAGGGGGCCCTGTGAGCGCCGACGGCCCGGGTGACGACCTCGACGGCCTCGAGGTCCCCGACGACCTGTCGTCCCTGACGGCCGAGCAGCCGCCGACCGTCGCCGTGGTCGTCACGCAGGTCGCGGTCGCCGACGCGCTCGCCGCGGCGTGCTCGCTCGCCAAGGTGGACGTCGACGCCGTGCCGTCGCCGATCGGCGCGCTCGCGGTGGTCCGCGACCCGGCGGCCGGCTCGCAGGCCGCCGGCGCCGTCTCACGTCTGCTGAGGCAGGTGCCGGTCGTGCTGCTCGAGCGTCGCGAGGGCAAGGTCACGGCCTCGCAGTGGGTCGGCGGCGAGCGCGAGAAGGACCTGCCCGCGGGGCTCGTGCTCTCGGGTGCGCCGCCCGTGCTCGAGGACCTGCTGCTCGGCGACGTGCCCGTGGACGAGCTCGAGGGCGTGGTCACGTCGGTGGGTCTGTCGCGGTGGAAGGCGATGCGCATGCTGGCGGCGCACCGCCGCTGACCCCCGGCCCGCTGACCCCCGACCCCGCGTCGCGGCGTCCGGGCGGGTGGTCGTCCGCCCGCCGGACGACCGACGGGCGGTGCGTGCGCGCGCGGGTAGCCTGTCCGGGTGTCTCCCCGCGTCGTCGTCCTCGACTACGGCTTCGGCAACGTGCGCTCCGCCGTCCGGGCCCTCGCCCGCGTCGGCGCCGACGTCGAGCTGACGGCCGACAAGCGCGCCGCGCTCGAGGCCGACGGGCTCGTCGTGCCGGGCGTGGGCGCGTTCGCGGCCGTCATGGCCGGACTGCGCGGCGTCGACGGGGACCAGGTCGTCGACCGCCGGCTCGCGGGCGGGCGTCCCGTGCTGGGCATCTGCGTCGGCATGCAGGTGATGTTCGGCGAGGGCGTCGAGCACGGCGTGCGCACCGACGGCCTCGGCGAGTGGCCCGGCGTGGTCGACCGCCTCGAGGCCGACGTCGTGCCGCACATGGGCTGGGCCACCGTCGACGCGCCCGCGGGCTCGGTGCTGTTCGACGGGCTCGCCGACGAGCGCTTCTACTTCGTGCACTCCTACGCCGCGCGGACGTTCCCCCTGCTCGACGCGCCGGCCGCCGGTGAGCACCCGCTCGCGGCGCCGCTCGTCACGTGGTCGGACCACGGCGGGCGGTTCGTCGCCGCGGTCGAGAACGGGCCGCTGTCGGCCACCCAGTTCCACCCCGAGAAGTCCGGCGACGCCGGCGCGCAGCTGCTGTCCCACTGGGTCGGCTCGCTGCGCTGAGCACCGCCCGCGCCCGCCTCCGGCGCGCGCGGACCCCACCCGGAGAGGACCCATGACACCCACGCGTGAGCCCCGGCTCGAGCTGCTGCCCGCCGTCGACGTCGCGAACGGCCAGGCCGTGCGCCTCGTGCAGGGCGAGGCCGGCTCGGAGACGTCGTACGGCGACCCGCTGTCGGCGGCCCTCGACTGGTACGCCGGCGGCGCCGAGTGGATCCACCTCGTCGACCTCGACGCCGCCTTCGGGCGCGGCACCAACGCGGTGCTGCTGGGCAAGGTCGCGGCCGAGCTCGCCGCCAAGGGCGTCAAGGTCGAGCTGTCGGGCGGGATCCGGGACGACGCGTCGCTCGAGCGCGCGCTCGCGACGGGTGCGACGCGGGTCAACCTCGGCACGGCCGCGCTCGAGGACCCCGAGTGGACCGCGCGGGTCATCGCGTCGCACGGCGACCAGATCGCCGTGGGGCTCGACGTGCGCGGCACGACGCTCGCGGCGCGCGGCTGGACGCAGGAGGGCGGCGACCTGTGGGAGGTGCTCGCGCGCCTCGACGACGCGGGCTGCTCGCGGTACGTCGTCACCGACGTGACCAAGGACGGCACGCTGCGCGGGCCCAACCTCGAGCTGCTGCGCGAGGTGTGCGAGCGCACGTCGGCGCCGGTCGTGGCGTCGGGCGGCATCTCGAGCCTCGAGGACGTCGCGGCGCTGCGCACGCTCGTGCCGGCCGGCGTCGAGGGCGCGATCGTCGGCAAGGCGCTGTACGCGGGCGCGTTCACGCTGCCGCAGGCGCTGGACGTCGCCGGTCGCCCGTGACGGGCTGCGAGCTGCCCCCGTCGTCGCCGTTCGCGGGCGACGACGGCTCGGCCGACCCCGCGCTGACCGCGACGCTCGCGCGGTACGCCGACGGCGGGGCCGAGCTCGCGGACGTCGTCGCGGCGCTCGCGCCGACGCGCGTGCTCGTGCCCGTGCTGGCCGAGCTCGAGGTCGAGGGCGTCGTCGAGCACGACGGCCACGCGCACACGGTCGACAAGGAGGCCTCGGCCGGCGTCGTCGCGCTGCGCACGCCCGACGGCCGCACGGCGCTGCCCGTCTTCACGGGCGTCGTGGCGATGACCCGCTGGCGCGCCGACGCCCGCCCGGTGCCGTCCGACGTCGCGCGCGCCGCGCTCTCGGCGGTCACCGAGGGCTGGGAGGTCATGGTCCTCGACGCGGGCGGCCCGGTCACCGCGGTGCTGCCGCGCACGGCCGTCTACGCGCTCGCCCAGGGCCTGCCGTGGCGTCCCGCGGTGAGCGGCGGTCGCGTCGACGACGACGTCCGCGCGGCCGTGCGGGAGGCCGTGGCCGGTGTCCGCCTGGTCGCCGGCGCCGACGCGGTGCCCGGGACGCGCGCCGAGGTGGCCGTCGAGCTCGCGGTGCTGCCCGGGCTGGACCGGCCGGCGCTGGACCGCGTGCTCGGCCAGGTCAACGCGGCGCTCGCGCAGCACCCCGACGTCGCCGCCCGGGTCGACTCGCTCGAGCTGCGGGTCCGCACCGCCTGACGGCCCGGTCCGTGCGCGGTCAGCGGCGCCGGACCGCCCACGCCAGCGCCAGCGCGCACCCGACGACGGCGCCGACCAGCTGTCCGCCGAGGATCACCCGGTTGAGGTCGAGCGCCGGGTGCCAGTGCGCACCGTCGTCGTCCACCACGAACACGCCGACCGCCTTGACGTGCGTGCCGAAGCCGCCGCCCCCGGCGTCGCCGGTGCCGTACGGGCCCGCGCCCCGGCCCCTCTCGTCGTCGCGACGCGGCCCCGACACCCCGCCGTCCCCGGTCGCGGTGCCGGTACCCACGACGCCCGACACCCGCGCGACGGGCACGACGAGCGCGCCGTCACGTTCGTAGGCCTCGCCGAAGACGCGACGCACGGTCAGCGTGTCGTCGGCGGACCGCGTCAGCGACGTCGGGTCGAAACGGTGCTCGCTCATGTCGTGCGTCCTCTCCTCGGGGTCACCCGCACGCGGCCGCGGCGGTGAACGCGGTCTCGTCGGCCAGCAGGGTGCGCAGCGTGCTCACCGGCACCAGGAAGCTCATGTCGTCGGCGTTCTTGGCGTACACGACACCGATCACGCGCCCCTCGGCGTCGAGCGCCGCCGACCCGGACGAGCCCGGCTCGACGGGGGCGTCGGTGACCAGCACCTCGCCCAGGTTCTCGTTGAGGGGGTCGGTGACCGCACCCACGACCCGACCGTCGGTCACGGTCAGCTGCCTGCCGAGCGGGTACCCGACGACCGTCACGGGGTCGCCCACGGCCGGGTCCGCGTCCGCCAGCACGGGCGCGGCGGGCAGCGCGTCGACCGTGCGCACGACCGCGAGGTCCGCGAGGGCCGCGGTGCTCGCGGCCTCGGCGGCGACGTCGCGCCCGTCGTACGTGCTCAGCTCGAGCTCGGCCGAGTCCGCCACGACGTGCCGGTTCGTCACGAGCGTGTGCTCGCCGACCGCGAACCCCGAGCCGGTCGACAGCGCGCCGCAGCCGATGTTGCGGATCCGCACGGCCATGCGCTGGGCCGCGTCGAACCCGTCCGGCGAGAGCTGCGAGCCGTCCGCGCTCGCGGACGGCGCGGGTGCTGCGCTCGGCACGACGCTGTCGGGCACGGCGGGTGCGGGCTGGGGGAGCAGCGCGCACCCGCCCAGCGTCAGCAGCGCGACGAGCGCCGGGAGAGCGCCCCGTCGGGTCACCGCGCGAGCTCCCGCTGCAGGGCCGCGTTCGCGTCCGTGGCGGCACCGCACACCCGGTCGACGTCGGCGCGGAACCGTGCCAGGTCGTCCGCGTCGTACTGCGCGGTGTCCCCGAGGTACCCGATGAGCCGCTTCTGACCGTCGATGCAGGTGCTCAGGGCGGTCGCGACGTCGCCGGCGGCACGCGACACGCGAGCCTGGTAGTCCGCGAGCTGCTGCTGCTCGGCCGTCGAGTCGCCCAGCTGGGCCTTCTCGTCGGCCAGCTCGGTGATCCGGGTCTGCGCCGTCGCGAGCTGACCGCGGGTCGCCTCGAGCTCGGACGACGTCGCCTCGAGGTCGGCCTGGCTCTGCGCGAGCTGCGCGCCGTGCTCGCGGGCCAGGGCCTCCCAGTCCGCGGCCGCGTCGCGCCACGAGTCGCTCGCGCGCCACAGGTGGGTGCCGAGCACGCCCGCCGCGACCAGCACGCCGACGAGGACCACCGACAGCACGACGACCGCCCGCCGGCGCGGCGGGCGCGGCGCGGGGTCGTCCTGCGCGGGCGGGGCGGCCACCGGCCACCCGCCCGGC
>NZ_LNTD01000201.1 GCF_001462455.1 Cellulomonas sp. B6
CTCGCGGTCCCACGCCGCGGACGCGACGATCACCCAGTTGCCGACGAGGCACACCGGCATGCCGAGCGCGACGACGAGCTGGCGCAGGAACGCGCGCGGCACGCCCGGCGCCTTGTCGTGCCAGCCACGACGCGCGGGCTCGCGGTCCCACGCCGCGGACGCGACGATCACCCAGTTGCCGACGAGGCACACCGGCATGCCGAGCGCGACGACGAGCTGGCGCAGGAACGCGCGCGGCACGCCCGGCGT
>NZ_LNTD01000202.1 GCF_001462455.1 Cellulomonas sp. B6
CCCGCACCCGCACCCGGTGCACCCCCACCCCACGGACGACGCAGGAGTCGTGATGACCGACCGGTACCTCGAGCTCGTCAACAGCGGGCTGACCAAGAAGCTCGCCGCCCAGCTGGGCCTGCCCCGCCCCGCGGTGCTGCGCCGCCACCGGCCCGGGCAGCCGCTGCTCGACGGTCCCGCGCTCGTGCTCGGCACGGGCGCCGACGCGGTCGCGACCCTGCTCTCGTCACCCGCGGGCGGCGCCGCCCCGACGGGTGACGCACCCGCGGTCCTCGACGGCTGGGACGTCGAGGTGCACCGGCACGCGACCCCCGACGTGCGGTACGCGGCCGTGGTGCTCGTGCTCACGGACGTCACGCACCCGGACGACCTGCAGGGGCCGGTGCTCGCCGCGGGCTCGGTGCTCAAGGGCCTGCGGACGGGCGGGCGGGTCGTCACGGTGTCACGCCCCGCGGGCGCCGACGACGCGCCCGCGGTCGCGGCCGCGCGGCAGGGCGTCGACGGGCTGCTGCGCTCGCTCGCCAAGGAGCTGCGGGGCGGCGCTACGGGCAACGGCGTGGTCGTCGCCGACGGCGTGCCGGTGACGGCCCCGAGCGTCGTGGGCGCGCTGCGGTTCTTCCTGTCGACGCGCTCGGCGTTCGTCGACGGGCAGCTGCTCGAGGTCGACTCCGACGCGGGCGAGCTGCCGACCGACTGGGACCGCCCGCTGGCCGGCAAGGTCGCGGTCGTCACCGGTGCGGCGCGCGGCATCGGTGCCGCGATCGCCGACGTGCTGGCCCGCGACGGCGCGACGGTCGTCGCGGTGGACGTCCCGGCCGCGGGCGAGCAGCTCGCGCAGGTCGCCAACCGCGTGCGCGGCACGGCGCTGCAGCTCGACGTCACCGCGCCCGACGCGGGCGAGCGGATCCTCGCGCACGCCACGGCGCGGCACGGGCGGATCGACGTCGTCGTGCACAACGCGGGCATCACGCGCGACAAGCTGCTCGCCAACATGGGCGAGGCCCGGTGGGCGTCGGTGCTTGCGGTGAACGTCGCGTCGCAGCTGCGCATCAACGAGGCGCTGCTGACGTCGGGCGACTTCACGGACGCGCCGCGCATCGTGTCGCTCGCGTCGACGTCGGGCATCGCGGGCAACCGCGGGCAGACCAACTACGCGGCGTCCAAGGGCGGTGTCATCGGCATGGTCCGCGCGACCGCGCCGCTGCTCGTGCCGTTCGGCGGCACCGCGAACGCGGTCGCGCCGGGGTTCATCGAGACCGAGATGACCGCGCGCATCCCGGCGCTCACGCGGCAGGTCGCACGGCGCCTGAACTCGCTGCAGCAGGGGGGTCAGCCGGTCGACGTCGCCGAGGCGATCGCGTTCCTCGCGTCTCCCGCGGCCGGCGGCGTCGTGGGCCGCACGCTGCGGGTGTGCGGGCAGAACCTGGTGGGCCGGTGACGCGCGGCGCGCCGGCCGCGCTGGTCGCGCTGCCCCGGGTGCCCGGGCTCGGGGGGCTGTACGCGCGGGGGCTCGTCGCGTCGGCACGGCGGCGGGGCGGCGGTGGCGG
>NZ_LNTD01000203.1 GCF_001462455.1 Cellulomonas sp. B6
AGCAGGGGGTGCGCGGGCGGCGGGCGTTGGGCACAGTGGGTCGATGGTGACGACGCGGAGGCGACGCTGGACGACGGCGGCCCGTGGCCGGACCCCGCGCGTCGCCGCGCCCGCGCCCAGCACCCCGCGCGTCGCCGCGCCCGCGCCCCGCACCGGTCCGGCGCCGGTCGCGGCCCTGGCGCTCGTGGCCGTGCTGGCGCTCGCGGGGTGTCTCGCGGGGTGCGGTGCGACCCCGGCGGAGACGCCGACCGCCGCGGCCCCGTCGCCCACGGCCCCGTCGCAGGAGGCCACCGCCACCCCTGCGGACGCGTCGACGAGCCCGCCCGCGCCCGCCGTCCGGGACGTGCCGACCGTGGCCGTCACGTCGGTGCAGGACGTCGCGACCGGGCTGGACGCGCCGTGGGGGCTGGCGTTCCTGCCCGACGGCAGGGCCCTGGTGACGCTGCGCGACGAGGCGCGGGCCGTGCTCGTCGCCTCCGACGGCACGGTCACCGACGTCACGGGCCCGGGCACCGACGAGGTCGCGGCCGTCACCGTGCCGCGCGGCGAGGGCGGCCTGCTGGGTGTCGCGGTGGTGCCCGGTGCGGCCGACGGACCGGTCGACGTCGTGCTGTACGTCACCGCCGCGCGGGACAACCGCGTGCTGCGCGCGACGCTAGACGGCACCACGCTCGGCCCGACGCGGGTCGTGCTCGACGGCATCCCGAAGGGCGCCAACCACAACGGCGGGCGGCTCGCCTTCGGGCCCGACGGCCACCTCTACGTCACGACCGGTGACACGTACACGACCGGTCTCGCGCCCGACCCCGCGAGCCTGGGCGGCAAGGTGCTGCGCGTGACCGCCGACGGCGCGCCCGCGCCCGGCAACCCCGACCCGACGTCGCCGGTGTGGACCCGCGGGCACCGCAACGTGCAGGGCGTCGGCTGGGCGCCCGACGGCCGCGCGCTGGCCTCCGAGTTCGGGCAGGACACGTGGGACGAGCTCAACGTGCTGCACGCCGGGGCGGACTACGGGTGGCCGGCGGTCGAGGGGCAGGGCGGTGCCGACGACGGGTTCGTCGACCCGGTCGCGGTGTGGGCGACGTCGGACGCGTCCCCCTCGGGGATCGCGGTCACCGACGAGGGCGTCTACCTCGCGGGGCTGCGTGGGCGCACGCTGTGGCGGGTCCCGCTGCGGCCCGTGGACCCCGCGTCGCTCGACGACCCCGCGGCCGACGCCGCCGGGTTCGGGACGCCGCAGCCGCTGCTCGCGGGTGAGCACGGCCGGCTGCGCGCGGTCGAGGTCGCCCCCGACGGGTCGTTGTGGGTGCTCACCGGCAACACCGACGGGCGGGGCGACCCGGGCGACGGCGACGACCGCATCCTGAGGGTCACGGTCGGCTGAGCCGCCGCTCGCCCACGTCCCCGGCCGGCGCGGCCGGACGGGGCCCCCGCACGCTCTCGCGCGGGGGACCCAGCACGCCCTCTCGCACACGTCGCGCGTGAGCGCACGCTGAGAGTCAGGATCGGCGCCCGCGTGTCCTGTTCGGGCGGATCGTCGGGATCTGTACTGTGTGCGCCGCCGGCGGCCCGCGCCTCCGGCGGCCGCCCCGCGACCGGCGGCGTCGACCCGAGCACCGGAGGAACGCAGCATGCCGACGAGGGCCAAGAGCATCCTCATGTGGATCGTCGTGATCTTCCTCGTCTACGCCGTCGTGACGAGCCCCGACAAGGCGGCCGACGTCGTGCGGTCGGTCTGGGACTTCGTCGCGGGTGCGTTCCGCGGCTTCGCGACGTTCTTCGGCAACCTCACGTCCTGACCCGGGACCGACGCGGGCGAGACGACGGGCGGGGTGACGACGTGACGGCGGACGAGGCGACGGGGACCGTCGTGGCCCACCGGCTGCTGCGGCGGTACGTGCTGCCGGGCGAGCGGGTCGTGCTCGCGACGCGGCGGCACTGGGCCAGGCTGCTCGAGCCCGCGGCGAGCGCCACCGTGGTCTTCGCGCTGTGCGGGTGGCTCACGGCGCTGCTGCAGCCCGCGCTCGGCGACCGGGCGCTGGTGGTGTGGTGGCTGTGGGTCGCGGCCCTGGGCCGCTTCGGGTGGCGGCTGCTGTTGTGGCGCGTCGAGTGGTTCGTCGCGACCGACAAGCGGATGCTCCTGCTCACGGGGCTCGTGACGCACCAGGTCGCGATGATGCCGCTGATGAAGGTCACCGACATGCGCTACTCGCGGTCGGTGCTGGGCCAGCTCCTGGGGTACGGGGAGTTCCTGCTGGAGTCCGCGGGCCAGGACCAGGCGCTGCGGCGCATCGGCTGGGTCGCGCGACCCGACGCGACGTACCGGGACCTGTGCGCGCTGCTCTTCACGCCCGTCGGGCGGTCCGACGACGGCCGGGCGCACCCCGGCCCCGCGGCGGGGAACCCGACGCGCGCCGTCGACGCGCCCGTCGTACCGCCCGTCGCGGCGCCCGCCGCACCGCCCGTCGCACCGCCCGCCGGGCCACGGACGCGCGTGCGCACGCGGCCGGGAGCGGCGGTCGCGCTCGTGGCCGGGCCGAGCGCCGCCGCCCCGGTCGGCGACGAGGACACCCAGCCCCTGCCGCGGGTCGCCCCTGCGCCGCGGTCCACGCCCGGCGGCGTCGCCGGCGCGCGCGCCGACGACGGGCTCGCGTGGGACGTCTCGGAGCCCACCGCGCGCCACGTCGACCTGGGGCGCGCGCCGACCCGCGGCCCCGGGACGCCGCGGGCCGCGGGCGACGGGCGTCCGGACCGCGGGAACGACGTCGAGGACGACGGGCCGCGCACCTAGGATCGACGCATGTCCCGCATCCTGTCGGCCGTCGCGTGGCCCTACGCGAACGGCCCCCGCCACATCGGTCACGTCGCCGGCTTCGGCATCCCCTCGGACGTCTTCAGCCGGTACATGCGCATGGCGGGGCACGACGTGCTCATGGTGTCGGGCACCGACGAGCACGGGACGCCGATCCTCGTGCAGGCGGACAAGGAGGGCGTGACCGCGCAGGAGCTCGCGGACCGCTACAACCGGGTGATCGTCGAGGACCTCACGCAGCTCGGCCTGTCGTACGACCTGTTCACGCGCACCACGACGCGCAACCACTACGCGGTCGTGCAGGAGATGTTCCGCACGGTGCACAAGAACGGCTACATGGTCGAGCGCACCACGATGGGCGCGGTCAGCCCGTCGACGGGCCGCACGCTGCCCGACCGCTACATCGAGGGCACGTGCCCCATCTGCGGGTACGACGGCGCGCGCGGCGACCAGTGCGACAACTGCGGCAACCAGCTCGACGCGATCGAGCTGAAGAACCCGCGCAGCAAGATCAACGGCGAGACGCCGAAGTTCGTCGAGTCGGAGCACTTCTTCCTCGACCTGCCGGCGTTCGTCGACGCGCTGGGGGACTGGCTGCGCACGCGCACCGAGTGGCGCCCGAACGTGCTGAAGTTCTCGCTCAACCTGCTCGACGACGTGCGTCCGCGCGCCATGACGCGCGACATCGACTGGGGCATCCCCGTGCCGCTCGACGGCTGGGAGCAGAACCCCGGCAAGCGCCTGTACGTGTGGTTCGACGCGGTCATCGGGTACCTGTCCGCGTCGATCGAGTGGGCGCGTCGCACGGGCGACCCCGAGGCGTGGCGGCAGTTCTGGAACGACACCGACGCGCGCTCGTACTACTTCATGGGCAAGGACAACATCACGTTCCACTCGCAGATCTGGCCGGCCGAGCTGCTCGGCTACGCCGGTCGCGGGTCGAAGGGCGGGGCGCCCGGCCCGTACGGGCTGCTGAACCTGCCGACCGAGGTGGTCTCGAGCGAGTTCCTCAACGTCGAGGGCAAGCAGTTCTCGACGTCGCGCGGTCTCGTGATCCTGGTCCGCGACATGCTCGCGCGCTACCAGCCCGACGCGCTGCGCTACTACATCTCGGTGGCAGGCCCCGAGACGCAGGACGTCGACTTCACGTGGGCGGAGTTCAAGCGCCGCACGAACGACGAGCTGGTCGCGGGCTGGGGCAACCTGGTGAACCGCACCGCGAGCATGGTGCACAAGAACTTCGGCGAGATCCCGACGCCCGGGCCGCGCCTGGCGGTCGACGAGGCGCTGACGGCGGAGATCACGACCGCGTTCGGGCGCGTGGGCGACCTCGTGGGCACGCACCGGCAGCGCCAGGCGCTGCAGGAGGCGATGCGCGTGGTCGGCGAGGCGAACCGGTACGTCTCGGAGACCGAGCCGTGGAAGCTCAAGAACGACCGCGAGCGGCTCGCCACGGTGCTCCACACGACGACGCAGGCCGTGAGCGACCTCAACACGCTGCTCGCGCCGTTCCTGCCGCACAGCGCGCAGGCCGTGCACGAGGCGCTCGGCGGCACGGGCACGTTCTCGCCGCAGCCGCGCATCGAGGAGGTCACCGACCTCGACGACGACACGCGGCACTACCCGGTCATCACGGGCGACTACCGCTCGGTGCGCGGCACGTGGCAGCCGCGCGCGGTCGTGCCGGGCACCAAGGTCGACAAGCCGACACCGGTGTTCACCAAGCTCGACGACGCGATCGTCGAGGAGGAGCTCGAGCGGCTCCGGCAGTCCTGACCCGGGACGCCTGACGTGGCACGCAAGCAGCGCGAACGGGGCTGGCCCCCGCCGCCCGAGCCCCTCCCGTCGCCCGTCGTCGACGACCACACGCACCTCGAGTCGGTCGTCGGCTGGCGCGCGGACGGCTGGGACCCGGCCGACGCCGCGGCGCACCCGGACCTCGCGGCGCACCTCGCGCGCGCGGCCGCGGTGGGCGTGCCGCGCATGGTGCAGGTCGGCTGCGACCTCGACGCGGTCGCGTGGACCGACGCGGTGGTGTGCGAGCACCCGGCGCTGCTCGGCGCGGTCGCGATCCACCCGAACGAGGCGGTGCTGCACGCGGGGGTCCGGGAGGTCGCGCCCGACGGCCTCGACCCCGACCCGCAGCCGCGGCACGACGTCCCGCTCGACGACGCGCTCGCGGCCGTCGCGGCGGTCGCGCGCGACAACCCGCGCGTGCGGGCGATCGGCGAGACGGGGCTCGACTTCTTCCGCGCCGGGCCGCGCGGGCGCGAGGTGCAGCGCGAGGCGTTCCGGGCGCACGTCGCGCTCGCCAAGGAGCTCGGGCTGGCGCTGCAGATCCACGACCGCGACGCGCACGACGACGTCGTCGACGTGCTGCGCCGCGACGGGGCCCCCGAGCGCACGGTGTTCCACTGCTTCTCGGGTGGCGTCGACCTCGCGCGCGTGTGCGCCGACGAGGGCTGGTTCTGCTCGTTCGCCGGGCCGGTGTCGTTCCCGGCCAACGAGGACCTGCGCGCGGCGCTGCGCGAGCTGCCCGCCTCGCTCGTGCTGGTCGAGACGGACGCGCCGTACCTCACGGTGCACCCCTTCCGCGGGCGACCCAACGCGCCGTACCTGCTGCCGGGCACCGTGCGCACGGTCGCCGAGGTGACCGGGCGGCCGCTCGCCGACGTGTGCGCGCAGGTCAGCGCGGTCGCCGAGCAGGTGTACGGCCCGTGGTGAGCCGGCGCGGCGCGTGCGGGCCCGCGGGCGGGAGCGCTGCCGGGGGTGGTGGCGACGGTCACGGATCGGTTACGGTCTCTCCGGCGCAGCGGCGGGACGTCCGTCAAGGACGACCGTGCACGTGCCGATGACCCTCCCAGGGCAGCGATCCCTCCCGCCGACCCGAAGGACACCGTGACCCGTCACGACCACGTGCCGGGGCGACGCGCCACCGGCGTGCGCGCCCGGGCCGCACGCACCGCCGCGCAGGCGGTCGTCCTCGCGCTCGTCGCGGGTGCCACCAGCGCGTTCGCGGCGATGCACAAGGACGTCACGGTGGACGTCGACGGCCGCGAGGTGCAGGTCCAGACGTTCGGTCGCACGGTCGCCGACGTGCTCGCCGCGGGGCGCATCGACGTCGGCGACGGCGACCTCGTGGCGCCGGGTCTGCACGAGGCCGTGGGCCGCAGCGGGCAGGTCGTCGTGCGGCACGGCCGCGAGATCGACGTCGAGGTCAACGGCGCGCCGCAGACCGTGTGGACGACCGCGCTGACGGTCGGCGAGGCCGTCGAGGAGCTGGGGCTGCGCGACGGCGTGCGGCTGTCGGCGTCGCGGTCGGACAGCGTCGGGCGCGACGTGCTGCGGGTGTCCACGCAGAAGACCGTGCACCTCGTGGTCGACGGCCAGGTCATCGACGGCGTGAGCAGCGGTGCGACCGTGCGCGACGCGCTCAAGGACATCGGCCTCGTGCTCGAGGAGGGTGACCAGGTGTCGGTGCCGCTCGACGCGGCGGCCGTCGACGGGCTCGTCGTGCTCGTCACGCGTGCCGCGACGCAGGGCGAGACCGTGACCGAGGCCGTGCCGTTCGCCGTGCAGGAGGTCGAGGACGCGTCCCTGGTCAAGGGCAACCGCGTGGTCAAGAACGCGGGCCGCGCCGGCGTGCGCACCACGACGTACGCGCTCGACGTGGTCGGCGGCGTCGTCGTCGGCCGGTCGGTGGTCGCGTCCGTCATGACGACCGAGCCGGTGGACCAGGTGGTGCGGGTCGGCACCGCGGAGCTCCCCGACCCGTCGACCGTGGCCGTCGAGCCCGGCACGGCGCAGGCGCTCGCCAAGGACATGGCCGCGTCCCGCGGCTGGGGCGACGACCAGTTCGCCTGCCTCGTGTCGCTGTGGGACAAGGAGAGCGGCTGGCGCGTCACGGCCGAGAACCGGTCGTCGGGCGCCTACGGCATCCCGCAGGCGCTGCCGGGCAGCAAGATGGCGTCGGTCGCGGATGACTGGCGCACCAACGCGGCGACGCAGATCACGTGGGGCCTGGGGTACATCTCCGGTCGCTACGGGGACCCGTGCGGCGCGTGGTCGCACTCGAAGGCCAAGGGCTGGTACTGAGCCGCAGGTGAGGGCCCCGCGCCCCCGGGAGTGACGGGGGTCTCGTCGGCGAGGGGTTGGACGACAGGTCACGATTCCGTTACGGTCGCGTGTCACCTTTGGTCGGTCGCCGCCGTGCGGTCGCTCGCGGATGACACCGACGGCCGTCCCTCACGGCCGCCGTGACCGCCGGATCGGGGAACCCCTCTGCGGCACGGACGCACGTGGCGCCGACGGTGCCCGTGGGCCCGCGCCGCTCCCCGTGCCCGGGCACAGCGACGGCTGGAGCCTCGTGCAGTTCTCGACCCGCCACACCGGTCCGACCGAGACGGCCGACGCCGTCACCACCCCGCACCCCGACTCCGGACCGGAGCAGGGTCAGCAGCCACGCACCGGGCTGCGCCGCCTCCGCTGGCCGTTCGTCGCGGCCGGCACCGCGGTGCTCGTGCTCGCGGGCGGCGGCGTCGCCGTCGCCAACGCCCACAAGACCGTCGCGCTCGACGTCGACGGCGACGTCACGCGGATCTCGACGTTCGCCGGCTCGGTCGAGGGCCTCCTCGACGCGCAGGGCGTGCAGCTCGGCGGCCGCGACACCGTGTCCCACACCGGCGCGCTGACCGACGGCGCCGAGATCGTCGTACGGCACGCCAAGGAGATCGTCGTCCAGCTCGACGGCCAGGAGCAGCAGGTCTGGACGACCGCGCTCACGGCCGACGAGGCGCTCGAGACGCTCGCGACCCGCGCCGACACCGTCGCGCTCGTCGCGTCGCGCTCCGCCGAGCGCGCCGAGCTCCCGCTCGACCTCGTGCTCGACGGTCGCGCCGAGGTGCTCGTCGACGGCGGCGTGCGCGACGTGCCGGACGCCGACGCGAGCGTCGGCACGGTCCTCGACGAGCTCGGCGTGACGCTGCAGCCGCTCGACCGCGTGCGCGTGCAGCACGGCGCGGGCGGCGTCGTGCAGGTCGTCGTGCAGCGGGTCGTGGTGCAGGACGTCACGACGACGTCCGAGGTGCCCTTCACGTCGCGCACCGAGGACGACGCGTCGCAGTACACGGGCAAGAAGGTCGTCGCGCAGGCCGGCGTCCCCGGTGTGCGGACCGTCGTCGAGACCGTCACGACCGTCGACGGCGCCGAGGAGTCTCGCGTCCCGGTGTCCGACGACGTCACCACGGCCCCCGTCGAGGAGGTCGTCAAGGTCGGCACGAAGCCGCGCCCGGCGCCCGCGCCCCGCGCGGCGAGCAGCGGTGCGACCTCGGGCGAGGCCGGGCCGATCGCCGCGGGCGGCGACGCCGACTCGCTCAACTGGGCCGCGCTCGCGCGCTGCGAGTCGGGCGGCCGTGCCGACGCCGTGTCGTCGACCGGCAAGTACCACGGCCTCTACCAGTTCTCGGTCGCCACGTGGCAGGCCGTGGGTGGTGCGGGTCTGCCGTCCGAGGCCTCGGCCGACGAGCAGACGGCGCGCGCCAAGATGCTCTACAACCGGTCGGGCGCCGGGCAGTGGCCGCACTGCGGCAAGAACCTGTTCAGCTGACCTGCTGACGCGTCCCGAGGGCGGCCCCGCACGTCACCACGTGCCGGGCCGCCCTCGTCGTCCCACCACCCGGCCCCGTCTCCCGCTCGCCGTCGGGCGCGGACCCGCGCCGGTGACGGCGCCCCTGCTGCGGCCGGACGCCGCGCCGGGC
>NZ_LNTD01000204.1 GCF_001462455.1 Cellulomonas sp. B6
CGGGCGGCGGGTGACGGTGCGGTGCGGGTGGGGACGTCGACGGTCGGCGGCGCGTCCGGCCCGGGGGTGACGGGCGTGGGCGCCTAGTCGCGGCGAGCTCGGAGCAAGCGCGCCGAAACTTTCGACTCGGTGGTGTGGCAAGGGGTGATCTCGTCGCGCGCACCCCCTGGTCAATCGCCCAGATCCCCCGTACGTTGGTCCGACGAGATCGGACTTCTGTGCGCAAGGGAGCGTCAATGCGTCGGATCAGGCACCGCGGTGTGCTCGAAACTATCGGAGCGGGTGTGGCGACGGCCGCGCTCGTGGTCACCCCCGTCGTCGCCATCGGCACCGCCGCCGGTGCCGCCGAGCCCGAGGTCGTGCTCAGCGCGTCGTTCGACGACGGGACCCTGAGCGGCTGGACCCCGAGCGGGGACGTCGAGCTCGGCTACGTCGAGGTCGACGGCGGCCGGGCGCTGCAGGTGACGGACCGCACGCTGGACTTCGAGGGCATCGAGTCGCCCGCGCTCGACGTCACTGCGGGCACCACCTACACGTTCACGATGAAGGCACGGCTCGCGGAGGGCACCGACGGCACCGCCGACGTGCGGTTCGTCGCCAAGCCGGACTACACGTGGATCGGTGACACGACCATCGACGCCGATGGCTGGACCACCGTCACGGGCACCTTCACGCCCACGGCCGACGCGTCGCGCACCGTCTACCTCGGCACGTCGCACCTGTCGGGCGACACCGCCGCGGCCGGCGACCCCGGCACGCCGTACACGTACCTCGTCGACGACGTCGAGGTCACCGCGACGCCGGCCGACCCCGGCACGGGCGAGCCGCCCGCCCAGGTCGACCTGACGTTCGACTTCGAGGACGGCACGCTGCAGGGCTGGGAGCCGCGTGCGACCCAGGAGGGCGCCGCGACCGTCGAGGTCGTCGGCTCCGGCGCGCACGGCGGCGACCACGCCGCGCGCGTGGCCGACCGGGTGCACCAGGGGCAGGGCATCCAGCTCCCGGTGACCGACGTGCTGACGCCCGGCGCGCAGTACGAGTACGAGGCCTGGCTGCGCTTCGAGGAGGACCCGGGCACGCTCGTCCTGAGCGCGCGCACCGAGACCGACGGCGCGAGCACCTACGCCAACATCGCGACGCTCGCGGGCGTGACCACCGAGTGGACGCGCGTGGGCGGCATCTTCACGATGCCGGCGTTCGGCACCGCGGCCGAGCTCTACCTCGAGACGCAGTACGACGGCGGCAACGCGGGCAACACCTCGACGTTCCTGCTCGACGACGTCTCGATCGCGACCCCGCAGGTCGAGGTCGAGGACCTCACGCCGCTGCGCGACACCGTGCCGTTCCCCCTGGGCGTCGCGATCGACCAGCGCGAGACCCTCGGCTCGTCGCGCGACCTCATGACCCGGCACTTCTCCCAGGTCACGGCCGAGAACCACATGAAGCCGTACGCCTGGTACGACGCCGACCGGAACTTCCGGATGGACCCGCAGGCCAAGGCCATCCTCGACACGGCCGTCGCGCAGGACCAGCGCGTCTACGGGCACGTGCTGGTGTGGCACGGCCAGAACCCCGGCCAGACCGACGCCGACCCCGACACGGGGACACCCGCCAACCCGGGCTGGATGTTCCTCGACGAGAACGGCGTGCAGCTGACGTCGAGCCCGCAGGACCAGGCGCTGCTGCGCGAGCGCATGCGGACGCACATCTTCTCGGTCGCGCAGACCCTGGCCGACGCGTACGGGCCGTTCGGGTCCGACACCAACCCGCTCGTCGCGTGGGACGTCGTCAACGAGGTCGTCGCCGACGGCGGCGAGAACCCCGACGGCATGCGCCGGTCGGCCTGGTTCGCGATCCTCGGCGAGGAGTTCGTCGACCTCGCGTTCCGCTACGCCGACGAGGCGTTCAACGACGAGTACGCGGCGCCGGGCACCGACCGCCCCGTGACCTTGTTCATCAACGACTACAGCACCGAGGCGATCGGCAAGCAGGACCGGTACTTCGCGCTCGTCTCGCGGCTGCTCGAGCGCGGCGTGCCGGTCGACGGCGTCGGGCACCAGTTCCACGTGAGCCTGTCGACGCCGGTCTCGGCGCTCGAGGCCGCGCTGACGCGCTTCGAGGCGCTGCCGGTCACGCAGGCCGTCACCGAGCTCGACGTCGCCACGGGCACACCCGTGACCGAGGCGCGGCTCATCGAGCAGGGCTACTACTACCGCGACGCGTTCGAGCTGTTCCGCGACAAGGCGGACTCGCTGTTCTCGGTGACGGTCTGGGGCCTGTTCGACGGCCGCAGCTGGGTCAACGACAACGGTGCGCCGCTGCTGTTCGACGACCGGCTGCAGGCCAAGCCCGCGTACTACGGTGCGGCCGGCCTCGAGCTGCCGGGGCGCATCGCGTCCGCCGAGTCGTTCGGCGGCGAGCTCGCGGTCGACGCCGCGGCGCTCGAGGCGCCTGAGTGGGACCAGCTGCCGCTCGAGCCGATCGGTGAGGACGGCGCCGCGGGTGGTCTGCAGACCCGCTGGACGGCCGACGGGCTGACGGTCCTGGCGCAGGTCCCGGCCGGCACCGACGCGCTGCGCGTCACGGTCGGCACGACGACCTACGAGGTCCCGCGCACGGGCGAGGGCGACCTGCCCGCGGTGTGGGCCGAGCACGGCGACGGCCTGCGGGTCGTCCTGCGCGCGCCGCTCGACGGCGCCGCGCAGGGCGACGTGCTCGCCTTCAACCTCGGCGTCGTCCGGGGTGAGCAGGTCACGTCGTGGTCCGGCCGCGCCGGGTCGCTCGCGCTGGTCGAGCCGCTGTCGTACCTCGAGGTCCCGGCCGCCGCGGCGGGCGTCCCCGAGGTCGACGGCGTGGTCGACGCGGCGTGGGACGGCGTCCCGGCCGTGACGACCGGCAAGCAGACCTCGGGCACGGGCACCGCCACGGCGCAGGTCCGCACGCTGTGGGACGCCGACACGCTGTACGTCCTGGCCGAGGTCACGGACCCGTCGGTCGACGCGACCGCCACCCAGCCCTGGGAGCGGGACTCGGTCGAGATCTACGTCGACGCGGGGAACTCCAAGAACGGCGCCTACCTGCCCACCGACATGCAGCTGCGCGTCGGTGCCGACGGCGAGGTGACGTTCGGCAACGGACCCGCCGACCAGGGCGACCGGGTGCGCACCGCGACCGCGGCCACCGACGACGGGTACGTCGTGGAGGTCGCCGTCGACCTGCTCGAGCGCGGCGGCGAGGGCACGTTCCACGGCGTCGACTTCCAGGTCAACGACGCCACGGGCGGCTCGCGCATCGGCATCACCAACTGGGCCGACCCCACGGGGCAGGGCTACCAGTCGACCGCGCGGTGGGGCGTCGCCCGGCTCGTCGCGGCACCGACCCCCGAGCCCGAGGGCCCGGCCACGGCGGCACCGACCGCGCCCGTGCTGTCGCACGACAACTGGGACGGCGACGGCGACTTCCGGGTGCTGTCGTCCATGTGGTGGGGCCAGAACGCCGAGCAGCTGACCCTGCTGGAGAACGGGCAGCCGATCGCCACGCGGGACGTCGTGGACGCGACGCCCGCCCTGCAGGTCGTGTCGTTCGACGTCGCGGGCCGGCTCGACGGCACGTACGTCTACGAGGTCGTCGCGACCAACCGCCACGGCTCGACGACGAGCGCCGCGCTCACGGTCGACGTGCGCAACGCCCGCCCCGCACCGCCGGTCCTGTGGCACGACAACTGGGACGGCGACGGGTCGTACACCGTCACGATGAACATGTGGTGGGGCACGAACGCCACGACGTACCGCCTGTACGAGGACGGCGTGCTCGTCGACACCCAGGCGCTCACGCCGCGCGGCCGTGACGCGCAGAGCGCCGTGACCCGCCTGACGGGCCGCTCGCCGGGCGTCCACGTCTACACCGCCGAGTTGTCCAACGCCGCGGGCACCACCCGGAGCGTCCCGCTCCCCGTGCTCGTCTGGCGCCGCTGACGGCTCGCCCAGGTCCGGGCCCCACCGGTCGGCCCCTCCCGCCGACCGGTGGGGCCCGTCTGTGCCGGGCCACCGCGCGCCCGCGCGTCCGGGCACGGCCGCCAACTGGTCACAGGTGAGCCGTCGGGCCCCGGAACTGGTCACGGATGTGACCAGTTCCGGGGCTGGGTGCCGTCCGGGCCCGGTCCGGGGCCGACCGGCGCGGGGTGGGCGTGCGGGCGGCTACCGTGACGCTCGTGCCGGTCGACCAGCAGCCCCTCGCGTCCCTCCCGAGCCCCGTCCTCCCGAGCCCCGTCCTGCCCGGCGACCCGGGGCCCGACCCGGCCGCGGTCGAGCGCCTCGTCGCGGTCGCGCTCGACGAGGACCTGGGAGCCACGCCCGGGCGCGACGTCACGACGCAGTCGACGGTCGACGCCGCCGCCCGCGGTCGGGCCGACGTCGTCGCGCGCGAGGCCGGTGCGGTCGCGGGGCTCGTCGTGGTTCCGGTCGTGCTCGACCAGGTCGCCGACCGCCTGGGCCTGCCGCGCGCCCACGTCGCGTGGTTCGTCGCCGACGGCGCCGTGGTCGAGGCCGGGACCGTCCTGGCGACGATCACCGGGCCGACCCACGTGCTGCTCGTCGCCGAGCGCACGCTGCTCAACCTCGTCTCGCGCGCGTCGGGCGTCGCGACGCACACCCACCGGTGGACGCGCGCGCTCGCGGGCACGGGTGCCCAGGTGCTCGACACCCGCAAGACCACACCGGGCCTGCGGACGCTCGAGAAGTACGCGGTGCGCTGCGGCGGCGGCACCAACAAGCGCATGGGCCTGTACGACGTCGCGATGGTCAAGGACAACCACGTCGTCGCCGCGGGCTCGGTCGCGGCCGCGGTGCGCGCCGTGCGCGAGCGGCACCCCGAGGTCGCCGTGCAGGTCGAGGTCGACCGCCCCGAGCAGGCCGACGAGGCGCTCGACGCGGGCGCGGACTTCCTGCTGCTCGACAACATGCCGACCGAGGTGCTGGCCGCGACGGTCGCCCGCGTGCGTGCCCGCGAGGGGGCGACGGGCCGGGTGGACCTCGAGGCGACGGGCAACCTCACGCTCGACCGTGCGCGCGAGGTCGCGCTCACGGGCGTCGACTTCCTGTCGGTCGGCGGCCTGACCCACTCCTCGCCGATCCTCGACGTCGCGCTCGACCTCGACCCGCGCTCGGTCGTGGCGCCCGGGTCGCGCGCGGGCGACGACGCCGGGGAGGGCGTCGCGCGCCCGTAGAATCCCGGGGTGACCGAACGCACCGCACCCGCCGACCCGACCGCCGCCGACGCGGCGGAGCCCGCCGTGGACGACGTCCCCGAGCAGATGCGCGTGCGCCGGTCCAAGCGCGAGCGGCTGCTCGCCTCGGGGGTCGAGGCGTACCCCGTGTCGGTGCCGCGCACGCACACCATCGAGGACGTGCGCGCCGCGCACCCCGACCTTGAGCCGGGCACCGAGACCGACGACGTCGTGGGCGTCGCCGGGCGCGTGGTCTTCCTGCGCAACACCGGCAAGCTCGCGTTCGCGACGCTGCAGGACGGCGCCGGCACGCGCCTGCAGGCCATGCTGTCGGAGAAGGAGGTCGGCGCCGACGCGCTGGCCGCGTTCAAGGCCGACGTCGACCTCGGCGACCACGTCTTCGTGCACGGCCGCGTCATCTCCTCGCGGCGCGGCGAGCTGTCCGTGATGGCCGACGAATGGCGCATGGCCGCGAAGTCCATCCGCCCGTTGCCGAACCTCTACGAGGGCACCGAGATGTCCGAGGAGGCGCGTGTCCGGCAGCGTTACGTCGATCTGATCGTGCGTCCGGGAGCGCGGGAGATGGTGCGCCTGCGGTCGGCGGTCGTGCGGTCGTTGCGGGAGAACTTCTACCGCCGCGGATATCTCGAGCTCGAGACCCCGATGCTCCAGGTGCGTCCCGAGGGGGCGGCCGCGCGGCAGTTCGAGACGCACATGAACGCGTTCGACATCGACCTGTACCTGCGGATCGCGCCCGAGCTGTTCCTCAAGCGTGCGGCCGTCGGTGGCGTCGAGAAGGTCTTCGAGATCAACCGGAACTTCCGCAACGAAGGCGTCGACTCGACGCATTCGCCGGAGTTCGCGATGCTCGAGGCGTACGAGGCCTACGGCGACTACGACACCATGGCGGCCCTGACGCAGGACCTCGTGCAGACCGCGGCGCTCGACGCGCTCGGCACCACGGTGGTCACGCTCGCCGACGGCAGCGAGTACGACCTGGGCGGCACGTGGACGTCGCTGACCATGTACGGCTCCCTCTCGGAGGCCCTGGGCGAGGAGATCACGCACGACACGTCCGACGAGCGGCTGCTCGCGCTGCTGGACGCCGCCGAGGTCGAGCTGGCGCCCGCGCAGCGCAACCACGGCAAGATGGTCGAGGAGCTGTGGGAGCACCACGTCGGCTCGACCCTGTGGGCGCCGACGTTCGTCCGCGACTTCCCGGTCGAGACGTCGCCCCTGACGCGCGACCACCGCACCGAGCGCGGCCTGGTCGAGAAGTGGGACCTGTACGTGCGCGGCATGGAGCTCGCGACCGCGTACTCCGAGCTCGTCGACCCCGTGGTGCAGCGCGAGCGGTTCGAGGCGCAGGCGCTGCTCGCGGCGCGCGGCGACGACGAGGCGATGCGCATCGACGAGGACTTCCTCGCCGCGATGGAGCACGCGATGCCCCCGTCGGGAGGGATGGGCATGGGCGTCGACCGCCTGCTCATCGCCATGACGGGTCACGGTATTCGTGACACCATCCCATTCCCGCTCGTGAAGCCGCAGGTCTGACGTTGTCATCGGTGGAGGATTCGTGAGTGACTGGGGAGCTGTTCTCGCAGCGTTGCTGCCGTCGATCGGCGTCGGTCTGATCTTCTGGTTCTCGATGCGCGCGATCATCAACGCCGACCGCTCGGAGCGCCGGGCGATCGCGCGCATGGAGGCCGAGAGCGAGCACAGCGGGCGCACAGACGGTTGAGAATGGGGCGGGTTGCGTTTGACGCGCTCAATGTCGGGTGAGACAGTGAGCCCCGTCAGCTTCAAATCCCCCATTGCCCTGGAGCATTCAATGGCACAGAAGGTGCAGGTCCTGCTGGTCGACGACATCGACGGCGGGACGGCGGACGAGACCGTCACGTTCGGTCTCGACGGCGTGACGTACGAGATCGACCTCACGTCGGAGAACGCCGCGAAGCTGCGCGACGCGTTCGCGCAGTGGGTCGCCAACGGCCGCAAGGTCAGCGGTCGCTCCTCGGGCCGGTCGGCGGGCCGCGCCGCCTCGACGTCGTCGCGCTCGGCACGCTCGAACGAGGCGCAGGAGATCCGTGAGTGGGCGAAGGCCAACGGGTACCAGGTCTCGGAGCGCGGCCGCATCTCGGCCGAGGTCAAGAAGGCGTACGACGACGCCCACTGAGCGTCGTCGCGTCGCCCAGGGGGTTGCGACGTCGCACGAAGGGGCCGGCACCCGAGGGTGCCGGCCCCTTCGTCGTTCCCGGACGCGGTTCAGGCGGGGCGGTCGACCGTGAGCTCGCGGGCCGCGGCGTACTGCGCGCGCACGTGCGGCTCGGGCGTGCCGGTCATGACCTCGGCGCCGGTCGACGCCGACCACGCGGGCGGCGCGTCCTGACCGGACAGCACCCACGCCGCCTGCCGCGCGGCGCCGTCGGCGACGTACTCGCCGGGGGTGGGGACCTGCACGTCGAGGCCGAGGATGCCCGGCAGCACGTGCCGCACGGCCTCCGACTGCGCGCCGCCGCCGATGAGGAAGACGCGCTCGACCGGGACGCCGACCGCGCGCAGCGCGTCGATGCCGTCGGCCAGCGAGCAGAGCATGCCCTCGACCGCCGCGCGCGCGAGGTGCGCGGGCGTCGTGTTGGCCAGGCGCATGCCGTGCAGCGCGCCCGTGGCCAGCGGCTTGTTGGGCGTGCGCTCACCCTCGAGGTACGGGATGTGCACGAGGCCGTCGGCGCCCGCGGGGGCCGACAGCGCGAGGCGCGACAGGCCCGCGTGGTCGACGCCCAGCATGCGGGCCGCGGCGTCGAGCACGCGCGACGCGTTGAGCGTGCACGCGAGCGGCAGGTAGGAGCCGGTCGCGTCGGCGAAGCCCGTGACGAGGCCGGATCCGTCGGCCGTCGGGGCGGCGGCCACGGCGGAGACGACGCCCGACGTGCCCAGCGACACCGCGACGTCGCCGGGCAGCAGGCCCAGCGCGAGGGCCGCGGCCGCGTTGTCGCCGGCACCGGGTCCGAGGACCGGGCGCAGTGCGAACCCGGGGGCCACGGGGCCCGCCTCGTTGGCGGCGAGAACGCGCGGCAGGCGCGGCGTCGACCCGAGCGCGAGCTCCAGCAGGTCGGTGCGGTAGTCCTCGGTGAACGGCGACCAGTAGCCCGTGCCGGACGCGTCGGACCGGTCCGTCACGAGGCCGTCGAACCCGACCTCGGCCATGCCGCCGGCGAGCTTCCAGGTGAGCCAGTCGTGGGGGAGCGCCACGGCCGCGACCCGCGCCGCGTTCTCCGGCTCGGCGTCGCGCAGCCAGCGCAGCTTCGTGACCGTGAGCGACGCGACGGGCACCGAGCCGATGGCCGACGCCCACGCCTGGGCACCGGCGGCCGCGTCACCGTCGCCGAGCTCGGCGACGAGGTCCAGCGCGGCCCGCGCCGAGCGCGTGTCGTTCCACAGCAGCGCCTCGCGGACCACCTCGCCGTCGGCGTCGAGCACGACCATGCCGTGCTGCTGCCCGCCCACGCTGATCGCCTCGACGTCGTCGAGGCCGCCCGCGTCCGCGATCGCGGCCTGCAGCGCGTCCCACCAGTGGTGGGGGTGGACCTCGGTGCCGTCGGGGTGCTTCGCGCGGCCCTGGCGCACCAGCGCACCGGTCTGCGCGTCCCGCACCACCACCTTGCACGACTGCGTGGACGAGTCCACACCTGCCACGAGCGTCATCGCGTGTGCTCCTCTGCGAGCGGCCCGGGCGTGCCGGGCGTCGGGTGTCCGAGCGGGGGTCCTGCCGGCCCGCTCGGACGTCGGGTGCCGGGGACGGGCGACGCCCGGGGAGCGCGAGGCTCCCCGGGCGTCGGGTGGTGCTGGGGTCAGCCGCGCGCGCCGAGCGCGTGCTCGAGCGCGAGCTGGTTGAGGCGCACGAAGCCGAAGCCGTGCTTGGCCACGCCGTCGACGTCGAAGTCCTCGAACGCCGAGCGGTCGGCGAGGAAGTCGGCCAGCGACTCGCCCTCGTCGAGCGTGGGCTTGGCGAGCTCGAGCACGCCGGCGGCCTCGACGGCCTCCTGGACCTCGGGGTCCTGGCGGAACGCGATGGCGCGCTCCTTGAGGAGCAGGTACGTCGCCATGTTGGCGCGCGCCGACTCCCACACGCCGTCGAAGTCCTCGGTGCGCGAGGGCTTGTAGTCGAAGTGCACCGGGCCGGTGTACTTCGGGCCGCCGCCCGGGAAGCCGTTCTCGAGCAGGTCGACGGTCGCGAAGGCCGAGAACAGGTCGCCGTGGCCGAAGACCAGGTCCTGGTCGTACTTGATGCCGCGCTGGCCGTTGAGGTCGATGTGGAAGAGCTTGTCCGCCCACAGCGCCTGCGCGAGGCCCGTCGTGTAGTTGAGGCCGGCCATCTGCTCGTGGCCCGTCTCGGGGTTGAGGCCGACGATGTCGCCGTGCTCGAGCTTGGCGATGAGGCCCAGCGCGTGGCCGATCGTCGGGAGCAGGATGTCGCCGCGGGGCTCGTTGGGCTTGGGCTCGAGCGCGATGCGCAGCTTGTAGCCCTTCTCCTTGATGTACGCGGCGACCGTGTCGATGCCGTCGGCGTACGCCTGGTGCGCGGCGTAGAGGTCCTTGGCCGAGTCGTACTCGGCGCCCTCGCGGCCGCCCCACATGACGAACGTGTCGGCGTCGAGCGACGCGGCGAGGTCGACGTTGCGCAGGATCTTGCGCAGCGCGTAGCGACGCACGCGGCGGTCGTTGGACGTGAACGCGCCGTCCTTGAAGACGGGGTGCGTGAACGTGTTGGTCGTGACCATCTCGACCGTGATGCCGGTCTCGGCGAGCGCGCCGCGGAAGCGGTCGAGGATCTTCTCGCGCTCGGCGTCCGAGGAGCCGAAGGGGACGACGTCGTCGTCGTGGAAGGTCACGTGCGCCGCGCCGAGCTCGGCGAGCTTGTGCACGGACTCGACCGGGTCGAGCCACGGGCGGGTGGCGGCCCCGAACGGGTCCTGCGCGTTCCATCCGACCGTCCAGAGGCCGAACGAGAACTTGTCGTCGGGGGTGGGCTTGCGAACCATGACGCCTCCACGTCGAGTGCGGTCCGGAGGCGCGTCGATGGCGACCCCGGTTTTGTTCTCGGGATGAATTTATCCCGCGGTCTCGGTAGGGTCAAGCCATGCCGAGGACGGACGACGCACCCGACGCCGCCCCCGGCGACGTCGCCGCGGAGCGTCCCCGGACGCCCCGCACGCGCGAGGGCCGGGCGGCCGAGCGCGTGCCCGACCCGCAGCGCGCGGCCCGGCAGGCGCAGATGCGCACGCACAACCTGTCGGTCGCGCTCGCGCAGGTCGTCGACGCCGCCGAGCCCCCGTCGCGCGCGCAGATCGCCGCCGCGACGGGCCTGTCGCGGGGCGCCGTCACCGGGCTCGTCGACGTGCTCATCGAGGCCGGGCTCGTGCGCGAGCTCGACCCCGTGGTCGTCGCGCGCGCCGGCCGGCCCGCCGTGCCGCTCGCGCCCGCACCGGGTCAGGTCGCGGGCGTCGGCATGGAGGTCAACGTCGACTACCTCGGGCTGCGCGCCGTCGACCTCGCGGGCGACGTGCTCGTCGAGACCGTCGAGCGCGCCGACCTGCGCGCGAGCGACCCCGACGCCGTCCTCGACCGGCTCGCCGCGCTCGCCGGACCGGTCCTCGCGGCGCTGTCCGCCGACGGCGTGCGCGTCGCCGGCACCGCGCTCGCGCTGCCCGGGCTCGTCGACCGCATCACCGGCCCGCTGCGCTACGCGCCCAACCTCGGGTGGCGCGACGTCGACGTCGTCGCGCGCCTCGCCGCCCACCCCGTGCTCGCCGGGCTGCCGCCGCGCGTCGCCAACGAGGCCAACCTCGCCGCGCGCGCCGAGGCGCACGCGCGCCGGGGTGCCGTCGCGCCGTCCTTCCTCTACGTGTCCGGCGAGGTCGGCGTCGGTGGTGCGCTCGTGCTGGACGGCGAGATCTTCCTCGGCCGGCACGGCTGGAGCGGCGAGATCGGGCACGTCGTCGTGGGTGCGGGACCCGACGCGTCGATGCCGGTGTCGCTCGAGCAGCGCGCCGGGCAGGACGCGATCGCGCGCGCGGCGGGCCTGGCTCCCGGGACGCCGTTCGCCGACGTCGTCGCCGCGGTCGAGGCGGGCGACCCGCGCGCGCTCGACGCCGTGCGCGGGGCCGGGCGGTGGCTCGGGCTCGCGGTGTCGACCGTCGCCAACGTCGTCGACGTCAGCGAGGTCGTGCTCGGCGGCACGTTCGGGCTCGTGTTCGACCAGGTCCGCGGTGCCGTGGCCGACGCGCTCGCCGACCGTGTGATCTTCGCCGACTGGTCGTCGCCGTCGGTGTCCCGCTCGCGCGCCGGGGACTACCCGGCCATGACGGGCGGCGCACTCGCGGTGCTGCGCACGGTCGTCGCCGACCCCACCCCCTGGATCGCCGCGGCGTCCTGACCCGCCGGCACGTCGGTCGTCGCCGCGTCCCGAGCCGTCGTCTCCCGGGCTCAGTCTTCGGTGCCGTCGTCTCCCGGGCCCTCGTCTCCCGGGCTGCCTCGTCGCGGCGGGACGTCCGCGTCCGGATGCCAGGACCGGCTCGTCGCGAGCCCGGGCTGACGTCGCTCATCGGATCGATGAGCGATCCCAGCCCGGTCTCGCGGGCGCCACGTCCCACGTCGCGGACGGGGCGCGGGACGGCCAGGGGCTCCGGAAGGACCCGCTGCTGGTGCTGACGTCGTCGCCCCGCCGGTGGTCCGGCCCTGGTCGCGCCACCCGCCGACGGCCCGGCCCCGGTCATGCAGCCCGCAGGTGCGCCGACCGACGCGTCGACCACGGCGTCCCTGCGTAGGGTCGTCGCCGTGAGCGCGACGACACCCCTGTGGATCGGCACCTTCCCGCACGCCGGCATCGGCACCGAGGCCGGGCTCGGCGAGGGGGTGTGGCGCGTGGACCTCGACCGCGGCACCGGCGCCCTGGGCGAGCCGCGGCTCGTCGTCGAGACCCCCGCGCCCACGTTCGTCGCGACGCACCCTGGCGGCCGCTGGCTGTACGCCGTGGGGGAGAGCGAGCGGGGCACGGTCACGGCGTTCGAGGTCACCGCCGACGGTGGTCTCGTGCCCCGCGCGACCGTGACGTCGGGCGGCTCGGCGCCGTGCCACCTGCTCGTCGTCGACGACGCGCTGCTCGTCGCCAACTACGTCGACGGCGTGCTCGCGGTCGTCCCGCTGACGCCCGACGGCGCGTTCCGTCCGGACGTCACCGCCGCCGGGGTGCCCGCACAGGTCCTCCCGCACGCCGGCTCGGGCCCCGACCGCGACCGCCAGGAGGGCCCGCACGCGCACTTCGTCGCGCTGACGCCCGACCGTCGCCACGTGCTCGTCGCCGACCTCGGCACCGACGAGCTGCGCCGCTACGCGCGGACCGCCGACGGGTCCCTGGTGGCCGACGGCGTCGCCGCGGTGCTGCCCCCGGGCACCGGCCCGCGCCACGTCGTCTTCGCAACCGACGGTGCGCACCTGTACGTCGCGGGCGAGCTCGACGCCGCCGTCCACGTGCTGACCTGGGACGCGGCGACGGCGAGCGCTGCTCCCCGGCAGACCGTCCCCGCGGTGCCTGCGGCGGAGGCGGCCGACGGCGTGCGCCGCTCGCCGTCGCACGTCCTGCTCGACGGCGACCGTCTGCTGCTGGGCGTGCGCGCGCTCGGCCTGCAGGGTCCCGACACGGTCACGGCGTACGACGTCCACGCCGACGGCACGCTCGGCGAGCCGCGCCCCGCCCCGCTGTCGGGCCCGACGCCCCGCCACCTCGCGGTCGTCGACGGCTGGACGGTCGTCGCGCTGCAGGACGCGCACACGCTCGTCGTGCAGGGACCCGACGGCACCCAGGTGGCGGCCGCCGCGCTGCGCTCGCCGGCCTGCGTCGTGCCGGTCGTCACCGCCTGACGCGACCGCACGGCGCACGCCGCACCCTGCGTCGACGGACACCCGCACGGCGCGACGGACAGCGGCGCGCGGCTGTCCCTCGTCCGCCCGACCGTCCGTCGGCGACGCGAGCGCTGCGTGGCCCGGCTGCGCCTGCCGTCAGCCGGGGACGACCACGCCCGCCTCGTACGCTGCGACGACGAGCTGCGCGCGGTCGCGGCGCGCGAGCTTGCGCAGCAGCTCGGACACGTGGGTCTTGACCGTCTGCTCGCCGATCCCGAGCTTCGCGGCGACCTCGGCGTTCGACAGCCCGCCCGCGACGACCGTCAGCACCTCGCGCTCGCGGGGCGTGAGCCGGTCCACGCCCGGCACCTCACGACGGGGTGCGGCGTCGACGTCGGCCAGCAGGTGCCTCGCCACCCTCGGGCCCAGCAGCAGCGCGCCCGCAGCGACGAGGCGCACACCCTCGACGAGCCTCGCCGCGGGCACGTCCTTGAGCAGGAACCCCGAGGCGCCCGCCTCCAGGGCGCGCGTCACGTACTCGTCGAGGTCGAACGTCGTCAGCACGATCACGTGCGTGCCGGGGTGCGCGGCGCGGACGCGCGCTGTCGCGGCGATCCCGTCGAGCCGGGGCATGCGCACGTCGACGAGGGCGACGTCGGGCCGCGTCGCGGCGACCAGCGTCACGAGCTCGACGCCGTCACGGGCGGTACCGACGACCTCGAGGTCGGACGTCGCGCCGAGGATCGTCGTGAAGCCCTCGAGGACGACCGGCTGGTCGTCGGCGACGACGACCCGTGTCACGGCGCGTCGACGGGCAGGGTGACCACGAGCACGAACGTACCGTCGTCGACCTCGGTGCCCACGGAGCCGCCCAGCGCCTCGACGCGCTCGCGCATGCCCGTGAGCCCGTGCGCGGGCGTGCCCGTCGCCCCCACGGCGACCGCGTTGGTCATCCGGAAACCGACGACCCCACCGTCCGCCGCCAGGACGAGGCGGACCGCCGAGTCGCGTGCGTGCCGTCTCGCGTTGCTCAGACCCTCCTGGACCGCCCGGTGCAGCACGTGCCCGACCCCGCCGGCGAGGTCCGGCCACCCGCCCTCCACCGTGACGTCCTGACCAGCGCCCCGTGCCGTTGCCACGAGCGCCGCGACGTCGGACGCGCCGGACAGCGGCTCGAGCGGTGCGTCGTCGCCGCGGCGCAGCACCGTGAGCACGTGCCGCAGCTCGGCCAGGGCGGTGCGTGCGTCGTCGGCGATGCGCGCGAACGCCTGCGCTGCGCGGGGATCCAGGTCGGGGACGCCGTAGGGCGTGCTCTCGGCGCGGACGGCGACGAGCGACACGTGGTGCGCCACCACGTCGTGCAGCTCCCGGGCCAGGCGCGTGCGCTCGGTGACCAGGGCGCTCTCGGCGCGCGCGTCGTCGGCCGCGGCCACGGCCCGCCGCGCCCGAGCCCCGGCGGCGCGCAGCGCGTGCCCGAGCCAGGCGGCGAGGACGAGCGCACCGGCGGCGTACGCGGCCAGGCCCAGCCCCGCCTCCACGCCCGCGAGGCCGGTGGACGGGTAGCCCGGGCCGTGCGGGAACAACGCGGGCATGCCCCCGCGGCCCGACGGGTCGAACCCCTGAGCCCAGGCGACGCCGATCGCGCCGGCCGCCGCCCAGGGGACGAGCGCGACGAGGGGGCGGGACGTCGCGACGACCACCGCGACCGCCGCGACCGCGAGCCACGACGACGCGAGAGCCGTGCCGTACAGGGGGACGAGCGCGAACGGCACGAGCGCGACGACCGTCGCGAGCCACGGCAGGCGGGCGGCGAGCAGCACGGCGACGACCCCGAGCAGCCCTGCGACCGTCGCCACGAGACCGAACCGGTGCTCGTCGCTCGACGCCCAGCCCTGGCGCACGAGCGCCTCCGCCCAGGAGCGGCCGCCGACGGCGTCGGGCAGGAACAAGGGGGTGGCCGCGAGCAGGACGGCGACCGCGAGCGCGAGCACCAGTGCGGCCACGCGCGTCAGCAGCACCGCGTGGTCGAGACGTCGCCAGCGGTCGGCCAGCCACACCGCGACCGGCGGAGGAGGGGCGGACCGGTCTGCGACGGAGGAGCTCATGCCCCCGATCGTGGCGGCGCGGCACCGCCGAGCCCACCCCCGGCGGGGTGAGGGTCCTCCCTCCTGCGGGGGAGGGTCCCGGGTCGCGGGTCAGGCGGGCGCGAGCGCCATGTCGAGCGCCGCGCGGACGAGGGCGCGGCGGTCCGGGGTCGACGGGAGCGTGTCGGCCAGCTGGTCGGCGCCGACCACCGTCGCGAGGCAGACGACGGCGCGCGCCCGGGCGACGTCGCGTGGCAGCCCGAGGGCGGCGAGGAGGGTCGCGACGTGCTCGACCCGGCGTGCGGTGACGCGGCGCACGGCGTCCTGCACACCCTCGCCTGCGGCTTCGAGGTAGAGGTGTCGCTCGCCGGCCCGGTCGGTGCCGCGCGCGGCGACCTCGGTGAAGAGCGCCGTGAGCCGGGCGCGGGCGTCGTCGCCGGAGGTGGTGCGCGCGATGACCTCGTCGGTCTGCTCGGCCTCCCACCGCGCCACGACCGCGTCGACGAGCGCGCGACGGTCGGTGAAGTGCCAGTAGAAGGAGCCCTTGGTCACGCCGAGCGCGCGGGCCACGGCCTCGACGCGGACGGCGGCGAGCCCGCCGGCGCGGAAGGTCGCGACCGCGGCCTCGATCCACCGCTCGCGCGTGACGCGGGCCCCGGCGTCCGCGCGCGATTGCGGGGGAGGGGCTGACGACGGCACGTCCGTACGCTACCGTACGGAAATCCATACGCCACCGTACGGAGGGCTCGTGACGACCGACGCACCCCCACCC
>NZ_LNTD01000205.1 GCF_001462455.1 Cellulomonas sp. B6
TGCCAGCCGCCGCCCCGCCCCCCGGTCCCCGCGTCGTGCTCGTCGGCCCCCCGGGTGCCGGGAAGTCGACGGTCGCCGCCGCGCTCGCGCAGCGCTGGCAGCTCACCGCGCGCGACACCGACGCCGACGTCGAGGCGACGGCCGGCAAGACCGTCGCCGACGTGTTCGTCGAGGACGGCGAGCCGCGGTTCCGCGAGCTCGAGCGCGACGCGGTCGCCACCGCGCTCGCGGAGCACGACGGCGTGCTCGCCCTCGGCGGCGGCGCCGTGCTGGCCGACGCGTCCCGGGCCGCGCTGGCGGCGTACCGGGCGGAGGGCGGCGTCGTGGTGTTCCTCGACGTGAGCCTCGCCCACGCCGCCCCGCGCGTCGGGTTCAACCAGGCCCGCCCGTTGCTCGTCGGCAACCCGCGCGCGCAGTGGCAGGCGCTCATGGAGGCCCGCCGGCCCGTCTACGAGGAGGTCGCGACCGTGCGGGTGTCGACGGACGGGCTGCGCCCGGGTGAGGTCGCGCAGGCCGTGGAGGACGCGCTCGGCGCGCTGCGCACCGTCGGGGGCGACGCGTGAGCGGGCCTCCCGACCTCGGGCGTCCCGTCGGGGACGACGGTGCGCAGACCGTGCGCGTGGCCGGCGAGCAGCCGTACGACGTCGTCATCGGGCGGCACCTGCTCGGACGGCTGCCGGGCCTGCTCGGCGAGGGCGTGCAGCGTGTGCTGGTCGTGCACCCCGCCGCGTTGGCGACGTCCGCCGAGGCGGTCCACGCGGACCTGCTCGCGCACGGCTACGAGGCGTACCTCGCGCAGGTCCCCGACGCCGAGGAGCAGAAGACCGCGCAGGTCGCCGCGTTCCTGTGGGGCGTGCTCGGGCAGGCCGGGTTCACGCGCTCCGACGCGGTCGTGGGTCTCGGCGGGGGAGCGACCACCGACCTCGCGGGCTTCGTCGCGGCGACGTGGCTGCGCGGCGTGCGTGTCGTGCAGGTGCCGACGACGGTGCTGGGGATGGTCGACGCGGCGGTCGGCGGCAAGACCGGCATCAACACCGCCGAGGGCAAGAACCTCGTCGGTGCGTTCCACCCGCCCGCGGGTGTGCTGTGCGACCTCGCGGCGCTGGAGTCGATGAGCCCGCACGACTTCGTCGCGGGTCTCGCGGAGATCGTCAAGTGCGGGTTCATCGACGACCCGCGGATCCTCGACCTCGTCGAGGCGCACACCGGCCTGCTGCGCGACCCCGTCGCGGCCGCGTCGTCGCCCGTCCTGGCCGAGCTCGTCGAGCGTGCCGTGCGCACCAAGGCGCGCGTCGTCGGCGAGGACCTGCGGGAGGCCGGGCTGCGCGAGATCCTCAACTACGGCCACACTTTCGGCCACGCGGTCGAGCACGTCGAGCGGTACCGGTGGCGGCACGGCGCCGCCGTCTCGGTCGGCATGGTGTTCGTCGCCGAGCTCGCGCGTCTCGCGGGCAGGCTCGACGAGGACGTCGTGGCGCGTCACCGGTCGGTCCTCACGGCGCTCGGCCTGCCCGTCACCTACCGCGGCGACCGCTGGGAGCAGCTCCTGACGGCGATGCGTCGGGACAAGAAGACCCGCGGCGACCTGCTGCGGTTCGTGGTCCTCGACGGGCTCGCGAAGCCGGCGCGGCTCGAGGGCCCCGACCCGACGGTGCTGGCGGCGGCGTACGCCGAGATCTCGGCCGATGCGTCGCCGGGAGGTGGCCTGCTGCTCTGAGCGTCGTCGGCCGGCGGTGATCCGCGTGCACAACCTTCGGGGGTTGTGCGACAGCGAACAACCTGACAGGGTTGTGGCATGTTCGTCATGACGATCGACCAGCGGGGGAGCCGCCGCGGGGCCGACCGCGTCCCCGAGCTGCTCGGCGAGCTCGCCGAGGTCGCGACCGTGCGCGGCTTCGAGCGCACCGTGGGCGACGAGGTGCAGGGCGTGCTCGACGACCCCGCCGTCGTCGTCGACACCGCGCTGCGCGTGCTGCGGGGCGGCGGCTGGTCCGTGGGCGTCGGCGCGGGGCCGGTCGTGGAGCCGCTGCCCGCCTCGCCGCGCGCCGGTGCCGGCGACGCGTTCGTGCGCGCCCGCGACGCCGTCGAGAGCGCCAAGAGCCGGCAGCGACCGGTCCCCGCCGCCGTCCGCGGGACCGACGAGGAGGCCGCGGCCGACGCCGACGCCGTGCTCGTGCTGCTCGGCTCGGTCACCACGCGGCGTACCGCGGCC
>NZ_LNTD01000206.1 GCF_001462455.1 Cellulomonas sp. B6
CGCACCGACGGTCACGCCCGGCCTCGTCTCGCTCGCGCTGCGCGACCTGCCGCGCCCCGACTACTGCGACGTCACCGTCGTCCCCCTGCCCGCCGGGGCGTCGGACGACCCCGCGGCGTGGGCCCGGGCGGTCTTCGACGTGCGTCGCGGACCGCGGTGGGTGCTCGTGCTGCTCGCGCTCCGGCAGGTCGCCGTGCGCCTGATCGGGCTGCCGCCGGCCCCGCGCGACACCTTCGCGGTGCGCGAGGTCGTGGGCGAGGAGGCGCTGCTGGCGTCCGACGACCGCCACCTCGACTTCCGCGTCGGCGTGGGCGTCGACGCGGAGCGGTCTCTGCTCCGTGTGGTCACGGCGGTGCGGCTGCACGGCTGGCGCGGTCGCGCGTACTTCGCACCGGTGCGCCTCGCCCACCCCGTCGTCACGGCCGCGATGGTGCGCTCTGCCCTGCGCCGCCCGCCGCGGCGCTGACCGGTGGACCCGCGCCCGGGTCCGGGGCGTGGGCACCGGTGGCGTCACCGCCGGGGGACCGGGCCACAATGGGGCGTGACCACCGACAGAGCGCCGCGCGTCGCCATGCTCTCGGTGCACACCTCGCCGCTCGACCAGCCCGGCACGGGCGACGCGGGCGGCATGAACGTCTACGTCCTGGAGCTCGCGCACGCGCTCGCGGCGCGGGGCGCGCGCGTCGAGGTCTTCACGCGCGCGACGCGGTCCGACGCCCCCGAGACGGTCGTCCTCGACGGCGCCGACGCCGCAGGACGTGCGCTGACCGACGCCGACGCGAGGGACGTGCTGCTGGCCCACGAGGTGCCGGCGGGCGTCACGCCGCCCGTGCTGGTGCACCACGTGCCGGCCGGTCCGTTCGAGGCCCTCGACAAGAACGACCTGCCCGGCGTGCTGTGCGGCATGGCCGCGGGCGTGCTGCGCTCGGAGGCGGCGCGCCGGCCCGGGTGGTACGACGTGGTGCACTCGCACTACTGGCTCTCGGGGCAGGTGGGCGCGATCGCGGCGCAGCGCTGGGAGGTGCCGCTGGTCCACACCGCGCACACGCTCGCGAAGGTCAAGAACGCGAGCCTGGGCCCGGGAGACGCACCCGAGCCGAGCGTGCGCGTCGTCGGCGAGGAGCAGGTCGTCGCGGACGCCGACGCGCTGGTCGCCTCGACGCCCGTCGAGGCGCGCGAGCTCGTCGAGCTGTACGGCGCCGACCCCGAGCGCGTGCACGTCGTCGAGCCCGGCGTCGACCTGGACCGGTTCCGGCCCGGTGCGCCCGGTGCGAGGGCCGCCGCACGGCGCCACCTCGGGCTGCCGCCCGACCGTCCGATCGTCCTGTTCGCGGGCCGTGTCCAGCCGCTCAAGGCGCCCGACGTCCTGGTCCGCGCGCTCGGCGTGCTGCGGGCGACGGGCCGCCCGGTGCCGCAGCTCGTCGTGCTCGGCGGGCCCAGCGGGCGCCCGACGGCCGTGCGCGAGCTCCTCGCGCTCGCGGTCACGCTCGACGTGGACGACGACGTCGTGGTGCGCCCGCCCGCGCCGCGCGACGAGCTCGCCGACTGGTACCGCGCGGCCGACGTGGTCGCGATGCCGTCCCGCTCGGAGTCGTTCGGGCTGGTCGCGGTCGAGGCGCAGGCCACGGGCACGCCGGTGCTCGCGGCGGCGGTCGGCGGGCTGCGCACGGTCGTCGACGACGACGTCTCGGGCCGCCTCGTGCCGGGTCACGACCCCGCGGTGTGGGCCGACGCGATCGCCGCCGCGCTCGCGGACCCGGACCGCCGCGCGCGCTGGGCCGAGGGCGCGCGCCGCGTCGCCGAGCGGTACGCGTGGACCACGGCCGCCGACCAGCTCCTCAAGGTCTACGCGGTCGCGGGCGAGGCGCGTCGCTGACCCGTGCGCGGACCCGGCGCGGGCCGCCGACCGCGGGACGGACGTCCCTGCGGGGCCCGCCGGGCTGGGGCAGGATGGTCGCCATGACCTACACCCTCGTGCTGCTCCGCCACGGCGAGAGCGAGTGGAACGCGAAGAACCTGTTCACCGGCTGGGTCGACGTCCCCCTCTCCGAGAAGGGCGTCGAGGAGGCCAAGCGGGGCGGCAAGCTCCTGACGGACGCGGGTGTGCTCCCGGACGTCGTGCACACGTCGCTGCTGCGCCGCGCGATCACGACCGCGAACTACGCGCTCGACGTGGCGGACCGCCTGTGGATCCCCGTGAAGCGCTCGTGGCGCCTCAACGAGCGTCACTACGGCGCGCTGCAGGGCAAGAACAAGAAGCAGACGCTCGACGAGTACGGCGAGGAGCAGTTCATGCTCTGGCGTCGCTCGTACGACGTCCCGCCGCCGGAGATCGAGCTCGGCACCGAGTTCTCGCAGGACACCGACCCGCGCTACGCGGGCGAGCCGATCCCGCGCACCGAGGCGCTCGCGCAGGTCCTCGACCGCGCGCTGCCGTACTGGGACGCCGAGATCGTGCCCGACCTGAAGTCCCGCAAGACCGTCCTGGTCGCCGCGCACGGCAACTCGATCCGCTCGATCGTCAAGTACCTCGACGACGTCGACGAGCAGACCATCGCGGGCATCAACATCCCCACGGGCATCCCGCTCGTCTACCACCTGGACGAGACGACGCTGAAGCCCACCAACCCGGGCGGCACGTACCTCGACCCCGAGGCGGCCAAGGCGGCCATCGCGGCCGTGGCGAACCAGGGTCGCTGAACGCCCTGACGCACCGCTGACGCACGCCGACGGCCGGTCCACCCGCACGGGTGGGCCGGCCGTCGTCGTGCGTCGTCCTCGGGGTCCGCGACCCCGTCGGCCGTGGTCCGGGGCCGAGCGGTGACGCGACGGATGACGGGGTCGTGCCGACCTGCCGTCCGCTCCGGGGCAGGACGCGACGAGGCGCCCGCCCCCTCCCCGGGACGGACGCCTCGTCGTGCGTGGCGGGGCGGTCGGCCCCGCGGTCGGGACGGACGCCGGTCAGGCGCCCCGCACGGCGGCCGGGTCCAGCGCGTCGGCCAGGTCACCCGTCACCAGGTAGACCATGCGCCGCGCGACGGACACGCCGTGGTCGCCGAACCGCTCGTAGTAGCGGCCCAGCAGCGTGACGTCGACGGTCTCCTGCGTGCTGCGCTCCCACGGGCCCGACAGCATCGCGGTGAACGTGTCGGAGTGCAGCGCGTCCAGCAGGTCGTCGTCCTGCTGGATCGACTCGGCCAGCGCCATGTCCCGCGACTCCAGCAGGGTCGCGACGCGGCGGGCGACGCGCACGGCGGCGTCCTGCATCTGCGTGAACGTCGGCTCGAGCCCGGCCGGCACGGCCGTCTCGGGGTACCGCAGCCGCGCGACCTGCGCGACGTGCCGTGCGAGGTCCCCCATGCGCTCGAGCGACGCGCTCATGCGCAACGCCGACACGACGACCCGCAGGTCGGTCGCGACGGGCTGCTGCTGCGCGAGCAGCCGCACGCAGCGGTCGTCGAGGTCGCGCTCGAGCGCGTCGATCGCGAGGTCGTCGGCGATGACGGACTCGGCGAGCTGGAGGTCGGCGGTGAGCAGCGCGATCCCCGCGCTGCTGATGGCCTGCTCGACCCGGCCGGCCATGGCGACCAGGTCCTGACCGAGCTGCGTGAGCTCGGCCTCGAAGATGTCCCGCATGTGCTCCCTCTCCCTGCGCGTGTGCAGCCCACACCGTCGCACGCGTCGGTGAACGAGCGCCGCCCGGCAGGTGAACACCCGGCGGCGGTTGGTCGTCCCGCGCCGTCGGTGGCGCGGACCGCCGTGGAGCCGCGCCTAGTGTGGCCCCGTGGAGTGGATCCTGGACGCCGTGCCGCTGGCCGCGGGCGTGCTCGGCGTCCTCGTCGGCGCGGTCGCGATGGCGGCGTTCCGGTGGAGCGAGCGCGAGCAGCACCGCGTGCCGCCGCAGCCCGAGCCCGAGCTCGAGGACGGCCTGGTGCGCACGCTGGCGGTGCTGCGCTCGGCGGCCGTGGTGCTCGACGCGCAGGACCGCGTGGTCCGCGCGAGCCCGCCCGCGCACGCGCTGGGCCTGGTGCGCGACGAGCGGCTCGTGCACGCCGCGATGCGCGACATGGTCACGGACGTGCGCCGCGACGGCGTGATCCGTGACGAGGAGCTCGACGTGCCGCGCGGCCCGGTCGGCCCGGCGCGGCTCATGGTGCAGGTCCGGGTCGCGCAGGTGACGCCCGACCACGTGCTGCTGCTCGCGGAGGACCTCACGCAGGCGCGCCGGCTCGAGGCGATCCGCCGCGACTTCGTCGTCAACGTGTCGCACGAGCTGAAGACGCCCGTGGGTGCGCTGTCGCTGCTCGCCGAGACCGTGCAGGACGCGGCCGACGACCCCGAGGCGGTGCGCCGGTTCAGCGGGCGCATGCGCGCCGAGGCGGCCCGGCTGTCGGCGCTCGTGCACGAGATCATCGAGCTGTCGCGCCTGCAGGTCGCGGGCGCGCTCGAGGACGTCGAGGCGGTCGGGGTCGACGACGTGGTCGCGGAGGCCGTCGACCGCGCGCGCACGGGCGCCGACGCCAAGCAGATCCGGATCGCGGCGGGCGGCGACCGTGGCCTCACGGTCTTCGGCGACCACAACCTGCTCGTCACGGCGGTGCGCAACCTGCTGGACAACGCGGTCGCGTACTCGCCCGAGGGCACGCGCGTGAGCCTGGGTGTGCGGCGCCGCGACGCGCTCGTCGAGATCGCGGTCGTCGACGAGGGCGTCGGCATCGCGGAGGCCGACCAGGACCGCGTGTTCGAGCGGTTCTACCGCGTGGACCCGGCGCGCTCGCGCGACACGGGCGGCACCGGTCTCGGGCTGTCGATCGTCAAGCACGTCGCGGCGGACCACGGCGGCGACGTATCGGTGTGGTCGCAACCGGGTCGCGGCTCGACGTTCACGCTGCGCCTCCCGGTGGCCGACGCGCGGCAGGACGACGAGAGCGCCGCGGACGACGGCGCCGCGGACGCCACCCCCGACGCGGCGTCCGACCCGGCCCTCGCTGCCGC
>NZ_LNTD01000207.1 GCF_001462455.1 Cellulomonas sp. B6
GCGGAGGACCCCGCATGACCACCCCCTCGCCCGGCCGGCTGCGTCCGCGCCGCCTGCGCCGCACGCCCGCCCTGCGCCGCCTCGCCGCCCAGACGCGCCTGCACCCGGCCGACCTCGTGCTGCCGGTGTTCGTGCGCGAGGGCCTCGACGCACCCCGCCCGCTCGGCTCGATGCCGGGCGTGCTGCAGCACACGCGCGACTCGCTGCGGCAGGAGGCCGCACGCGCGGTCGAGGCCGGGCTCGGCGGGATCATGCTGTTCGGCGTGCCGGCGCACCGCGACGCGACGGGCACGGGTGCGACCGACCCCGACGGGATCCTCAACGTCGCGGTGGCTGACGTGGTCGCGGAGGTCGGCGACGACCTCGTGGTGCAGGCCGACCTGTGCCTCGACGAGTTCACCGACCACGGCCACTGCGGCGTGCTCACCCCGAGCGGCGCGGTCGACAACGACGCGACGCTCGAGCGGTACGCGGCGATGGCGGTCGCGCAGGCCGAGGCGGGCGCCCACCTGGTGGGGCTCAGCGGCATGATGGACGGTCAGACGGGTGTCGTCCGGGACGCGCTCGACGCCGCGGGGCACACCGACGTCGCCGTGCTCGCGTACGCCGCGAAGTACGCGTCGGCGTTCTACGGACCGTTCCGCGAGGCGGTCGAGTCGCAGCTCGACGGCGACCGCCGCAGCTACCAGATGGACCCGGCGAACCGCCGGGAGGCCGCGCGCGAGGTCGCGATCGACGTGGCCGAGGGCGCGGACGTCGTCATGGTGAAGCCCGCGATGTCGTACCTCGACGTGCTCGCCGACGTCGCCGCGACGTCACCCGTGCCCGTCTGGGCGTACCAGGTGTCGGGCGAGTACGCGATGATCGAGGCCGCGGCCGCGCAGGGGTGGATCACCCGCAGGGGTGCCATCACCGAGTCGGTGCTCAGCATCCGCCGCGCGGGCGCCGATGCGATCCTGACCTACTGGGCGACGGAGCTGGCCGGGTGGCTGGCGGAGGAGCGGTGATGACGCAGGTGGACGACGTCGCGGGTGCAGCCGGCCCCGTGGACGGCCCGGCGTGGACGGGCAGCAGCACCGCGGCGTTCGAGCACGCGACCGCCGTCATCCCGGGCGGCGTGAACTCCCCCGTGCGGGCGTACGGCTCGGTGGGCGGCACGCCCCGGTTCCTCGCGTCGGCGGCCGGCGCGCACGTGACCGACGTCGACGGGCGCACGTACGTCGACCTCGTCGGGTCGTGGGGCCCGGCGCTGCTGGGCCACGCGCACCCCGAGGTCGTCGACGCCGTGCAGCGCGCGGCCGCGCGGGGCCTGGGCTTCGGCGCGCCGACGACGACCGAGGTCGAGCTGGTCGATGAGGTGCGCGCACGCGTGCCCGCCGCCGAGCGGGTGCGTCTGGTGTCGACGGGCACCGAGGCGACCATGACGGCGCTGCGGCTGGCGCGCGCGTGGACGGGCCGCGACAAGGTCGTGAAGTTCGCGGGCTGCTACCACGGGCACGTCGACGCGCTGCTCGCGCAGGCGGGGTCGGGCGTCGCGACGCTCGCGCTGCCCGGGTCCGCGGGCGTCACGGCGGCTGTCGCGGCCGAGACGATCGTCGTGCCGTACAACGACCTGGACGCGCTGCGCACGGCGTTCGCCGAGCACGGCGGCTCGATCGCGGCGGTCATCACCGAGGCCGCGCCCGCCAACATGGGCGTCGTCCCGCCGCTGCCCGGGTTCAACCGCGAGCTGCGGCGCCTGACGACGGAGCAGGGTGCCCTGCTGATCCAGGACGAGGTGCTCACGGGCTTCCGCGTGGGCCCCGCCGGGTGGTGGGGCCTCGAGGGCGCCGCCGAGCAGTGGGCGCCGGACCTGCTGACGTTCGGCAAGGTGATCGGCGGCGGGCTGCCCGTCGCCGCGGTCGGCGGTCGCGCGGACGTCATGGACCAGCTCGCGCCGCTCGGGCCCGTGTACCAGGCGGGCACGCTGTCGGGGAACCCGGTCGCGACGGCCGCGGGCCTGGCGACGCTGCGGCTCGCGGACGACGACGTGTACGCGCGCGTCGACGCGGCGGCCGCGCGGCTGCGCCGCGAGGTCTCGGGCGCGCTCGTGCAGGCCGGCGTGCCGCACGCGATCCAGTGGGCGGGCAGCCTGTTCAGCATCGTGTTCGGCGAGCGCGCCGCCGCCGAGGGTGCCCGGGACTACGCGGGCGTGCAGGCGTCCGAGCACTGGCGGTACGCGCCGTTCTTCCACGCGCTGCTCGACGCGGGCGTGCTCGCGCCGCCGTCGGCGTTCGAGGCGTGGTTCCTGTCCGCCGCGCACGACGACGAGGTGCTGGACCGCGTGGCCGAGGCGCTGCCGGGTGCGGCGCGCGCCGCCGCGGAGGCCGTGCGTCCCGAGTGACGCGGACGCAGGCGGCCCGGGATCCGGGCCGCCCGCGCGGGGGTGGCAGGGCCGGCCCGGCTCCGGACAGGTGCGCCGGGCCGGCCCTCCACCGTTCGAGGGTGCCGCGTCAGACGCGCGGCGCGACCGGAGCGGCCGGCTCCGCGTCGACGGCGTCCGGGGCGTCCGACGACGCGCCGGGCGCGTCCGCGGCCGGACCGTGGCCCGTTCCCGCGGCGCCGCGCCCGGCCGCGAGGTCGAGGCGGTAGGCACGCACCGACCACGTGACGGCCACGACCCACACGAGCGCGATGGCCGCGAGCACGAGGCCCTCGGTGGTGGTGTCACCGACGCCGACCCAGTCGGAGCGCAGCAGCGTGCGGGTGTTGGTGAGCACGATGACGCCGCCGACCGCCGAGCCGAGCACGCGGCCGGGGACCTTGCGCACGAGCCACGCGGCGAAGGGCGCTGCGATCAGCCCGCCGATGAGCAGCGCGGCGACCCACGTGAAGTCGATGCCCTGCGAGCCGAGCGAGAACAGGAAGCCGAGGCTCGCGGCGAGCGCGACGAGGAACTCGGACGTGTCGATCGAGCCGACGACCTTGCGGGGCTCGAGCCGCCCGGACGCGAGCAGCGCGGGCGTGCCGACGGGGCCCCAGCCGCCACCGCCCGTGGCGTCGACGAACCCGGCGAACACGCCGAGCGGTGCGAGGAACCGCTTGCGCAGCGGCAGGTGCTGGCGGTCGGTGCGCAGGCCCTTGAGCGTGAACCGCACCAGCAGGTAGAGGCCCAGCGCGAGCAGCAGGAGCGACATCACGGGCTTGGCGGCGTCGGTCGACAGGTTCGACAGGAACGTCGCGCCGGCGAACGCGCCGACGGCGCCGGGGACGCCGATCCGCAGGACGACCTTCCAGTCGACGTTGCCGAACCGCCAGTGCGAGACGCCGGACGCGAGCGTCGTGCCGATCTCGGCAAGGTGGACGGTCGCGGAGGCCGCGGCCGGGTTGGTGCCGATCGCGAGCAGGAGCGTCGTCGAGGTGACGCCGTACGCCATGCCGAGGCTGCCGTCGACGAGCTGTGCGGCGAGGCCGACGAGGGCCAGGAGGATCAAGGAGGGCACGGGGACCACCTCGGGGCGGCCGGCGGGGAGGCCGGGAGCGGGTGACGCGCACGGGCGGTTGTCCGTACCTCGCTGATAATTCCGACCCGGTTAGCGGGATTTCAAGGATCGGTCGCATCCTGAGACGCCGTCTCGCCGACGGACGGCGCATCGGCTCGGCTCAGCTCGGGGCGTAGGGTCGTCCGCCGTGACGACCGCGGGAGTGATCAGGGTCAGCGCCGTGGTGCTGCGGGACGCGGCGGGCGCGGTGCTGACGGTGCGCAAGCGCGGCACGTCGCGGTTCATGCTCCCCGGGGGCAAGCCCGAGACCGGCGAGTCGCCCGCGCAGACCGCGGTGCGCGAGGTGCAGGAGGAGGTCGGCGTCGCGCTGCGCGTCGAGACGCTGCGCCCCCTCGGCGTCCACCGCGCCGCCGCGGCGAACGAGGACGGGTTCGAGGTCGAGGCGGACGTCTTCGAGCACGCGCTCGACGCGCCCGTCGCGGCCGGCGCCGAGATCGCCGAGCTGCGCTGGATCGACCCCGACGCCCCGCTGCCGCCCGACCTCGCGCCGCTGCTGCGCGACCGCGTGCTGCCCCTGCTGCAGGCCTCGCCCCGACCCTGACGACGCCGAGCGCCCGGTCGGACGTCGCGCGCCCGTCAGGGGTTGAGCCAGGCGTCCTCGCGCGCGGCCTGCCGGACCACGAGCTCGGGCAGCTCGCGCTGGACGACGTCGGCGAGCGTGACGCCCTCGAGCACGTCGCGCACCGACGCGCGCAGCGCGACCCAGACGTCGAGCAGCGCCGTGGCCGACCCCTCGTAGGTGAGCCCGGGCGGGCGCACGTCGCGCACTGTGACGAGCGGGCCGTCGACGGCCCGGATGACCTCGGCGAGCGTGATCTCGTCGGCGCCGCGCGCGAGCCGGTACCCGCCCGAGCGCCCGCGCACGCTGGTCACGACGCCGGCCCGGCGCAGGTCCCCGAGGATCCGCTCGAGGAAGCTCGTGGGGATGCCCTGCCCCTCGGCGAGCACCTCGCTCGAGACCGAGTCGTCCGCCGGCCTGCTGGCCAGCTCGGCGCACGCCCGCACCGCATAGTCCGCCTTCGCCGAGACACGCATGGGGTCGATCATCCCTGAGCGAGGCGTCCGCCGGGCGCGAACACCCTTGTGGTGATACCCCCCAGGGGTATGATGGAGCTATGTCCACCGAGACGGCACCCGTCACGCACGACACCCCCGACGCCGACGCGCCCGCGCTCGCACCCGCGGAAGCCGACGCCCCCGCACACGACCACGCGACGCACGGCTACTCGCCCGCCAAGGCCGAGTACCTGCGCCGCCTGCGCCGCATCGAGGGCCAGGTCCGCGGCATCGCCCGCATGGTCGACGAGGACGTCTACTGCATCGACGTCCTCACGCAGGTCGCCGCCGTCACCAAGGCGCTGCAGGCCGTGAGCATCGGCCTCGTCGAGGACCACCTCGGCCACTGCGTCGTCGACGCCGCGCGGCAGTCCCCCGAGGCGGGCGCCGAGAAGGTCCGCGAGGCCTCCGCCGCGATCGCGCGCCTCGTGCGCAGCTGACCCACCCCACCTCGCGACGGCCCTCACGGGGCCCCCGCGACACGTCCCGC
>NZ_LNTD01000208.1 GCF_001462455.1 Cellulomonas sp. B6
CAGGGATCCCTCACCCTGCCCGCACCGCACCCCTCACGAACGGAGCCGACGATGACGGCACTGCAGGACGCCCTCGCCGGCGCCGGTACCGCCACGGTCGCACGCGCCTACGCACCTGGTACGGCGCCCGCGGGCATCGTCCCCACGCAGCGGTCCGCGGCGCCGGCCCGGAGCCTCGCGGCCGTGCCGGAGCGCGCCGACGCGGCCGAGGTCGAGGTGCTGTGGGAGCGGTACACCACGACGCACTGCCCGCAGGCGCGTGAGCGGCTGATCCTGCACTACGTGCCGCTGGTCACGGCGGTCGCGGGGCGCATCGGGATGCGGCTGCCGTCGACCGTCGAGCACGCGGACCTGGTGTCGTACGGCATGTTCGGCCTGATCGACGCGATCGAGAAGTACCGGACCGACCGTGCCGTGAAGTTCGAGTCGTACGCCTCGTCGCGCGTGCGCGGCGCGATCATCGACGAGCTGCGCGCGATGGACTGGGTGCCGCGGTCGGTGCGGACGAAGGCCCGGGCCGTGGACCGCGCGTACGGCGAGCTCGAGGCGACGCTGCACCGGGCGCCGACCGAGGCGGAGGTCGCCGAGCGGCTCGAGCTGCCCGTCGGCGAGCTGCGTGCGGTGTACTCCCAGCTCGCGTCGGTGAACATCGCGGCGCTCGACGAGCTGCTCGCGGGCAGCGACGACCGGCCCGGCGCGGCCACCCTCTCCGACACCCTGGGCGACCGCCGTGCCGAGGACCCGGCCGGCTGCGTCGAGGCGCAGGAGACCAAGTACCTGCTCTCGCGGGCGATCGAGTGCCTGGGTGAGCGGGAGCGGCTCGTCGTCGTCCTGTACTACTACGAGAGCATGACGCTCGCCGAGATCGGTCGCGTCCTGGGCGTGACGGAGTCGCGGATCTCGCAGATCCACACGGCCGCGATGACGCGGCTGCGGACGCGCCTGCTGGACGCCGAGCGGGCCTGACCCGGGAGTCAGTCGACCGGCAGCAGGACGACGGGTCCGAGCCCGGGCAGCAGGGCCCACGGGTCGAGGTAGACGTCACCCTCGCGCACGCCCCAGTGGACGGCGTCCGCACCGGTGCCGTCCGGGCCGGCGTGCGCGCGACCGGTGACCTCGCCGATCTCGTCGCCCACCTCGACCACGTGCCCCGCTGCCACGCTCGCGGCGACGGGCTCGAGGCTGGAGCGCCGGCCGTCGGGGTGCTCCACGGTGACGACGCCGCGGTCGACCACGCGCCCGGCGAACGTGACGACCCCGCGCGCCGGCGCCAGCACCCGGTCGCCCTCGACGGCGGCGAGGTCGACGCCGCGGTGCCCCGCGAGCCACGGCCGCGGGGGAGCGTCGAACTCCCGGACGACCGTCACGGGCGGCGCGAGCGGCGGCCGGTAGACGACGGGCGGGGCAGGTGCGTGCGGCGTCCCGTCGGCGCTCGTCGCGACGGCCAGCGCGAGGTAGGCGGCGCAGGTCAGGACGACCGCGGCGGCCGCTCCGCGGACGTGACGGGGGCGACGGGCGGCGGGTGCGTCGGCAGCGGGCATGCC
>NZ_LNTD01000209.1 GCF_001462455.1 Cellulomonas sp. B6
TACGCCGTCGACGACGTGCGCGCCGGCGTCGACCACCTCACCGCGTACCAGCACCTGCTGGGCGAGCCGGCGACGGACGCGCTGCCGGCGGGGTTCGTGCACGTCCTCGCGTTCCCCGTGGCCACCGCGGTGATGGTGCGCGACGACTTCCCGCTGCCGCTGCTCGGCATGGTGCACCTGGCGAACCGCGTCGAGCAGCGCCGGCCCCTGACGCTCGGCGACCGGCTGGGTGTCCGTGCGTGGGCGCGCGCCCTGCGCCCGCACCGGTCGGGCACGCAGATGGACCTCGTCACCGAGGTCGCCGCCGACGGCGACGTCGCGTGGCGCGGCGTCTCGACGTACCTCGCCAAGGGCGTGCGGCTGCCGGACGCCCCGGACGGCGGGCGCGACGGCGCGGGCGAGCGGCCGACGTTCACGCCGCCGACGCGCACCGGGCGCTGGGAGCTGCACGCCGACACGGGCCGCCGGTACGCCGCGGTGTCGGGCGACCGCAACCCGATCCACCTGTCCCCGATCACCGCGCGCGCGTTCGGGTTCCCGCGGGCCATCGCGCACGGCATGTTCACGGCGTCGCGCGCGCTGGCCGACGTCGGCGCGGCGCGCGGCGACGCGTTCGCGTGGGACGTCGAGTTCGCGGCCCCCGTGCTGCTGCCCGCGACGCCGGACGTGCGCGTCGCGCGCGACGGCGACGGCCACGCGTTCGCGGTGTGGCACGCGCGGTCGGGAAAGCCGCACCTGACGGGAACGGTCACGCCGCTGACCGCCTGACGTCGGGCGGGGTCCCGCCTCCGGTGTCCGACGCGCGTGGGAGGGTCGGGACATGCTCACCGGTGACGCGTACGACCTCGAGCCCGACGCCGACCTCGACGGCCTGGCGTTCCGCGGGCTCGACCTGCGCGGCCGCGACGCCACCGGGGCCCGGTTCCTCGAGTGCGAGGTCGAGGACTGCGACCTCGATGACGTCGACCTGGACCGCGCCCGCGTGCTCGACTCGACGTGGACCGACGTGCGCGCGGGCACGCTGCGCGCACCGTCCTCGACGTGGCGCGACACGACGCTCGCGGACGTGCGGATCGGTGCGCTGAGCGCGTTCGGGTCGAGCTGGACCCGGGTGCGCGTGACCGGCGGCAAGGTCGACTACCTCGACCTGCGCGAGTCCACGGTCGACGAGCTGCACCTCGAGGGCGTGACGCTCGGGGACCTCGACCTCAGCCACGCCCGGGTCGGCAGGCTCGTCGTGGTCGACTGCGACGTGCGGCGCCTCGACGCCTCGCAGTCGCGACTCACGGCGTGCGACCTGCGCGGTGCGCGGCTGCGCGCGGTCGACGGCGTGGGCGGGCTGGGCGGGGCACGGGTCAGCACCGACCAGCTGTACGACCTCGCGCCGCTGCTCGCGCACCACGTCGGGCTGGTCGTCGAGGACTGACGGCGGCAGCCCGGCTCCCGGAGGCCCGCCGCGGGTCGCGGCCCGCGGGTCGCATCGCGGGGTCCCGGTCCGCGGGTCCGCGGTGCCCGGGTCCCGGTCCGCGGTCGCGGTGCACGGCTCCCGGTCCGCGGGTCAGGGCCCGGTCGTCGTCGTGCTCACCAGCCCGCGAGCGCGACCAGCTCCGCGGCGACCTCGGCGGGGGTGCGGCCGTCGGTGGGCACGCGGTGCACGTGCGGCCCCGCGGCCTGCTCGAGCCGGCTCGCCGCGGCGTCCGAGCGCGCCACGTGGGCGTCGTAGGACTCCCCCTGCTCGCGCCGGGCGAGGCGGGCGCGCGCGGTCGCGTCCGACGAGGTCAGCAGCACGGGCGTGACGTGCGGGCGGTCCCCGACGGCGGCCGCCAGCGTCTCGGCCTCGAGCACGCTGACGGTGTTGGTGTAGACGAGCCGCCGGTGCCCGAGCGCGCGGTAGCGCCGCCACACGTCGGCGAGGTTGGCGGACGCGACGCCGTGCTCCCACGGCGCGGGGTGCGCGAGGTCGAGCGCGTCGCCCTCGACGACCGCGTGCGGCACGTCACGGGCGACGAGCAGGTCGTGGACAGCGGCCGCGGCGGTCGACTTGCCGACGCCCGAGCGGCCCCCGATCAGCAGGACGGACGTGCGGCCGTCGGCGACGTCCCGGCCCGCGAGCCGGTCCACGAGCCGCGCCCGCACGTCGGACCACTCGTCGGCGAGCACCGAGAAGTACAGGGAGTCCTGGCGCGTGCCGTCGGCCGCGACGCGGTGGCCGCGCAACCGACCCTCGGGCCGCGCGCCGAGCTTGGTCACCGCGGCGATCGACCGCGCGTTGCGCGCCTCGACCCGGTACGCGCAGCGCGCGACCTCCCACGTCTCGAACGCGTGCGTCATGAGCAGGAGCTTGCACGCCGGGTTGACGTGCGTGCCCCACACGCGCGGGGCGTAGAACGTGTGCCCGACCTCGAGGCGCCCCATGCGCAGGTCGACGTCGTAGAACGACGTGGACCCGACGACCTCGCCGTCGACGAGCACCGCGAACGCGTACCGCGCAGGTGTCGCGAGCGCGGTCTCGACGACGCCCAGCAGGTCGTCGACGCCCCGGGGCGTGGGCGTCGTCATACCGCGCCAGACGCGCTCGTCGACGAACGCCGCGAGCGCCGCGGCGTGCTCGCGCGCGAGCGGGACGAGCCGGACGCCGTGGCCCTCGAGGGTCAGATCGTGCTGCACGCGGCCCATCCTGGCGGGCGTCCCGGTCCGGCGTGGCGTCGTCTCGCCGTGAAGCCCGCCGGAGGTGGACCGGATCGACCTCTCGCCGCTCGGAGGTGGGGCTGGATCGACCTCTCACCACCCCGGGGTGGGTCGGATCGACCTCTCACCACCCCGGGGTGGGCCGGATCGACCTCGCACCACTCCAGGCGCGGGCTGGATCGACCCCTCACCACCCCCCGGGTGGGCTGGATCGCCCTCTCGCGGGCCGGGGCAGGTCAGTCGTCGAGCGCGGGCCCGCAGGCGGCGGCCGCGGTCGCGGCCAGGTGGTCGAGGCCGCGGACCTCGACGAGCGGGCGCGTGTCGTCGGCGACGGTCCAGCAGCCGTCGACGACCTCGTAGGACGCGGCCGGTCCGCGCGTCAGCAGCGTCGTGAGCGCCGCGACGAGCCGGTCGACGTGCTCGACCGTCGTGCCGACGCCCACCGACGCGCGCACCGCGCCGTGCGACGCGCCGAGCCGCGCGAGGAGCGGGTGCGCGCAGAACCGGCCGTCACGCACGCCGATGCCGTGCTCGGCCGACAGGTACGCGGCGACGAGCCCGGGGTTGAGGTCCCCGACCGTGAACGTCACGACGCCGACGGGGTCGACCGCGTCGGGCCAGATGCGCGCGACCCGCACGCCGTCGATCGCCTCGAGGCCGGCCACGAGCCGCTCCCGGAGCGCCTGCTCGTGCGCCTCGAGGGCCCCCGCGGGCAGCGCCGCGAGCGTGTCGCAGGCCTGCGCGAGCGCGATCGCGCCGAGCACGTTGGGCGAGCCGGCCTCGTGCCGCGCGGGGGCCGGCTGCCACACCGTGCGGTCGGTGCGCACGTCGCGCACGGCGCCGCCACCCGCGAGGTAGGGGGTCCCGGTGTCGAGCCAGTCCCGACGCCCCACGAGCGCGCCGGCGCCGAACGGCGCGTACGTCTTGTGGCCCGAGAACGCGACGTAGTCGACGCCCGACGCGGCGAGCGAGAACCCGCGGTGCGGCACGAGCTGGGCGCCGTCGACGGCGACGCGCGTGCCAGCCGCGTGCGCGAGCGCGACGACGCGGTCGAGCGGCAGCGACTCCCCCGTCACGTTGGACGCGCCGGTGAGCGTGAGCAGCGCGTACGGGCGGCGCGCGAGCTCGTCGCGCAGCGCGTCGAGCGTCGCGGCGACCGTCGCGGCGATGGGCAGCACCGTGGCCACGCGGCCCGTGCCGGACCGCGCGCCCGCGCTGCGCTGCACCCACGGCAGCAGGTTGGCGTGGTGCTCGACGTCGAGGACGAGCACGGCCCCGCCCTCGGGGACGACGCCCGCGAGCAGGTTGAGCGAGTCCGTCGTGTTGCGCGTGACGACCGCGACGTCGTCCTCGCGCGCGCCGACGAACCGCGCGATCGCCTGGCGCGACGCCTCGTACAGCGCGGTCGACACCTGCGACAGGTAGCCGGCGCCGCGGTGCACCGACGCGTAGAGGGGCAGCACCTCGGCGACGCGTGCGGCGACGGACGCGAGCGCGGGCGCGCTCGCGGCGCAGTCGAGGTTGGCGTAGGTGCGGCTCGTGCCGTCGACCAGCGGGACGGTCGTCGTGGCACCCGTGACCGGCAGCAGCGGGCCGTGGTCGAGCACGGCGGGGCCGGTGGGCACGGCGGCGCCGGACGCCTCGTCGGCACACGCGAACAGCTCGGTGACGGTGGTCATGGTGGTCCTCCGGTACGGGTCCCTCGGGACCGGCCGGTCCCGCGCTTGCCGGCGCCGGACGGCGCGCGACCAGGTCGTCACCCGGGGCACCCCACCGCGGTTGGAGGGTTGCCGGCCAGCGAGCCGGGGCTTCGCGCTGACACTCTTGACCTGCGTCGAGGATCGGTGCGGCGTCCCGCGCGTGTCAACGCCGACGCGCCGTCGTTCTCGGGATGCGAGACGCGACGTCTCGCGACGAGGGACGAGACCAGTGCGCGACGCGTGACGGGACGGCGACCCGGCACCGACGTCAGGGCAGGTCGCGCACCATCACGACGCTGCGGTACGCCTTGCCCTGCCACTGGATCACGTCGCCCTCGGCGAACCCCCAGCGCGCGTACATCCGCCGCAGCCCCCGCGCCGGGACGGCCGTGTCGAGGCCGACCGACCGCGCACCGCCGTCGACCGCCCACGTGCGCAGCGCGCCCCACAGCGCCGACGCCAGGCCGCGCCCGCGCAGGTCCGGGCGGACGGCGAGCTGGTTCAGCCACACCCGGCCGGGCTCGCGCGCCGCGGGCGTCAGCGCCAGCAGCCCGCCGCCCGGGGGGCTGCTGCACGTGACGGTCCCCGCGAGCGCACCGGCGGCGTCGACGACGACCCAGGACGCGCCGACGCCGAGCGTGCGGGCGGCCGTCACGTCGTCGCTCTGCGTCGCGCCCGTGAAGTTCAGTCCGGCGGCGGCGAGGTCGGCGTAGGCGGCGTGCAGCAGGCGCGTCAGCGCGGGCACGTCGGAGGCGGTCGTGGGGCGGAGCGCGAATCCCTCGGGGACGTCCATCGGCGCCCAGCCTGGCACGGCGTCGCGGCCGTCCGCACGGCCCGTCGCCCGCCGTGAGACGCCCGCGACGACGCCGCCCGGACGGGCGTAGCATCGCCGCGACCATCCAGAGCGGCCGAGAGATCTGGCTCGACGACGCCGCAGCAACCCGCACGGGCGACCGTGGCGCAGGGTGCTACCGCCAGAGACGATGGGAGGACCATGACCGTGCCGCCGCGTCCCGCCCCCGGTTACGCCGGGGACGTCACCGCCACCGAGGCCTGGCAGATCCTGCAGGACCACGACGACGCCGTGCTCGTCGACGTGCGCACCGACGCCGAGTGGCGCTACGTCGGCGTGCCCGACCTGCGGCCCGTCGGGCGGCAGGCCGCGCTCGTCGAGTGGGTGCAGTACCCGTCCGGGCAGCCGAACCCGCGGTTCCTCGACCAGCTCGCCGCGACCGGTGTCACGCCGGGCGACGGCCGGCCCGTCGTGTTCCTGTGCCGCTCGGGACAGCGCTCGATCGGCGCGGCGCAGGCCGCGACCGCCGCCGGGTACGGGCCCGCCTACAACGTGCTCGAGGGCTTCGAGGGCCCGACGGGCCCCGACGGCCACCGCGGCCACGTCGGCTGGCGCGCCGACGGCCTGCCGTGGGTCCAGCCGTGAGCGGCACGACCCCCGAGCTGCCCCCGGACCTGCCACGCGACCTGCCGCCCGGCCCCGGCGACTGGGACGACCACCGCCTCGACCGCTCCGCGCTGCGCCCCGACACGCTCGCGGTGCGCGGCGGGCTCGTGCGCACGGAGTTCGGCGAGATGTCCGAGGCCGTGTTCCTCACGCAGGGGTACACGTACGCGACGGCCGCGCAGGCCGAGGCCGGGTTCGCCGGCGACGTCGACCGCTTCCTCTACTCGCGCTACGGCAACCCCACCGTGACGACGTTCGAGGAGCGGCTGCGGCTGCTCGAGGGCGCCGAGGCCTGCTACGCGACCGCGTCGGGCATGTCCGCGGTGTTCACGGCGCTGGCCGCGCTCGTGCGCTCCGGCTCGCGCATCGTCGCGGCGCGCGCGCTGTTCGGGTCGTCCGTCGTGATCTTCGACGAGATCCTCGCGAAGTGGGGCGTGCGCACCGACTACGTCGACGGGCACGAGCCCGCGCAGTGGGAGGCCGCGCTCGCGACACCCGCCGACGTCGTGTTCTTCGAGACCCCGTCGAACCCCATGCAGGACCTCGTCGACATCGCGACCGTGAGCCGGCTCGCGCACGCGGCCGGCGCGACCGTCGTCGTCGACAACGTCTTCGCGACACCCGTGTTCTCGCGCCCGCTCGAGCACGGTGCCGACGTCGTCGTGTACTCGGCGACCAAGCACGTCGACGGGCAGGGCCGCGTGCTCGGCGGCGCGATCCTCGGGTCCACCGACTACGTGCGCGGACCCGTGCAGACGCTGCTGCGCAACACCGGGCCGTCGCTCTCGCCGTTCAACGCGTGGGTGCTGCTCAAGGGCCTGGAGACCATGAGCGTGCGCGTGCGCCACCAGGCGGCGTCGGCGCTCACGCTCGCGCGGTGGCTCGAGGAGCAGCCGGGCGTCGCGCGCGTGCGGTACCCGTTCCTCGCGTCGCACCCGCAGCACGACCTGGCGCGCGCGCAGCAGACCGGCGGCGGCACGGTCGTGACGTTCGACCTCGCGGTCCCGCCCGACGCGCCCGCCGACGTCGCGAAGAAGGCCACGTTCGGCGTGCTCGACGCGCTGCGCGTCGTCGACATCTCGAACAACCTCGGCGACGCGAAGTCGATCGTCACGCACCCCGCGACGACGACGCACCGCAAGCTCGGCCCCGCGGGCCGCGCCGCGGTCGGCATCGGCGAGGCGACCGTGCGGCTGTCGGTGGGGCTCGAGGACGTCGAGGACCTGCGCGACGACCTCGCGCAGGCGCTCGCGACGCTCACGGGCTGACGCGGGTCGCGGCCGGGGCGTCCACCGCGGACGTCAGCCCGCCGGGACCAGCCCGACCGCGACCACCGCGTCGGTGACAGCCGCGACCGTCACGTCGAGCGCGCCGCCGGGCACGTCGAACGACGAGCCGTCGGCCATCGTGGCGCCGCCCTCGATCAGCGGGACGCACGGCGCCTCGTACGACGCGAGCTCCGCGCCGGCCGCGACGACCGTGACCGTGACGGGGGCCCCGTCGGCCGACGTGCACACGACGCGCGGCGCGTACGACCCCGCGGCGACGTCGGCGACCGAGGCCTGCTGCGAGGCCCCGCCGGTGACCTCGCCCGCGAACAGGTCCGTGGCGTCGCCGGCCGACGCCAGCGCCGCGCGCTGGTCGTCCGGGGTCGGCGGCACGGGCGTGGTCTGCCCCGCGCCCGTGGGCGCGGACACGCTCGGGCTCGCGTCGGGCTCGGGGGCCGGGCCGTCGGAGCACGCCGCGAGCGCGACGAGCACGACCGGGGACAGCAGGGCCGGGGCGAGCAGTGCCGGTGCGAGACGTCGTCGGGATCGCATGGCGGGGACCGTAGCGCAGCCCCGACCCGGGGCTCCAGGCACGTCCGCGGGCGGGACGCACCGGACGGATCGGGTCTGTCGGATCGGGCCGGTCGGGCACGGTGCGGGCGTCGTCGTGCCTCGGGCGACCGGAGGGCCCGTGTCGGCGACGGGTGAGAGGCTGGGTGCATGCACTTCCGATTCCTCGGCAACTCCGGCCTCAAGATCTCCGAGCTCACCTACGGCAACTGGCTGACCCACGGGTCGCAGGTCGAGAACGACACCGCGACGGCGTGCGTGCGCGCCGCGCTCGACGTCGGCATCACGACGTTCGACACGGCCGACGTGTACGCCAACACGGTCGCCGAGTCCGTCCTGGGCGACGCCCTGGCCGGCGAGCGGCGCGAGTCGCTCGAGATCTTCACGAAGGTCTACTGGCCGACCGGCCCCGGCGGCCCGAACGACACGGGCCTGTCGCGCAAGCACATCCGCGAGTCGATCGACGGGTCGCTGCGCCGCCTGCGCACCGACTACGTCGACCTGTACCAGGCGCACCGCTACGACCACGAGACGCCGCTCGAGGAGACGATGCAGGCGTTCGCCGACGTCGTCCGCCAGGGCAAGGCGCTCTACATCGGCGTGAGCGAGTGGACCGCCGACCAGATCCGCGCGGGCCACGCGCTCGCGAAGGACCTGGGCGTGCAGCTGGTCTCGAACCAGCCGCAGTACTCGGCGCTGTGGCGCGTCATCGAGCCCGAGGTCGTGCCGACCTCGCGCGAGCTCGGCGTCTCGCAGGTCGTGTGGTCCCCCATCGCGCAGGGCGTGCTCACCGGCAAGTACAAGCCGGGCGCGCCGCTGCCCGAGGGCTCGCGCGCGACCGACGACAAGGGCGGCGCGAAGATGATCGCGCGATTCATGCGCGACGAGGTGCTCGAGCGCGTGCAGGGCCTGCAGCCGATCGCCGACGAGCTGGGCCTGACGATGGCGCAGCTGTCGATCGCCTGGGTGCTGTCGAACGACAACGTCGCTGCCGCGATCATCGGTGCGTCGCGCCCCGAGCAGGTGCACGACAACGCCAAGGCCGCGGGCGTCACGCTGTCGCCCGAGGTGCTGACCCGCATCGACGAGGTGCTCGGCGACGTGGTCGTGTCCGACCCGTCCGAGACGGCGAAGGCCTCGCCCGCCCAGCGCCTGGTCTGACCCGTCGGGCCGCGGCCCGCGGGCCGACCGCAGACGCACGACGCCCCGTCCCGGGCCACCGGGGCGGGGCGTCGTGCGTGCAGGGGTGCTCGCGCGGTGAGGCGCGGTCAGAGGTCGACGGTCGCGTTCTCGCCGCCGTCGTACGCCTCGCCCGTGACCTTCGCCTTCACCAGGCTGATGACGGTCGCCAGACGACCGCCGGGGCTGTCCCAGTACTCGGCGGTGTCCGCGTGCAGCTTGATGAGCCCGAGGTTCGGGGTCTCCGGGCCGTCGGGGAACCACGCCTCGGCCACCGGCCCCCACAGCTCGCGCGCCTTCGCGGTGTCCTTCAGCACCTCGGCCGTCCCCGAGACCGACAGCCACGACGACGACCCCGCGAACGCCGCGTTCGCCGGGCTGCCGGCGCGGATCTCCGCGACCTTGTGGCTGTCGAGCGCCGTGAAGAACCACAGGTCGCCGTCGAACTCGACGTCCTGCACACCCATCGGGCGGCTCACGAGCGCACCGTCGGCGTCGACGGTGGTGAGCATCGCGAGGTGGTGGTCGTGCAGCAGCTCGCGGACCTTGGCGACCGCCTCGTCGTGCGTCGGGGCGTCGTCCTGCTCGTTCCAGGTCGTGCCGGCCATGGTGCCCTCCGTCCGTCGCGCGGGCCCGGTGGCCCGCCCGGCCACGCTAGGCACGTGCGCGGTGCACCGCACCCGCGGGGCGCGACCGCACCGACGCGCCGGCCCGAGGACCGGCCGCCCACCCCGGCGCGTGGCGGTGCGTCACAGACCGAGCGCGTCCGCGTGCCGCGCGGAGGACCCGACGAGCACGAGCGCGACCGTGTCGACACCCGTGCGTGCGGCGAGCACGAGGGCGGCGGTGCGCACCGCGTCGCGCGGCGCGACGAGCCACGTCGCGGACGGCGACCACGTCAGCCCGGAGAACGCCTCGGCGTACGCGACGGCGGTGCGGCGCCGGGCCGCGTCGGCCTCGTCGTCGGCGACGACGGTCTCGACCTCGAGGACCACGCGGACCTCGGCACGGTCACGCCCGACGGCACGGAGCTCGTCCTCGAGCACGCTCACGAGCGCGCGCACGGCCGCGGGCGTGGGCAGCGCGGCCGAGTGGACGAGCCGCACGACGTCGGCGCGCGCGGCGGCCAGCGCGATGGTGGTGGGGTCGAGCGCGTCGGCGTCGAGCCGGAACTCCACGCCGCGGCGGGCGGGGCCGGCGACCTCGACGCGCGGGACGTCAGGACGGGCGGTGGACGGACGACGGGTCGCGCGGGCGGGCGCGAGGACGGGCTGAGCCACGGGGAGTTCCCTCGGGTCGAACGGGGTGCGTCGCGTGGGTGGAGCCGCACGCGCGCGGGGTCGTCAGCTCAGCGACAACACACCCGGACCGAGAACATGGAGGCACCCTAGCCCGGACGCACGCACCACGACCACCCCCGGTCACCCCTCGGGCGTCCCGGGGCCCCGCTACAGCACGAACGCGGCCGCGACGAGCGCGTACGTCGGGCCGAGGCGACCGTGCACCGAGCGGTGCAGCACGCCGTAGAGCACCGCGGCCCCCATCGCGTACGCCCCGCCCGCGGGCCCCTGCAGCAGCACGTGCACGAGCCCCCACGTGGCGGCGAGCACGAACCCGCCCCACGGCACGTCGCTCCGCCCCCGCGCGGCCTCGCCCCACCGC
>NZ_LNTD01000210.1 GCF_001462455.1 Cellulomonas sp. B6
TCCGGCGCCGGAGGGGGCGCGTACAGGGCGTCGGCGGCCGGGACCGCACCGACCCCCTGCGCGGGGACGGGACGCGGGGCGCCGGACGGCGAGCGGTACCCGGCCACCGCCGCGCCGGACGCCGTGGCGGCGGGAGACGCCCCGGCCCGCACGACGCGCGTGCCCGACGCCTTGTCGTGCCAGCCACGACGCGCGGGCTCGCGGTCCCACGCCGCGGACGCGACGATCACCCAGTTGCCGACGAGGCACACCGGCATGCCGAGCGCGACGACGAGCTGGCGCAGGAACGCGCGCGGCACGCCCGGCGCGGCACCCGTGCGGTCGTCGACCGTCCGCAGCCCGAGCAGGTGGGCGCCGAGCGTCGCACCGCGCAGCCCCTCGGCCACGATCTGCCCGACACCCACGACGGCTCCCAGCGCGACCGTCAACCCGGTGACCGGCAGGCCCGTCACGGCGCCGAGCAGGTAGCCGACGAGGCCGACGACGAACGCGAGGGCGAGGTCGATCGCGTACGCGGCGACGCGGCGCCCGACCGCCGGCGGTGCGGCGGCGCCCTGCGGCACCGCGCCGGCGCCGGCCGGTCGACCCGCGGCGCGCACCGCCCGCGCGGCAGCCGTGGCGTCGACGCGACGCTGCGGCGTCACCGGGGCGGAGGCGGCGGACGAGGCGGGATCCACCGGCGGTGGTGCCGCGGACGGGCCGGACGTCGCACCGGACGGCGTGGGCGCCACGCGCGGCACCGGCGGCGCGGCGGGAACCGGCGGACGCGGTCCGAGGACCGAGGGCTCGGGGCTCGTCGTGCCGCCGCCCCGGGGCACCGGGCCGACGTCCGACGGCAGGGCGCCGCCGGGGGCGCCCGGCACCGCCGAGGCCGAGGCGGCGTCGTCGCCCGCGTCCGCGGTCGTGCGGGCGATGAGCGGCACACGAGCCCCGCAGACGGCGCAGGACGTGGCGTCGGGTGCGAGCGGCATGCCGCACGAGGCGCAGCGGGGGGCCGAGGCGCGAGTGCTCACGGACGATCCTCCGGGGTGGGGTGGGACGTCATCGTCGCACGTCAGCGGGCGTCGGCGCGTCGGGTACGCGGGTGACCGCGACGGCGTCCACGACGACCACGGTGACGTTGTCCTGCGCGCCCGCGGCCAGCGCCTCGCGCACGAGGCGGTCGACCGCCGCCTGCGGGTGACGCTCGGCGCGGAGCACCGCCTGGACGCGCGCGTCGGGCAGCGCGTCCGTGAGCCCGTCCGAGCACACGACCATCCGGTCGCCCGGGCTCACGGGGAACAGGCGCAGGTCCGGCTCGACGCGCGACGCACCACCGCCCAGGACGCGCGTGACGACGTGCCGTCGCGGGTGGTGCGGGGCGTCCTCGATCGCGACGAGGCCCTGCGCGACGAGCTCGGCGACCTCCGAGTGGTCCCGCGTGAGCTGCTCGAGGACGCCGCCGACCATGCGGTACGTCCGGGAGTCCCCCACGTTGACGACGAGCCAGCAGGGCACGTCCGCGTGCGCGGTCAGGACGACGCCCGTGAGCGTCGTGCCCGGGCGGCGCTCACCCTCGGTCGGCAGCTCCCGCACGCGCCGGTGCGCCTCGCGGACCACGCGCACGGCGTCGTCGAGGGACGGGTTCGTGCCCCCCAGCGAGCGGACGACCTCCACCGCGACGCGGGACGCGACCTCGCCCGCCTCGTGCCCCCCCATGCCGTCGGCGACCACGTAGACGCCGTCGGCCGCCCACGCGGTGTCCTCGTTGCGGTCGCGCGCGGCCTGGTCGGTGGCGAGGGCGGCCCGCAGCCGGACCCGGGCTCCCGTCACCACCGGCGTGTCACGACGCGCGGTCGACGAGCGCGTCCGCGAACGCGACCAGCGCGTCCTTCACCGGACCGGCGGGCAGGGGCGCGAGCTCGGTGACGGCCTGCCGCGCGAGAGCGACGGCGCGTCCCCGGGTCTGCGCGACCACCTCGTGCTCGCGCAGGGCGGCGACCGCGCTCGCGAGGTCGGCGTCGTCCGACAGGTCCGAGTCGAGCAGCGCGACCACGTCGCGGTCCGGTGACCCGGCGGGGTCCGCCGCCGCGCGCGACCGCAGCAGCAGCGCCGGCATGGTCGGCACACCTTCGCGCAGGTCCGTCCCGGGCGTCTTGCCGGTGACCGTGCCGTCGGAGGTGAGGTCGATGACGTCGTCGGCGAGCTGGAAGGCCACGCCGATGGTCTCGCCGAACTGCGTGACCGTCCGCACGACCTCGGGGCTGCACCCGCCGAACATCGCGCCGAGCCGCGCCGACGTCGCGATGAGCGACGCCGTCTTGTCGGCGAGCACCTGCAGGTAGTGCGCGACGGGGTCCTCGTCGGGCCGCGGTCCGACGGTCTCGTGCAGCTGGCCGAGGCACAGCCGCTCGAAGGTCTGCGCCTGGATGCGCACGGCCTCCGGCCCCAGGCCCGAGACGAGCGACGACGCGCGCGCGAACAGGAGGTCGCCCGTGAGGATCGCGACCGAGTTGCCCCACACCTCGTGCGCGGCGGGTGCCCCGCGGCGCACGGGCGCCGAGTCCATGACGTCGTCGTGGTAGAGGGTCGCGAGGTGCGTCAGCTCGACGACGGCCGCCGCGTCGATCACCTCGCGCCGGGCGCCGTCGCCGAGCTCGGCGGTCAGCAGCGCGAGCAGCGGTCGCAGGCGCTTGCCGCCCGCGTTGACGAGGTGGCTCGACGCGTCGTGCGCGATCGGGTCGGCGTACGTGACGGCGCTGCGGAGCAGCTCCTCGACGAGGTCCAGGCGCCCGGTCAGGCGCTCGGCGAGCGCGGCGTCGTGCAGCGGGAGGGCGAGAGCGGTCGTCACGGGACGAACCTATCCGCACCCCGGCGCGGTCGCGGAACCGGGAGCGGTCGATGTCCGATCGCTCCCGGTTCGCGCGGGGCCGCGACGTGCCGGCTCACGGCAGCAGGGCCGCCACCGACGCGATGGCGTCGAGCACGGGCGAGGGGGCGACACCGAGCAGCACGGTGAGCGCGGCGCACACCGCGACGGCGACGACCGTGAGGCCCTCCCCCGCGGCGACGGTCGTGGTGGCGCGCTCGGGTGCCGCGGTGGCCACCGCGACGCCGGAGGTCGCGGCGACCGTGCCGTCCTCGCCGTCCGGCGCGGGCCCGTCGACCGCGACGGCGGTCACGGTGGTCGACGTCGGCGCCTCGTCGGCCGTGTCGTGCGGCGAGGTGAAGAACATCAGCACGACGATCCGCACGTAGAAGAACGCGGCGGCGGCGGACGCCAGGACCCCGACGAGCGCGAGCTGCCACGCGCCGCCGTCGACCGCCGCGGAGAACACCGCGAACTTGCCGACGAACCCGGCGGTGAGCGGGATCCCCGCGAACGACAGGAGGAACAGCGTGAACGTCACGGCGACCACGGGGTGCGAACGCCCGAGGCCCGCCCACTGCGGCAGGCGCGTCGCCTCGCCGAGGAGCGTCGGGCTGCCGTCCTCGCCCGTGCCCTGCTCGCGCACGAGCGACACGAGGCCGAACGCGCCGACCGTCGCCGCGGAGTACGCCAGCAGGTAGAACAGCACGGCGGTCAGACCGGCGTCGTTCAGCGCGATGACGCCCGTGAGCACGAAGCCCGCGTGCGCGATCGACGAGTACGCGAGCAGCCGCTTGACGTCGGTCTGCACGAGCGCCGCGACCGTGCCGACGACCATCGTGAGGATCGCCACGACCCACAGGACGACGTCGAGGTCCCACGCCATGCCCGGGAGCATCCCGTAGACGACGCGCAGCAGCGCGCCGAACGCGGCGACCTTGGTGCACGCGGCCATGAAGCCCGTGACGGGGGTCGGGGCGCCCTGGTAGACGTCGGGCGTCCACATGTGGAACGGGACGGCGCCGACCTTGAAGAACAGGCCCGCGAGCAGCATGAGGGCGCCCACGACGAGCAGGCCCTCCATGCCGTTGGGCGTGGCGGTCGCGGCCGCGATGTCCGAGAACCGCAGCGACCCGGAGTACCCGTACAGCAGCCCGATGCCGAACAGCATGATCGCGGACACGAACGCGCCGAGCAGGAAGTACTTCATCGACGCCTCCTGCGACAGCAGGCGGCGACGGCGGGCCATGCCGGACAGCAGGTACAGCGGCAGCGACAGCACCTCGAGCGCCACGAACAGCGTCAGCAGGTCGGTCGTCGCGGGGAAGACCATCATGCCGCCGGTCGCGAACAGCAGGAGCGGGAAGACCTCGGTCTGCCGCAGGCCGCGGCTGCGCGCGAGCTCCTCGTAGTCCGACCCGGGGACGGCCGCCGCGGCGGGCGCGAACGCGTCCTCGCCGCCCGTCACACGGTCCGCGACGACGAGCGTGGACAGCAGCGCGAGCAGCGCGATCGTCGCCTGCAGGACGAGGGTCGGGCCGTCGACCACGAGCGAGCCGCCCAGCACGTCGGTGCCGCCCGTCCGCTCGGTGTCGGACCACAGCGCGGCGACCGCGACGAGCGACCCCGCCAGCGCGGCGAGCGTCAGCGTGAGCTGCACCGTGCGGCGGTGCGCGGCGGGCACGAACGCCTCGACGAGCACGCCGACCACGGCGGTCAGCAGCACGACCATCACGGGGACCATCGGCCCCCACGCGATCTCGGGGACGGTGAAGCCGCTCACTGGTCACTCCCTTCGGCACCGGCGGTGGCGATCGACACGGTCGGCGTGACGTCCTCGACGCCGACCTGCTCGAGGCTCACGTGCGCGGGTGGCCGCACGAGGTCGAGCGCGGGGCCGGGCAGGAACCCGAGCACCAGCATGAGCACGACGAGCGGGCCGACCACCCAGCGCTCGCGAGCGCCGAGGTCGGGCGTGCTCGCCAGCTCGGGGCGGACCGGCCCCGTGAACACGCGCTGGTACAGCCACAGCACGTACAGCGCCGCGAGCACCACGCCGAACGTCGCGGCGAGCGCGACCCCCGGGTGCCGCGCGAACGCGCCGACGATCACGAGGAACTCGCTGACGAACGTCGAGAGCCCCGGCAGCGAGAGCGCGGACAGCCCGACGACGAGGAACAGGCCCGCCATCACGGGGACGACCTTCTGCAGCCCGCCGAAGTCGCTGATCTGCTGCGAGCCGCGGCGCGCCGCGAGGAAGCCCACCAGCAGGAACAGCCCGCCGGTCGAGAGCCCGTGGTTGACCATGTAGAAGGACGACCCGGCGATCGACGTCGACGTGAACGCGAAGATGCCGAGGACGATGAACCCGAAGTGCGACACCGAGGTGTACGCGACGAGCCGCATCATGTCCTTCTGGCCGATCGCGAGCAGCGCGCCGTAGAGCACCGACACGACGGCGAGCACGATGATCACGGGCGCGGCCCAGCGGCTGGCGTTCGGGAACAGCGGCAGGCAGAGCGTCAGCATGCCGAACGTGCCGACCTTGTCGAGCACGCCGACGAGCAGCGTCGACGTGCCCGCGGGCGCCTGCTGCGCCGCGTCCGGGAGCCACGTGTGCACCGGGAACATCGGCGCCTTGATCGCGAACGCGACGAAGAACGACAGGAAGAGCCACTTCTCGACCGTGGGGTCGAGACCGACGCCCACGAGGTTCTCGGTGAGGAAGCCCTCCGGCCCGCCCGGGCCCTGCAGGTACAGCGTGATGACGCCGACCAGCATGACGAGCCCGCCGGCCAGCGAGTAGAGCAGGAACTTCACGGCCGCGTAGCGGCGCTGGGCGCCGCCGAACGCGCCGATCATGAAGTAGACCGGGATGAGCATCGCCTCGAACACGACGTAGAACAGGAACACGTCGCGTGCCGCGAACACCAGGACGATGAACGCCTCGAGCAGCAGGACGAGCGCCAGGTAGTGGCGCAGCCGGTCGGTGGGACCGTCCGTCGAGCCCTGCTCGCGCCAGGCGGCGAGCACGACGAGCGGCACCAGGACCACGGACATCGCGATGAGCGCGAGCCCGACGCCGTCGACGCCGAGCGCCCACGAGACGCCCAGCGCGGGGATCCACGGGTACGTCTCGACGAGCTGGTGCGTCGCGGCGGCCGCCGTGTCGAACGCCGAGAACGCGGCGACGAGCAGCGCGACCTGCGCGAGGGCGAACCCGAGCGCGACGGCACGGGTGTGGCGACGGGCGCCGGTGGGCAGGACCCACAGCGCGACCGCGCCGAGCAGCGGCAGCACCACCAGGGCGCTGAGCCAGGGGAAGTCCGACATCAGTTCTCGCTCTCCTCCGACTCGATCAGCCGCGTACGGCCAGGACGACGACCGCGAGCACGACCACGCCGACGACCATGACCGCGGCGTAGGAACGGGCGAACCCGTTCTGCGCGCGGCGCACCAGGTCGCCGGTCCCGACGGTCAGCCGTGCCAGGCCGGTGACGGCGCCGTCGACGACCGCCTTGTCGCCGTAGACCAGCGACCGTGTGAGGTACTGCCCGGGCTCGACCAGCACCGCGTCGTTGACCGCGTCCTGGTAGAGGTCGACGCGCGCGGCGCGTGTCAGCACCGTGCCCACGGGCGGGGCGACGGGGACCGTCGACACCGCGTAGCGGCGCCACGCGAGCGCGAGGCCGAGCGCGACGGCGATGAGGGTCAGGCCGATGAGCACGGGCACGCCCAGCACGGGCTCCTCGTGCTCGGCGTGGCCGACCGACGGCTCGAGCCACGTGACGAACCCGACGGCCTGCAGCACCCAGCCGAGCGCGACCGAGCCGACCGCGAGGACCGCCATCGGCACCCACATCAGCGCGGGCGACTCGTGCGGGTGCTGCTCGTGGCCGTCGCGCGTCTCGCTCCAGCGCTTCTTGCCCTCGAACGTCATGAAGAACAGGCGCGACATGTAGAACGCCGTGATCCCGGCGCCGAGCAGCGCGATCGTGCCGAACACCCATGCACGCCACGGCTGACCGTCGACGGGCACGAACGCGGCCTCGATGATCTTGTCCTTGCTGAAGAACCCGGCGAACGGCGGGATGCCGAGGATCGCGAGCCAGCCGGCCATGAACGTGAAGTACGTGATCTTCATGTACCGGCCCAGGCCGCCGAAGCGGCGCATGTCGACCTGGTCGTCCATGCCGTGCATGACCGACCCGGCGCCGAGGAACATGCCGGCCTTGAAGAAGCCGTGCGTGACGAGGTGGAAGATCGCGAACGCGTACCCGATGGGCCCCAGGCCCGCGGCGAGCACCATGTAGCCGATCTGCGACATCGTCGAGGCGGCGAGCGCCTTCTTGATGTCGTCCTTCGCGCAGCCGACGACCGCCCCGAACAGCAGCGTGATCGCGCCGATGATCGCGACGACGAGCTGCGCGGTGGGCGCCCCGGCGTAGATCACGCCCGAGCGGACGATGAGGTAGACGCCCGCGGTGACCATGGTCGCGGCGTGGATGAGCGCCGACACGGGGGTCGGGCCGGCCATCGCGTCGCCCAGCCAGGACTGCAGCGGGAACTGCGCCGACTTGCCGCAGGCCGCGACGAGCAGCGCGATGCCGATCAGCGTGAGCGTCGACTCCGACGCCTGCGCGACGTTCGCGTGCACGGTCGAGAAGTCGAGGCTGCCGAAGGTCGCGAACATCAGTCCCATCGCGACCAGCAGCCCGACGTCGCCGACGCGGTTGGCCACGAACGCCTTCTTCGCGGCGACCGCGTAGGGCGTGTGGTGGTTCCAGAACCCGATGAGCAGGTAGGACGCGAGCCCCACGCCCTCCCAGCCGACGAACAGCAGCACGTACGAGTCCGCGAGGACCAGCAGCAGCATCGCCGCGACGAACAGGTTGAGGTAGGCGAAGAACCGGCGCCGTGCGGCGTCGTGCTCCATGTACGCCACGGAGTACACGTGGATGAGCGTGCCGACGAACGTCACGAGCAGCACGAACGTGAGCGACAGCGGGTCGACCCGCAGCCCGGCGTCGATGCTCAGGGCGCCCGCGTCGAGCCACGTGCCGAGGTGCACGTCGTGCACGCGCTGCTCGGCGGGCAGGCCGAGCATGCCCAGCAGCAGCACGACGCCGACGACGAACGACCCGGCCGAGGCCAGCACGCCGAGCCAGTGGCCCCAGCGGTCGGAGCGGCGCCCGAGCAGCAGGAGGACCGCGGCCGACAGCAGCGGCAGCGCGACCAGCAGCACGGCGGCGTCGGCGCCCGGCCAGTCGGCGGCCACGACGGGCTCGACGGCCGGCACGACGGCGGGGGCCGTCAGGGAGATCAGGGTGTGCACGTCGGAGCCCCTCAGCTCTTCAGCAGGTTGACGTCGTCGACCGAGGCCGAGCGTCTGGTCCGGAAGATCGTGACGATGATCGCGAGCCCGACGACGACCTCGGCGGCAGCGACGACCATGACGAAGAACGCGAGCACCTGGCCGGAGAGGTTGCCGTGCATGCGCGAGAACGTCACGAGCAGCAGGTTCGTCGAGTTGAGCATGAGCTCGACGCCCATGAACACGATGATCGCGTTGCGGCGCAGCAGGACCGTCGTGGCGCCGATCGCGAACAGGATCGCGGCCAGCACCAGGTAGTGGGTGAGACTCACCGGGCCCCCTCCTCGTCGTCGGTCTCGGTGGCGTCGGTGCCCGGCGTGCCGGGCGTCGGGGCCGTGCGGCCGTGCGGGTCGTCCACGTCGCGGTTCGACGTGAACGTGCCGGCACCGGTCGCCCACCCGCCCGCGAGCACACGGTCGATGCGGGCGGCGTACTCGCGTGCGTCCGCCTCCTGCCCGCGCACGCGCAGCACGCGCGGCACGGACGCCTCGATCGGTCGGCCCTCGGGGTCGAGCGCGGGCACGTCGAGCGCGTTGTGGCGCGCGTACACGCCGGGCGCCGGGAGGGAGACGGGGTAGCCGCCCTCGCGCAGGCGCCGCTCGGCCCGCTCGCGCTGGCCGACCTTGCGGGTCAGCCGCTGGCGGTGCGTCAGCACCAGGGCGCCGAGCGCCGCGGTGACGAGCAGCGCGCCGACGACCTCCATCGCGAACACGTGCTGGCCGAAGATCAGGTGCGCGATCGCGGCGGGGTTGGACCCGGCGTTCGCCTCCTCGATCCCGGCGGGCGTGCCGTACGTCGCGCGCCCGACCACGCCGGCGAGCACGACGCCCAGCCCGAGGCCGGCGAGCACGCCGATCCAGCGCTGCCCGCGGATCGTCTCGACGAGCGAGTCGGAGCGGTCGACGCCCACGAGCATGAGGACGAAGAGGAACAGCATCATGACGGCGCCGGTGTAGACGACGACCTGCACGACGCCGAGGAACTCGGCGCCCTGCGCGACGTACAGGAACGCGAGCGAGATCATGACGAGCACGACCGCAAGCGCCGCGTGCACGGCCTTGCGGGCGAACAGCAGCCCCAGGGCCGCGAGCACCATGATCGGGCCGAGCACCCAAAACAGGACGGCCTCGGCCGTGCTGGTCTGACCCGACTCCGTCAGCGCGCCGGCGGCCGCCGGCAGCACCGTGAGGACGTGGCTCACCGGGCACCCCCCTGGCGGTGCGCGCCGGCCGTGATCTCCCGCTGCGCGAGGCGCGTGGCGCCGAGGTCGGGGACCGTGGCGCCCTTCGCGCGGTTCTCGGGCAGCGTCGGGTCCTCGGGGCGGTGCTCGGCGACCCACGCGACCTGCTCGTCGGTGGTGCCGGTGACCTCGCCCCGGTAGTACTCGGTGTCCGTCGTGCCCTCGACCATGGGGTGCGGCGTGGACAGCTGCCCCTCGCGCAGCGGCGCGAGCAGGTCCTGCTTCTCCCAGATCATGCCGGGCCGCGTCGGGCCCGCGAGCTCGTACTCGTTGGTCATCGTGAGCGCCCGCGTGGGGCACGCCTCGATGCACAGGCCGCAGAAGATGCAGCGCAGGTAGTTGATCTGGTAGACGCGGCCGTACCGCTCGCCGGGCGAGAACTGCTGCTCGGGCGTGTTGTCCGCACCCTCGACGTAGATCGCGTCGGCCGGGCACGCCCACGCGCACAGCTCGCAGCCGATGCACTTCTCGAGCCCGTCGGCGTACCGGTTGAGCTGGTGGCGGCCGTGGTACCGCGGCTTGGTGGGGACGCGCTCGCGCGGGTACTGCTCCGTGACCGTGGGCCGGAACATGTTGGAGAACGTCACGCCGAACCCGGCGACGGGCGCCAGGAGCTCGCCGAGGCCGGACCGCTTCTCGATGAGCGAGCGGTACCCCTCGTCGGCGGGACGGTCGACCTCGCCGCCCGTGCGGGCGGTGCGCTGCACCTGGCCGCCGGACGACGCGGGCGTCGCACCCGGACGGGCCTTCTTCTTGCGCTGCTCAGCCACCGCGCACCTCCAGCGGGGTCTCGGGTCCGGACGGGTCGCCCGCGTCGGTCGCGGTCGCGGCGAGGCGACGCTGCGCGCGCGGCGAGGGCGGGAGCACCTGCCCCGGCAGGGGCGGGACGGGGTAGCCGTCCGCGAAGGGGTCGATCTCCTGCGGGCCGGTCGGGCCGGGCTCGGGCGCGGGCTTCTTCTCCGGCACCAGGAACGACACGACGAGGCCGACGAGCACGAGGCCCGCGAGCACGAACAGCAGCGTGCGCAGGTCGACGTCCCACAGCTGGCGCGCGGCCTGCACGAGCGAGACGCACACGACCCACGCGAGCGCCGCCGGGATGAGGACCTTCCAGCCGATCTTCATGAACTGGTCGTAGCGGAACCGCAGGACCGACCCGCGGATCCACACGAACAGGAACATGAACATCCAGACCTTGGCGACGAACCACAGGACCGGCCACCAGCCGGTGTTGAACATGCCGTCGTTGATCGCCGAGAGCGGCCACGGGGCGCGCCAGCCGCCGAAGAACAGCGTGGTCGCGACCGCCGAGACGTTGAGCATGTTGATGTACTCGGCGAGGAAGAACCACGCGAACTTCATCGACGAGTACTCGGTGGTGTACCCGCCGACGAGCTCGCCCTCGGCCTCGGGGAGGTCGAACGGCAGGCGGTTCGTCTCGCCGACCATCGAGATGACGTAGATGACGAACGCGGGCAGCAGCGGCAGGAACCACCACACCGAGGTCTGCGAGTCGACGATCTGCGACGTCGACATCGAGCCGGCCATGATGAAGACCGACACGAGGGACAGCCCCATCGCGAGCTCGTAGCTGATGACCTGCGCCGTCGAGCGCACACCGCCGAGCAGCGGGTACGTCGAGTTCGAGGACCAGCCGCCGAGCACGATGCCGTACACGCCGACGGACGCGCACGCGAGGATGTAGAGCACCGCGACCGGGAAGTCGGTGAGCTGCAGCGGCGTGATGACGCCGAAGATGTTCACCTCGGGCCCGAACGGGATGACCGCGTACACGAGCAGCGAGCACAGCACCGCGATCATCGGCGCGAGGATGTAGACGAGCTTGTCGGCCGCCTTGACGGTGATGTCCTCCTTGACCAGGAGCTTCATCGCGTCGGCGAGCGACTGCAGCAGGCCGAACGGGCCGTGCACGTTGGGGCCGGGGCGCAGCTGCATGATGCCGACCACGCGCCGCTCGAACCAGATCGCGATGAGCACGCTGGTCAGCAGGAACACGATGATCGCGACGGCCTTGAGCAGCCACACCCAGAACACGTCGTTGCTGAAGTCGGCGACGACGGGCGCGACGGCGCCGTCCCCGACCGCGCTCGGCAGCGCGGTCAGCGCCGCGGGCAGCACGCTCATGCCTGCTCCTCCTCGTCCGCGCGGACGCCGGCGACCGCGTCGGCGGCGTCCCCGCTCACCGGGCCCGTCGCGCCGTCCACGACCAGGGGCGCGTCCGACTCCCCCGCGCGCTCGAGGCGCACGACGGTGCCGGCGACCGCGCCGAGCACGTCGCGGACCGCCGCGCCGCGCGGGTTGGTCGGCAGCCACACCACGTGGTCCGCCATGTCGGTGACCTGCACGGGCACGGTGACCGTGCCGCGGTCGGTCGAGACGGCGACGTCGTCACCGTCCGCCAGGCCCGCGGCCTGCGCGGTCGCGGGCGACACGCGTGCGACCGTCCGCTTGGCCGTCCCGGCGAGGTACTGCTCGCCGTCCTGCAGGCGGCCTGCGTCGAGCAGCTGGTGCCACGTCGCGAGCACGGCGTGGCCCGGCGGCACCGCGGGCGGCTCGGCCGGGTCGGTCGCGGGTGCGTCACCGCGCGCGCCGCCCCAGCCGCCGAGGCGGTCGAGCTCGTCGTGCACGGCCGTGAGCGTCTGCAGACCGAGGTCGACGCCGAGCGCGTCGGCCAGGCGGTCGAGCACGCGGTGGTCGGCGAGCTGCGTCGTCGTGAGCGCCTGCGGGAAGGGACGCGGGCGGCCCTCCCACGTGACGAACGTGCCGGGCTTCTCGACCGGCGGTGCGACGGGCAGCACGACGTCGGCACGGTCGGTGACCTCGCTGCGCCGCACCTCGAGCGACACCACGAACGGCACCGCGTCGAGCGCGGCGCGCGCGACCGCGGGGTCCGCGTGGTCGGCCGGGTCGACGCCGCCCACGACGAGCGCGCCCAGGCGCCCCTCGGCCGCGGCGGCGAGGATCTCGTCCGCGCTGCGGCCCGGCGTGGCGGGCAGCTCGTCGACGCCCCAGGTCGCGGCGATGTCGGCCCGTGCGGCCGCGTCGGCGACCGGGCGGCCGCCCGGCAGCAGGGTCGGCAGCGTGCCGGCCTCGATCGCGCCGCGCTCGCCCGCGCGGCGGGGGATCCAGGCGACGCGCGCACCGGTGCGCTCGGCGAGCCGGAGCACCGCGGTGAGGGTCCCCGGGACCGACGCGGCGCGCTCGCCCACGACGATCACGGCACCCTCGGCGGCCAGCGCCTCGGCGGTCGTGCCGAGCACGTCGTCGGCACCCGTCGCGATGGCGTCGAGCACCTCGGGCTCGGTGCCGGGCGCGGCCGCGAGCAGCGTGCCGTCCAGGCGCTCGAGGCCGCGGCTCGCGAGGGCCGCGACCGAGAACACGCGCGTGCGGCCCGCGACCACGGAGCCGCGCAGCCGCAGGAAGACGATGCCGCCCTCCTCCTCGGGCTCGTACGCGACGCACAGCACGGCGGGCGCGGCGACGAGGTCGGCGAACGTCACCTGCAGCGTGCGACCCGCGACGTGGTGCGTGAGGAACGCGGTCTCCTCGGCCGAGTGCGGCCGGGCGCGGTGGTCGACGTCGTTGGTGCCGAGCGCGACGCGCGCGAGCTTGCCGTACGCGTACGCGTCCTCGAGCGTGAGGCGGCCGCCGGGCAGCACGCCCACGCCGGGTCCCGCGATCGCGGTCCGCAGGCCCTCGGCCGCGGTGTCGAGCGCCTCGACCCACGAGCACGGCTCGAGCTCGCCGCGCGTGCCGTCGGCGCCGCGTCGGCGCACCATCGGCGTGGTGACGCGGTCCGGCGCCGACTGCCAGTGGAACCCGAAGCGGTCCTTGTCGGTGATCCATTCCTGGTTCACGACCGGGTCGTCGCCCGCGAGTCGGCGCAGCACGACGCCGCGCCGGTGGTCGACGCGGATGGCCGAGCCGTTCGCGTCGTGCTCGGCGACACCCGGCGTCGAGACCAGGTCGAACGGGCGCGCGCGGAACCGGTACGCGGCCGACGTCAGCGCGCCGACGGGGCAGATCTGCACGGTGTTGCCGGAGAAGTACGACGCGAACGGGCGCCCGCTGGTGTCGACGGTCGACGCACCGACCGGCGCGTCGCCCGCGAACCCGAGCACCTGCGTGTCGAACGTGCCGATCTGCTGCTGCGCACCGCGCTTCTGCAGGTCGATCCACACGTCGCCCGCGATCTCCTCGGAGAACCGCGTGCAGCGCTGGCACAGCACGCACCGCTCACGGTCGAGCAGGATCTGCGTCGAGACCGCGATCGGCTTGGGGAACGTGCGCTTGACGTCGACGAACCGCGTCGCCGCCCGGCCGTTGCTCATGGCCTGGTTCTGCAGCGGGCACTCGCCGCCCTTGTCGCAGACCGGGCAGTCGAGCGGGTGGTTGATGAGCAGCAGCTCCATGACGCCGTGCTGGGCCTTGTCGGCCTCGGGCGACGTGTGCTGCGTCTTGACCTGCATGCCGGGCGTCGCCTCGAGCGTGCAGGACGCCTGCGGCTTGGGCATCTTCGCGACGTTGCCGTCGCGACCGGGCGCCCACACCTCGACCAGGCACTGCCGGCACGCGCCCGCGGGCGCGAGCAGCGGGTGGTCGCAGAACCGCGGGATCTGGATGCCGAGCTGCTCGGCGGCGCGGATGACGAGCGTGCCCTTGGGCACCGTCGTCTCGATGCCGTCGACCGTGAACGTCACGGTCGCCTCCGGCTCGGGCGCGGTGACCGGCGGCGCGGCCGGCACGAGCGGCGTGCCCGAGGTGTTCCTCGGGGTCGTGATCGTCATGCGTGCACCCCCGCGAGCTGCGTGCGACGACGCGGCGTGTAGTCGAAGAGCGCGCTGCGCTCGGGCGGGAACAGGACGTCGGCGGGCGTGTGCGTGCCCGCCTCGAACTCCTCCCGGAAGTACTTGATCGCGCTCGTCACGGGGCTGGTCGCGCCGTCGCCGAGCGCGCAGAACGCGCGACCCAGGATGTTGTCGCACAGGTCCAGCAGCAGGTCGATGTCGGCGCTCGTGCCCTGGCCGGCCTCGAGGCGCGCCATGATCTGCGCGAGCCAGAACGTGCCCTCGCGGCAGGGCGTGCACTTGCCGCACGACTCGTGCTTGTAGAACTGGATCCAGCGCGACACCGCGCGGACCACCGACGTCGTCTCGTCGAAGATCTGCAGCGCGCGCGTGCCGAGCATCGACCCCGCCTTGCCGACCGACTCGTAGTCGAGCGGCACGTCGAGGTGCTCGGCGGTGAAGATCGGCGTCGACGACCCGCCGGGCGTCCAGAACTTCAGCTCGTGGCCCTCGCGCACGCCGCCGGCCATGTCGAGCAGCTCGCGCAGCGTGATGCCCAGCGGCGCCTCGTACTGACCCGGACGGGTCACGTGCCCCGACAGCGAGAACAGCCCGTGCCCCGCCGAGCGCTCGGTGCCCATCGACGTGAACCACGACGCGCCACCCTGCAGGATGGCGGGCACCGAGGCGATCGACTCGACGTTGTTGACCACCGTCGGCCGCGCGTACAGGCCGGCGACCGCGGGGAACGGCGGCTTGAGGCGCGGCTGGCCGCGCAGACCCTCGAGCGAGTCGAGCAGCGCCGTCTCCTCGCCGCAGATGTACGCACCGGCGCCGGCGTGCACCGTGATCTCGAGGTCGAACCCCGACCCGAGGATGTCGGTGCCGACGTAGCCGGCCTCGCGCGCCTCGCGCACGGCCTCCAGGAGGCGGCGGTAGACGTGGACGACCTCACCGCGCAGGTAGATGAACGCGTGGTGGCAGCCGATCGCGTAGGACGTGATGATCACGCCCTCGATGAGCTCCTGCGGGCTCGCCATCATGAGCGGGATGTCCTTGCAGGTGCCCGGCTCGGACTCGTCGGCGTTGACGACGAGGTAGCGCGGGCCGCCGTCGGGCGCGGGCAGGAAGCCCCACTTCATGCCCGTCGGGAACCCGGCGCCGCCCCGGCCGCGCAGGCCCGAGTCCTTGACCGTGGTCACGACGTCGGCGGCGGGCATGCCGAGCGCGCGCCGCAGGCCGCGGTAGCCGCCGTCGGCCTCGTAGCGCGCGAGCTTCCACGACCGGTCCGCGTCCCAGTGCGCGGACAGCACGGGGGTCAGGGTCGTCATCACGACTCCTTCGCGTCGTCGGACTTCTGCTTGCGCTGCTCGCCGGTCGGCGAGCTGTCGGCCGGCGTGGTCGGCGCGTGCTGCGCGCTCGACTGCTCGTCGCCCACCTCGGGGGCGGCGTCGTCGGCCTGCGCGGCCGCCGCGGCGGCGCGCTCGTCGGCGTCGAACGACGGCGCCGTCCAGCCCTGCTCCTTGGCCAGCACCGTGCCGCGCAGCGTGGCCTGCCCCGCGCCCACGCCCTCGTCGGCGCGGCCGTCGGGGAACCCCGCGAGCACGCGGCTGATCTCCTTGAACGTGCCGACCTGCGACGGGCCGCGCGTGGGCGCGACCGGCTCGCCCGCGACGAGCCGGTCCACGACCTCGACCGCCGAGGCGGGCGTCTGCTCGTCGAAGAACTCCCAGTTGACCATCATGACCGGCGCGTAGTCGCAGGCCGCGTTGCACTCGACGCGCTCGAGCGTGATCGCGCCGTCGGGGGTCGTCTCGTCGTGCCCGACCCCGAGGTGCTCGCTGAGCTCTTCCCAGATCGCGTCGCCACCCATGACGCCGCACAGCGTGTTGGTGCAGACACCGACCGTGTACGTGCCGTTGGGGTGGCGCTTGTACTGCGTGTAGAACGTCGCGACGGCCGACACCTCGGCGGTCGTCAGGCCCAGGTGAGCCGCGCAGAACGCGATGCCGCGCGGGCTGACGTAGCCGTCCTCGGACTGCACCAGGTGCAGCATCGGCAGCAGGGCCGACCGCGCCTGGGGGTACCGCGCGACGATCTCGTCGGCGTCGCGCGTCAGGCGCGCGCGCGTCTCGTCGTCGTAGCCGGTGGCGTGCCGCTCACCGGGCACACGACCGTGCCCGTGCGGCACGGCCGCGTCTGCGTGCTCGACGGACATCAGCGGTCCACCCCTCCCAGCACCGGGTCGATCGACGCCACGGCGACGACGACGTCGGCGATCTGCCCGCCCTCGCACATCATGGAGACGGCCTGCAGGTTGTTGAACGACGGGTCGCGGAAGTGCGCCCGGTACGGCTTGGTGCCGCCGTCGGACACCAGGTGCACGCCCAGCTCGCCGCGCGGGTGCTCGACGGTCTGGAACACCTGGCCCGCGGGGACCCGGAAGCCCTCGGTGACCAGCTTGAAGTGGTGGATCAGGGACTCCATGGAGGTGCCCATGATCTCCTTGATGTGGTCGAGCGAGTTGCCCATGCCGTCGGTGCCGATCGCGAGCTGCGCGGGCCACGCGACCTTCTTGTCGGCCACCATGACCGGGCCCGGCTTCGCGAGCCGCTCGAGGCACTGCTCGACGATCCGCATCGACTGGTAGCACTCCTCGATGCGCAGCAGCAGCCGGCTCCACGCGTCGGCGCCGTCGTTGACGGGCACGTCGAAGTCGTACGTCTCGTAGCCGCTGTACGGGTTCGCCTTGCGCACGTCGTACGGCAGGCCCGTCGAGCGCAGGATCGGGCCCGTGACGCCCAGGGCCATGCAGGCCGCGAGGCTCAGCGTGCCGACGTCCTTCATGCGCGCCTGCAGGATCGGGTTGGCCAGCATGAGGTCCTCGAGCTGGCGCAGGTAGCCGCGCACCTTCGTGAGAGCCTCGCGGACCGCGTCGATCGAGCCCGGGGGCACGTCCTGCGCGACGCCGCCGGGGCGGATGTACGCGTGGTTCATCCGCAGGCCCGAGATCATCTCGAAGATCTTGAGGATCTCCTCGCGGGCCGTGAACCCGATGATCATGATCGTCGTGGCGCCCAGCTCGTTGCCGCCCGTGGCCAGGAAGACCAGGTGCGACGAGATGCGGTTGAGCTCCATCATCAGCACGCGGATGACGCTCGCGCGCTCGGGCACGTCGTCCGTGATGCCCAGCAGCTTCTCGACCGCGAGGCAGTACGCGGCCTCCTGGAACAGCGGCGCGACGTAGTCCATGCGGGTGCAGAAGGTCACGCCCTGGGTCCAGGTGCGGAACTCCATGTTCTTCTCGATGCCCGTGTGGAGGTAGCCGATGCCGGCCCGGGCCTCGGTGACGGTCTCGCCGTCGATCTCGAGCATGAGGCGCAGCACGCCGTGCGTCGACGGGTGCTGGGGACCCATGTTGACGACGATGCGCTCCTCGCCGAGGCGAGCGGCCTCCTCGGCGATCTGGGACCAGTCACCGCCGGACGCCTCGAACGAGGGGACGCCCTCGGTCTGGTCCTGCGGGACGCTGCGGGTCGCGTGGGGGGTGTGGGACGTGGGGGCGCTCATCAGCTGTACGACCTCCGCTGGTCCGGGGGCGGCACGGTCGCGCCCTTGTACTCGACCGGGATGCCCCCGAGGGGGTAGTCCTTGCGCTGCGGGTGGCCCGGCCAGTCGTCGGGCATCTGGATGCGTGCGAGCGCCGGGTGGCCGTCGAACACGATCCCGAAGAAGTCCCAGGTCTCGCGCTCGTGCCAGTCGTTGGTGGGGTACACCGACGTGGTCGACGGGATGTGCGGGTCGGACTCCGGCGCCGTGACCTCGAGCCGCAGCCGGCGGCCGTGCGTCACCGACACGAGGTGGTAGACCGCGTGCAGCTCGCGGCCCGCGTCGTGCGGGAAGTGCACGCCCGAGACCCCGAGCGAGAGCTCGAAGCGCAGGTCCGCGTCGTCGCGCAGCGCGCGGGCGACCTCGACCAGGTGCGCGCGGGCGACGACGAGCGTGAGCTCGGTGCGGTCCACGACGACGGCCTCGACCGCGTTCGCGTAGCCCGTGCCGGACTCGTCGAGCACCTCGGTGAGCACGTCGACGACCTCGTCGAACCAGCCGCCGTAGGGCCGCTCGCTCGGACCGGGCATCGCCACGGTGCGCACGAGGCCGCCGTAGCCGGACGTGTCGCCCGTGCCGTGGGCACCGAACATGCCGGTGCGCACGTCGACGACCTCGAGCGGGGTGCGGGCACCGACGTCGGGGCCGGTGGCGGGCACGTTCTGCGAGCCCGCCTCGAGCGCCGCGGCGCTCGTGCGCTGCGCACCGGCCGGTGCGCTCTCGCCCGGCTTGACGGCGGCCGACGCGTCGGCCTTCTCGCCCGTGGGCGCCTTCTTCTCGTCGGTCATCGCAGCAGCCCCGTCATGTGCGAGGTGGGCGTGGCGGCCATCGCGGCCTCCTGCGCCTTGCGCGCGGCCTCCTCGCGGTTGACGCCCAGCGGCTGGTCCTGGATCTGCTGGTGCAGCGCGAGGATCGCGTGCAGCAGCATCTCGGGCCGCGGCGGGCAGCCGGGCAGGTAGATGTCGACCGGCACGACGTGGTCGACGCCCTGCACGATCGCGTAGTTGTTGAACATGCCGCCCGACGACGCGCACACGCCCATCGACAGGACCCACTTGGGCCCCGGCATCTGGTCGTAGACCTGCCGCACGATCGGCGCCATCTTCTGGCTCACGCGGCCGGCGACGATCATGAGGTCGGACTGGCGCGGCGACGCGCGGAAGACCTCCATGCCGAGCCGCGAGATGTCGTAGCGGCTCGTGCCGGCGGCCATCATCTCGATCGCGCAGCACGCGAGCCCGAAGGTCACGGGCCACAGCGACGCCTTGCGGAAGTAGCCGACGAGGTCCTCGACCGTCGTCAGCAGGAAGCCCGAGGGCGCTTCCTCGATGCCCATGTCAGACCCTCCTCGTCCCTGTCGTCACCGTCAGTCCCACTCCAGGCCGCCGCGCTTCCACTCGTAGACGAAGGGCACCGTGATCAGCAGCAGGAACGCGAGCATCGCGACCAGGCCGAACGTGGCGAGCTCCGCGAAGCTCACCGCCCAGGGGTAGAGGAACACCACCTCGATGTCGAAGACGATGAACGTCATCGCGACGAGGTAGTACTTGATCGGGAACCGGCCGCCGCCGATGGCGTGCGGCGTGGGCTCGATGCCGCACTCGTACGCGTCGAGCTTGGCGCGGTTGTACCGCTTGGGGCCGAGGATCGCGCTCGCGCCGACGCCGCCGAGGGCGAGGACCGCGGCGATCCCGATCATCACCAGGAGCGGGACGTACGGGTTGCTCATCGGGCTGTCCTCCTCGTCGTCGAGGCCGATCCGGTGG
>NZ_LNTD01000211.1 GCF_001462455.1 Cellulomonas sp. B6
GGTGGGAGGTCGGTCCGGCGGTGGGTGCCCCGACCGGTCGGCGGTGGCAGGATGCCGGGCGTGTCGACCGACGTCGTGCTGGTGCCGCTCGCGCAGGTCGGGCGGCCCGGAGAGCAGATCCGCACCGTCCCGCGGTTCGTGCGGCACGGTCCGCCCGAGATCCGCTGCGACGCGGGCCAGGTCGCGACCGGTCGCGCCGACCGGGGCCGGCACGTCGTCGAGACGTCCGACGGCACGTGGGTCGTGCGGACGTCGGCGCACCGCGAGGTGCGCGTGACCGACGCGTCCGGCGCCGAGATCGCGTGGCTCGCGCGCACGTTCTGGCGTCGGCGCCGCCGGGGGCGCGTCGGTGACACCGTGGTGCACTACCGGCCGTCGAGCCTGTGGCGCCGCGGCGGCCGCTGGGTCGACGACGCGGGCCGCGTGCTGCTGACCGTGCGCGTGCACGACCGCGGCTTCCGGCGCTCGCTCACGTGCACGCCCGCGCCGTCGGCAGCCCCCGGGCCGTGGGTCGTGCTGCTCGTGCTGCTGGCCGACGAGGCGGCCTACGACACCGCGCCGCTGGCGGACGTCGTCATGGAGATGGGGGCGGGCCTGGGGGGCTGAGCGCCCGGCCCGAGGTCGGCGAACCCGGTGCAGACCGTCCGAGCGCGGGGTTCTGCCGTTCGTGGGCTCGCCGGACCGGCCGAGGTCCGCGTTCGGCGGGGGCGACGCGAGCGGCGGCCGCGGCACGGACGACCGCGGACGGCCCGCCGGCTCAGCGCGGCTGGTCGGACGTGCGCAGGAAGTCGACGACGAGCCGACCCACCTGGTCCTCCTCGATGAGGAAGCCGTCGTGGCCGTAGTCCGAGCGCACGTACCGCACGGGCCCGGCGCCGGGGATCCCCGCGGCGACCCGCTCGGACTGCGCGGGCGTGAACAGCCGGTCCGAGTCCACCGCGACGACCAGGGCACGCGCCGTGACCTGCGCGAGCGCCGCCTCGACACCGCCGCGGTCGCGGCCCAGGTCGTGCGTGATCATCGTGCGCGTCAGCGTGACGTACGTGTTGGCGTCGAACCGTCGGGCGAGCTTGTCGCCGTGGTGGTCGAGGTACGACTGCACCGCGAACCGGCCGCCCTCGAGCGGGTCCTCGGCACCCTGCGGGATGCGCCCGAACCGCTCGTCGAGCTCGCGCGCCGAACGGTACGTCTGGTGCGCGATCTGCCGGGCGATGCCCAGGCCCACGTGCGGCCCCTCGCCGTCGGGCGCGTCGTAGTAGTCGCCGTCGCGGTAGCGCGGGTCGGCGGCGACGGCCGCGAGCTGCGTGTGGAAGCCCGCGATCTGGTCACCCGTGGTCTGCGCGCACGTCGCGATGGCGGCGATCGCGTCGACCCGCTCGGGCGCGGTCGCGGCCCACTCGAGCACGCGCTGCCCGCCCATCGACGCGCCGATCACCAGGGCCCACGTGTCGACGCCCAGCAGGTCCGCGAGCCGCAGCTCGGCGGCGACCTGGTCGCGCACGGTCAGTAGCGGGAACCGGCTGCCCCAGGGCTCGCCGTCGGGCGCGGTCGACGCCGGGCCGGTCGATCCCTGGCAGCCGCCGAGCACGTTGGGCGCGACGACGAAGTACCGGTCGGTGTCGATGGGCGCGCCGGGGCCCACCATCGACTGCCACCAGCCCGCGGTCGGGTGGCCGGGGCCCGCGTCACCCGTGACGTGCGAGTCGCCCGTGAGCGCGTGCAGCACGAGCACCGCGTTGCCGCCGTCCTCGTCGAGCTCGCCCCACGTCTCGTACGCGAGCCGCACGGCCGGGAGCCGCCCGCCCGACTCGAGCTTGAGCGGCCCGAGGTCGGCGAACTGCCGCCGGCCGGGCTCGTCGCCGTCGCGCCACGCGGCGCTCGCGGGCACGGGCGGGCGCTCGGGCAGCGGGCGCCTGCTGCCGAGCGTCGCACCGCGACGGGTGCGGCGTCCGGCCAGCGGGTCGGGCACGTCGACGCCGCCCGCCCCCGCACCCGGGAACGCGCCGGGCATCGCACGCCGTGCGGGGGTGCGGTCCGGGGCGTCGGTGCGGGGGTCGGGCTGCGTCATCGTGCGGGGAACCTCTCGTGGGTGGTGCGTGGCGCGGTCGTCAGGGTCTCAGGCCCCGGCGCCCTTGGCCGCCCGGAAGCCGGCCTCGAGGTCGGCGAGGATGTCGTCGACGTGCTCGATGCCGACCGCGAGCCGCACGAGGCCCGGCGTCACGCCGGACAGCGCCTGCTCCTCGGGGGTGAGCTGGCTGTGCGTGGTCGACGCGGGGTGGATGACGAGCGAGCGCACGTCGCCGATGTTCGCGACGTTCGAGTGCAGCTCGAGCGCCGACACGAACGCCTGCCCGGCCTCCGCGCCGCCGTCGATCTCGAACGCGAGCACCGCGCCCGCGCCGCGCGGCGCGTACTTCTGCGCGTTCGCGTGCCACGGGCTCGACGGCAGCCCGGCGTAGTGCACGTGCCGGACCTCGTCCCGCGCCTCGAGCCACTCGGCGACCCGCTGCGCGTTGGCGACGTGCCGCTCGACGCGCAGGGACAGGGTCTCGATGCCCTGGGCGATGAGGAACGCGTTGAACGGGCTGATCGCCGCGCCCAGGTCGCGCAGCAGCTGCACGCGCGCCTTGAGGATGAACGACAGGTTCACGCCGAACGCGCCGCCGACGCCCAGGTCGCGCGCGAACACCAGCCCGTTGTACGAGGGGTCGGGCGTGTTGTAGTTCGGGAACCGCTCGGGGTGCTGCGCGTAGTCGAACGTGCCGCCGTCGACGATCACGCCGCCGATCGCCGAGCCGTGCCCGCCGAGGTACTTGGTGGCCGAGTGCACGACGACGTCGGCGCCCCACCGCAGCGGGTTCACGAGGTACGGCGTCGCGACCGTGTTGTCGACGACCAGCGGCACGCCGTGCTCGTGCGCGACACCCGCGACGAGCTCGATGTCGAGCACGTCGGCGCGCGGGTTGGGGATGGTCTCGGCGAAGAACAGCTTGGTGTTGGGGCGGATCGCGTCGCGCCACGCCTGCGCGTCGTGCGGGTCGGTGACGAACGTCGTCTCGATGCCGAGCCGCGGGAGCGTGTGGTGCAGGAGGTTGTACGTGCCGCCGTAGAGGCTGGGGGACGCGACGACGTGGTCGCCGGCCTCGGCGACGTTGAGGATCGCGAGCGTCTCGGCCGCCTGGCCGGACGCGACGAGCAGCGCGCCGACGCCGCCCTCGAGGTCCGCGATGCGGTTCTCCACGACCTCCTGGGTCGGGTTGTTGATGCGCGTGTAGATCGGCCCGAGCTCCTTGAGCGCGAACCGGTCGGCCGCCTGCTGCGCCGAGTCGAAGACGAACGACGTCGTCTGGTAGATCGGCAGCGCACGCGCCCCGGTGACGGGGTCGGGGGTCTGGCCCGCGTGGATCTGGCGGGTCTCGAAGCTCCAGCTCTCGTTGCTCATGTCGTGCTCCTCAGGGGGTGGGCCGGGGGGACGGTGGGGCTGTCACCCGAGGAG
>NZ_LNTD01000212.1 GCF_001462455.1 Cellulomonas sp. B6
ACCGCGAGAGGTCGATCCAGTCACCCGACCCCGACCGCCCCTTCCACCGTGAGGGGTCGATCCGGTCACCACCCGCGACCCACCCCGAGAGGACGACGCCGATGACCCCCACCGCCGCCGCCCGGCCCGACCGCCGTCTCGTCATCGTGGTGCGCGCCGACCCGGTGATCTGCGGTCACTCGGGCGAGGCCCGCAACCTCGCCGAGGCCGCCCTGCACCGCGGGTTCGACGAGGTCCGCATCGTCACGTGGCCGGTCGACCGGCTGCAGGAGGCGGGTCTGCCGCTCAAGCCGCTCGACGGCGTGCTGCCGTACTCGCCGGGGATCGTCGTCGAGCGCCCCGCACCCGTGGGCGACTACAAGGTCCCCGACGGCCGGTATCTCGCGGGCATCACGGGGCGCCTGGTCGAGCTGTTCACCGACGGGGTCCCGACCGTCGCGATGTCGCTGTACCTGTCCCCGCACGCCACGGCGATCGCCGACGCCGTCACGGTCGCGCGCCGCACGGGCCTGCCCGTCGACGTCGTCACCGTCGCCGAGGCCGTCGGGTCCGACGTCACGAACGTCGTGCGCGCGTGCGTCCAGGAGGACCGGTTCGGTGCCGCCGCGCACGTGCTCACGCAGTACCTGTCGCACGACGTCGTGCTCGCGGTGTCGCAGTACACCAAGGACCTCGTCGTCACCGAGGCCGCCGCGATCGACGCCCGCCACGGCACGCGGTTCGCCGACGAGTGCCGCGAGCGCGTCGCCGTCTCCTACCCCGCGATCGACGTCGGCACGTACCTCGCGCGCGACGAGGACGCGACCGACCGCGCGCTCGCCGCCCGCGGCCTGACGCGCGACGGCTACGTGCTGTTCCTGTCCCGGCTCGCGCACGCCAAGGGCGTCGACGACCTCATCGACGGGTACGCCCGCTCGGGTGCCCCCGCCTCAGGGCGCCGCCTGGTCGTCGCGGGCAACGGCCCCCAGGCCGACGAGCTGCGCGCGCACGCCGCCGCCACACCCGTCGCGGACCTCGTCACGTTCCTCGACGACGTGCCCGACGACGAGAAAGGCCACCTCATGGCCGGCTGCACCGCGTTCGTGCTGCCCTCCAAGCCGCGCCCCGAGTTCGTCGAGACGTTCGGCATCGCGCTGGTCGAGAAGATGCTGTCCGGCGGCGGCCCCGTCATCACCACCGACACCGGCGGCATCGGCGAGGCCGTCGGTGACACCGCCACGATCGTGCCCGTCGACGACCCCGACGCGATCGCCCGCGCCCTCGACGGCGTCCTCGCGATGGACCGCGCCGACCGCGCCGCCGCCGCCGAGCGGGCGCGGGAGTACGCGCTGCAGTTCGACCGCGGGGTCGTGCTCGACAAGATCCTCGACCGGGTCGACGCGGTGCGGGTGGTCGCGACGGTGTGAGAGGGAGGGCCGCGCGAGATGGTCGTGGTCGCGTGAGCGGTGGTGGCGGACGTAGGACGTCCGGGCAGGTCAGCGGGCAGACCGGGAGGAATGCCCCCGGGTGTGCGCAGGGCGGGACGCGCGCCTTCGCCCGCGCCGCGACCCCTACGCTCACGTCCCGTGACGACGCTCCCCGCCCCCACCGACAC
>NZ_LNTD01000213.1 GCF_001462455.1 Cellulomonas sp. B6
GGGGCGGCGGCGGGACGAGCGCGCAGCCGGGCGGCGCCCGACCGGGCGCGAAGTTCGGCAACCCGACCGCGCACGACCCGATCTACGTCACGTCCGAGTACGGCATGCGCATGCACCCCGTCCTCGGCTACATGCGCATGCACGCGGGCATCGACCTGCGCGACCGCTGCGGCGAGCCGGTGTACGCGGGCCGCGACGGCACCGTCCAGTGGGCCCGGTTCCGCAGCGGCTACGGCAACCAGGTGATGGTCGACCACGGCTGGGTGGACGGCTCCTCGCTGATGTCGAGCTACAACCACATGTCGTCGTTCGTCGTCGGTGCCGGCGCGCGCGTGAGCGCGGGCCAGCTGCTCGGCTACGCGGGCAACACGGGCACCTCGGCCGCGTGCCACCTGCACTTCGAGGTGTACGTCAACGGCTCGACGACGAACCCGCGCCCGTACCTGGGTCTGTGACCTGCGCGTCGTCCGCGGATTCCCGTGGGACGACGTGGGTGGGCGCCGGTAGTGTCGGACGTCGGCGGTCGTGAGGACCGCGACGACCGCCCGGGGACCGGGCGCGTGACAGCACACGGACGGAGGGCCGCGCGGTGGCGAAGGCGAAGGTGGACGGCCGCACGATGGTCGCCGCCAACCGCAAGGCGCGGCACGACTACCTGATCCAGGACGTGCTCGAGGCCGGTCTGGTGCTCACGGGCACCGAGGTCAAGGCGTTGCGCGCCGGCCGCGCGTCGCTGGTCGACGGCTGGGCGGAGATCGAGTCCGGCGAGGCGTGGCTGCACGGCGTGCACATCCCCGAGTACTCCCAGGGCACGTGGACCAACCACGCGCCGCGGCGCAAGCGCAAGCTGCTGCTGCACCGCGAGGAGATCGAGCGTCTCGAGGCGCGCACGCGCGAGAAGGGGCACACGATCGTGCCGCTCGCGCTGTACTTCCTCGACGGCCGCGCCAAGGTGGAGATCGCCCTGGCCGTCGGCAAGAAGGACTGGGACAAGCGCCAGGCCCTGCGCGAGCGGCAGGACAACCTCGAGGCGCAGCGAGCGATGAGGGAGCGACGCGACCGGTGACCGACGTGCGTCCGGACGGATCCGACCCTGTTCTGGCGCGTGCGGTGCGGCGGCTCGTCGCGCTCCTGCTCGTGCTCGTGGTGGCGCTGGGGGTGATCGTGCTCGCGCCGCCCGTCGCCTTCGCGACGGGCACCCCGGGCGACCTGACCAGCGGCCGCGAGATCACGCGTTACGACGTCACCGCCGACGCCGCGGCCGACGGCTCGGTGGCTGTGCGCATCGAGCTCGACTTCGACTTCGGCGACGACCCCGGGCGCGGTCCGTACCTGTCGTTCCCGACGCGCGTGTCGTACGACGACGAGCAGGACCGTGTCTTCGAGTTCAGCGACGTGCAGGCGTCCAGCCCCACGGGTGCGCCGGCGCGCGTGAACCGCGAGGACGAGTCGTCGGCGATGATCCTGCGGATCGGCGACGAGGACGTCGACGACGTGCAGGGCGTGCAGACGTACGTCGTGACGTTCACGGTCAACGGGTGGATCAACCCCGCGAACGCGCAGCACTCGGGCGACGAGCTGTACTGGAACGTCATCGGGTCCGGCTGGGAGATCCCGCTGTCGCGGCTGTCGGTGGCTGTCTCCGGCCCCGCCCCCGTCGAGGGCGCCGCGTGCTTCGTCGGCCCGTACGGCTCGACCACGCCGTGCGGGTCCGCGACGACCGACGGCGCGACCGCGACGTTCACGCAGGACGTCGTGACGGTGGGCGACCAGCTCACGACCGTCACCGGGTGGCCGGGAGGCACGTTCCCCGGCGTGCAGCCGATCCTGCGGGCGAAGCCCGACCCGGGTCTCCCGCTCACGCCCGCCAGCCCCGCGGGCGTCGTCGCCGGCGTGGTGCTGCTGGTCGGCAGCGCACTCGTCGTGCGCCGCGTGCGGCGCACCGGCCGGGACCGCGCCTACCTGGGCCTGACGCCGGGGCTGCGTCCCGCCGACGGCCAGGAGGCCGCGACCGGGTACCGCGACCGCCGCATGCCCGTGTCCGTGCAGTTCCAGCCGCCGCAGGACGCCCGCCCGGGGGAGATCGGCACGCTCGTCGACGAGAAGGCCGACCCCGTCGACGTCACGGCGACCATCGTCGACCTCGCGGTGCGCGGCTGGCTGCGCATCGAGGAGGTCCCGCGCACGAACCCGAAGAAGAAGCCGAAGGACTGGACGCTCGTGCGCCTGCGCTCGGGCACCGAGGGCCTCCTGCCCTTCGAGGCGTGGCTGCTGTCCGACCTGTTCGAGGAGGGCGACCGCATCCAGCTGTCCGACCTGAGCACCACGTTCGCGTCGTCGCTCGCCAAGGTGCAGGACATGATGTACGAGCACGTCGCGAGCGTCGGCTGGTTCCGCGGCAACCCGAAGAACGTGCGCAACGCGTGGCTCGCGTCGGCGTTCGGGATCATGTTCCTCGGCGTCGGTGTCGCCCTGGTCGCGATGGCGGTCGGGAGCGTCGCCGGGCTCGCGCTCGTCGGCATCGCGATCGTGCTCGTCGGCGTCCTCGTGCTCGCCGTGTCGGGGCGTGCGCCCGCGCGCACCCCCGACGGCACCGCGGTGCTCGCGCAGGCCCTCGGGTTCCGGCGCTACCTCGCGACGGCCGAGGCGAACCAGCTGCGGTTCGAGGAGGGCGAGGACGTCTTCAGCCGCTACCTGCCGTACGCGATCGTGTTCGGCCTCACGGACCGGTGGGCGCGCGTGTTCGCCGAGCTCGCGGAGCAGGGGCGCGTCGTGGCGCAGCCCGGCTGGTACGTCGGGTCGTACGCGCCGACGGCGCACGCGTTCTGGGCGACGGGGTTCGTGGGTGCGCTCGACCGGTTCGAGTCCGTCGCGACGTCTGCGATCACCGCACCGACCCCCGGGTCGTCGGGCGGGTCCGGGTTCAGCGG
>NZ_LNTD01000214.1 GCF_001462455.1 Cellulomonas sp. B6
GGCGCGGGGGTGCGGGCTCACCGCGGCAGGCCCGCCGCGACGAGCGTGCCGACCTGCTCGACCGCCCACGGGTTCTGCAGCGACGTCGTGTCGCCGAGCGTCGTGCCCTCGACGAGCTGCGCGAGCAGGCGCCGCATGATCTTGCCCGAGCGGGTCTTGGGGACCTCGGGCACGACCAGCACGTGGCGCGGACGGGCGACGGGGCCGATCTCGTGGGCCACGTGCGCGCGCAGCTCGTCGCGCAGCGCGTGCGTCGCCGCGAGCCACGCGTCGACGTCGTCGACCGGCCCGGGTGCGGCGCTCGGCACGACGAACGCCGCGATGGCCTGGCCCGTGACCGGGTCGCTGACGCCCGCGACGCCGGCCTCGCCGACGGCCGGGTGCGCGACGAGCGCCGACTCGACCTCGATGGTCGACAGGCGGTGCCCCGAGACGTTGATGACGTCGTCGATGCGACCGAGCAGCCACACGTACCGGTCCTCGTCGTACGACGCGCCGTCGCCCGCGAGGAAGTACCCGCCGTGCTCGCCGTGGCCGGCGAACCGCCGCCAGTACGCGTCGAGGTAGCGCTGCGGGTCGCGCCACACGGTGCGCGCCATGCCGGGCCAGGGCCGCGTGACGACGAGGAACCCGCCCTGCCCGGGGGCGACCTCGGCGCCGTCCTCGCCGACGACCTTCGCCGCGATGCCGGGCAGCGGGCGCGTGGCCGAGCCGGGCTTGAGCGTCGTCACCCCGGGGACCGGCGCGATCATCGCGGCGCCCGTCTCCGACTGCCACCACGTGTCGACGACGGGGGCCTCGTCGCGGCCGAACGTGCGCCGGAACCACACCCACGCCTCGGGGTTGATCGCCTCGCCGACGGTGCCCAGCAGGCGGATGCTCGACAGGTCGTGCCCGCCGGGCAGGTCGTCGCCGAACCACGTCATGAACGTGCGGATGAGCGTGGGGGCCGTGTAGTACGTCGTGACGCCGTAGCGCTCGACGACCTCGAGGTGGCGCTCGCGGTGCGGCGTGTCGGGCGTGCCCTCGTAGATCACCTGCGTCACGCCGTTGGCGAGCGGCCCGTAGATCTCGTACGTGTGCGCCGTGACCCACGCGAGGTCGGCGGTGCACCAGTGCACGTCGTCGTCCTTGACGTCGAACACGGCCCAGTGGGACCACGCGGCGTGCGTGAGGTACCCGCCGGACGTGTGGACCAGCCCCTTCGGCCTGCCCGTGGTGCCCGAGGTGTAGATGACGAACAGCGGGTGCTCGGCGTCGAACGACGCCGCCTCGTGGACGTCGGGCTGGCGGTCGACCACGTCGTGCCACCAGACGTCGCGCCCGGGGGTCCACGCGACGTCCTGGCCCGTGCGGCGCACGACCAGCACGTGCTCGACGTGGTCGAGCCCGGCGACGGCCTCGTCGGCGGCGGACTTGACCTCGACGGCGGCGCCGCGGCGGAACTGCCCGTCGCTCGTGACGAGCACCTTCGCCTCGGTGTCCTGCACCCGGAAGCGCACGGCCTCGGCCGAGAACCCGCCGAACACGAGCGAGTGCACGGCGCCGATCCGTGCGATCGCGAGCGTCACGACGACGGTCTCGGCGATCACCGGCAGGTAGACCACGACGCGGTCGCCGGGTCCGACGCCGAGCTCGGTGAGCGCGTGCGCGGCCTGCGCGACCTCGCGCTGCAGCTGCGCGTAGGTGATCGACCGGCGGTCGCCGCGCTCGCCCTCGACGTGCAGCGCGACCTTGTCGCCGCGGCCCTCCTCGACGTGCCGGTCCACGCAGTTGACCGCGACGTTGAGGCGGCCGCCGACGAACCAGCGCGCCTCGGGGACCGTGAGCTCGTCCTCGGCCCCGCCGGCTACGGCCACCGGCGGGGCCCACGTGTGCGCGGTGTGCCACGGCTCGTCCCAGCGCAGGCGCCGCGCGGCCTCCTCCCAGAACGCGACCGGGTCGGCCTCGGCGCGGGCCCAGTCCTCGGGCCGCACGTTCGAGGTCGCCGCGAGGCCGGCGGGGGCGGGGTAGGTGCGCGTCTCGGTCTGCAGCGCGGTGAGCGTGGTCACGCGAACCTCCGTAGCAGCTGCTTCTCGGCGACGGCGAGCACCGAGTCGGTGAGCTTGCCGATGACCGCGAGCAGCACGATGGCGAGCAGGATCCGGTCGACCCGCCCGTTGTTCTGCGAGTCGGTGAGCAGGAAGCCCAGACCCATCGAGGACGCGATGAGCTCGGCCGCGACGAGGAAGAGCCACGCCTGCGCGAGCCCGAGCCGCAGCCCGGACATCACCGAGGGCAGCACCGCGGGCAGCTGCACCGAGCGGAAGAGCCCGGCCCCGCGCAGGCCGAACGCGCGCCCCGCCTCGACGAGGTGCGGGTCGACGTGGCGCAGGGCCGCCGCGACCGTCGTGTAGACGGGGAAGAACGCCCCGATCGCGATGAGCGTGACCTTCGAGTCCTCGCCGATCTTCATCCAGAGGATGAGCAGCGGGACCCACGCGAGCGACGGCACGGCGCGCAGCGCGGCGAGCGTCGGGGCGAGCAGCACGTCGCCCGCGCGTGACAGGCCCACGAGCGCGGCGACGACGAGCGCGACGAGCGCACCCACCGCGAACCCGATCACGACGCGCTGCACCGAGATGGCGACGTGCGTGCCGAGCTCGCCGCGCTCCTGCAGGTCGACCGCCGCCGCCCACACCGACGCCGGGCTCGGCAGCTGGTACGGCGCGACGAGCCCGGCGCTCGTCACGTGCTGCCAGGCTGCGAGCAGCAGCACGGGCAGCAGCGCCCCGCCGACCACGCGCGTGGCGCGCCGAGACCAGAACCCCGACGACGCGGCGCGCGCGGGCCCGCGGTCGTGGGGGTTGAGCGCGCGGTGCGGGCGTCCGGCCGCGTCGGTGACGGGTCCGGTGCCGGGGGAGCCGGGGACGGTCACGAGGACCGGGGCCGCGGTCGGTGCGTCGGGCATGGGGTCTCCTGGGGGACGAGGAGCGGTGCGGAGGGTGGCGCCCGCCCGGGCGTGCCGGGCGGGCGCCGCGGTGGTCGTCAGCCCGCGACGTTCGCGGGGTCGGCCTTCTCGGCGAACGTCGGCTCGAAGAGCTCGTCGAGCGCGGTGTCGATGGTCTTCTGGTCGGCGACGTCACCCGACTCGACGAAGATCGGGCCGACGACCTCGAGGACCTGACGCTGCGCGTCGCCCGGCACGGGGTCGATCGCGAGGTTCGTGCGCTCGACGACGACCTTCTGCGCCACGGCCGGGTCGATGCCCGCGACCTCGGCGAGGATCTCGACGACCTCCTCGGGGTTCTCCTGCGCCCACGCGCGCGCCTTCTCGTACGCGTCGACCACGACCTGCGCGACGTCGGGGCTCGCGTCGAGGAAGTCCTGCGTCGCGTTGAGGAACCCGTAGGTGTTGAAGTCGATGTTGCGGTAGATCAGCCGCGTGCCCGACTCGGCCTCGCTCGCGGCCATGATCGGGTCGAGGCCCGACCACGCGGCGACCGACCCCTGCTCGAGCGCGGTGCGGCCGTCGGCGTGCTGCAGGTTCTGCACCTCGACCTGGTCGAGCGGGACGCCGGCCGCGTCGAGGGACTGCAGCAGGAAGAAGTACGGGTCGGTGCCCTTGGTCGCGGCCACGGACTTCCCGGCCATGTCGGCCACCGACGTGATGTCGGAGTCGGCGGGCACGACGATCGCCGCCCACTCGGGCTGGGAGTAGATGTCGATCGTGCGGATCGGGGAGCCGTTGGAGCGCGCGAGCAGCGCGGCCGAGCCCGCGGTCGAGGCGACGTCGACGGCGCCGGCGCGCAGGGCCTCGTTCGCCTTGTTCGACCCGGCCGACTGCAGCCAGTTCACGGTGACGTCGTCGCCGAACGTCTCCTCGAGCCAGCCCTGGTCCTTGATGACCAGGCTCAGGGGGTTGTAGGTCGCGAAGTCGATGTCGAGCGTGTCGGTGCTCCAGGCGCTGCCCTCGGCGGGCGTGCCGGCGGCGGCGGGAGCGGTGCCCTCACCGGCGACGCAGCCGGTCAGCGCCAGGGCGGTCGCGAGGGCCAGCGCGGTGGCGGAGACGGCGGTGCGGATGCTCATCGTCGGTTCTCATCTCGGGGGGAGCGGGGCCGGGGTCCGGCCGGGTGGGTGGTGCGG
>NZ_LNTD01000215.1 GCF_001462455.1 Cellulomonas sp. B6
GGGGCGGGGCGGTGACGGGGCCGGTGGTCATGACCACGAACCTAGGGCGCGGCGGCGCGCGGCCGCGCCCGTGCTCGCCCACGGAGCGGGGGTAGGGCTGCCCCCACCCCCGCGCTGCTCGGGCGCCCGGGACTCCGGGCACCCGGGCGGGCCGGGCGGCCCGGTGCCCGCACGCCCGAGGGGCCGGCCCCGGGCGTCGCCCGGGACCGGCCCCTCCCCTGCCGTGCATGGGGTCACGGTCAGGTCCGTCGGCGCAGGGCCGACGGGTGCGTCAGCCGACGGCGCAGGTCGCGCCGTTCAGCGTGAAGGACGTCGGCGCCGTGTTGGTCCCCGAGTGGGAGCCGTTGAAGCCGATGTCCACCGACGCGCCCGGTGCGAGCGTGCCGTTCCACGCGGCGTTGGTGGCCGTCACGCTCGTGCCGGACTGCGACCAGGTCGCGCTCCAGCCCTGCTGGACGGTCTGCCCGTTGGCGAACGTGAACCGCAGGTTCCACCCGTTCAGCGCGGTGGTGCCGTTGTTGGTCACACGCACCGAGGCCGTGAAGCCGGAGTTCCAGCTGCTGGCCGTGTACCTCACGGTGCACGCACCGGTCGACGTCGGGGTCGGCGTCGGGGTGGGCGTGACCGTGGGCGTCGGGGTGGGCGTCGGCGTCACGGTCGGCGTCGGCGTCGGCGTCACGGTGGGCGTCGGCGTCGGGGTCGGCGTGACCGTCGGCGTCGGCGTCGGCGTGGGCGTCGTGCCGTCGCTCTCGAACAGGCGGTGGTAGTCCGACAGCGCACCCGCGATGGCGGTCTGGGCCCAGAAGCGGTGGTACGTGAACTGCGGGTCGACACCCGTGCTCAGCGCCGTCTGGACCTTCGACCACTGCGGGTCCTGCTTGTAGAACGACCGGATGTCGAGGAACGAGACGCCCGGCTTGATCTGGTCGCCGTTGGGCATGGTGCCCGACCAGCCGTTGGGCACGTAGACCCCGTTGCCGCCCGCGGTGTAGACGTCGTCGAACCGCTGGTAGTCGCCACGCGTCTCGACCGAGGTGACGCCCAGGCCGTCCTGGTTGTGCTCCCAGATCGCGTCGAGCAGGTCCTTGGCGGTGTCGCGCGCCGCGGTGTCGCCCGAGCGGGCGGCGTAGAACAGCAGGGCACGCGCGGTGTCACCGGCGACGCCGACGTCCTGGCCCGAGCTCTTGAGGGTCACCGTGAGGCCGGCGTTGGAGCCCGGGTTCGTCGGGTTCCAGGTGTCGGGCTTGCCGGACCACGTCAGCTCGGACGGGACCGACCAGTTCGCGCCGTCGGTCTCGACGTGGTCGACGACCCAGTCGGCCCACTTGTCGAGGACCTTCTTGGCCTTGGCGTTGCCGGTCTCGTAGTAGAGCTCGGCGATGCGCTGCACGCCCCACGCCTGCATGCCGAACCACTGGTTCGACGGCGGGTCGGCGTAGACGGGTGCCTCGGTGTACGCCATGCCGTAGAACGTCGGCGTACCGGCCGGGGGCTGCGCGTAGGCGCCGTCCCAGCTGTTGGTGGCGCCACCGGCGATCGGGCCGTTGCTGGACTGCAGCCACGTGTAGAACTCGAGCTGCCGCTCGAGCGCCTTGGTCCAGTCGGCCTTGGCGGTCGGTGACTTCGGCGTCAGCGCCGGGTCGTTGGCCAGGGCCCACGCGGCGAACGGGTTCTGGTACCCGAAGTGCGCGTGCGACGAGCTGATGCGCCACGACCACGGCGACGACGTGTCGAGCGCACCGCCCCACGCCATGTACCAGGACAGCAGGTAGTGCGCGGACTCGCGGTTGCTGCCGGCCGGGCAGGACGGCGACGTGCAGCCGATCTGCTTGAAGTACTTGTCGAACAGCGTGTACCGCAGGTAGTCGCCCATCTTGGCGGCCTTGGCGACGGTCTCGGCGACCTGCGCCTGCTTGCCCTGCTCGGTGGCCCACTTGTTGGCCCAGTACACGGCCTCGATGGCGCGCGCGTCGGCGTCGGACGCCGACGTGTACTTCCACTGCTTCGCGTACGACGCGTCACCCGTGAAGATGTCGAGGAACCCGTTGCGCCCGCCCGACGTGAAGTCGTCGCACGTGGGCTGCGGGATCGTCTCCCACACCGACTCCTGCGGGCCGCGCTGGAACGTGTTGATGAGCGACATGCCCTGGTGCGACGGGCCGAGCTGGCAGCCGGGGCCGGGTGCGGCGCCGAAGCCGTAGACGTTGTCGACGTCGCCCAGCCAGTGCATCTGGTAGATGTCCGGCGAGTTGTACGTCGAGCGCAGCTCGGCGGCGAGCGGGTCGCGGCCGACCGAGACGCCGCTGCTGAGCTGCGACGGGTAGTTGCTCGGGTGGTTGTACTCGGCGGCGTACGTGGCCGGCTTGCTCGCGTCGTACGACGCGTTGGTCGGCTGGTCCTCCTTCTGCGGGATCATGTACGTCTCGAGGTTCTTCCACGCGGCGTTGAGCGGTGCCCACTCGCCGGTGGCCTGCCCGTAGAGGGCCTCGAGCCAGATCCAGTAGGAGTACGTCTCGGACGTCGTCTCGTGCCCGTAGTCGGGCGCCTCGACCATGAGCGTCTCGACCGCGTGGTACGGGATGCCCTGCGCGCTGAAGTACCCGTTGGCCGGGTCCTTGATCTTCTCGTACTGCTCGAGGAACCGCTGCTTGTACTCGTCGCTGACGGTGGCGGCGGCCGGGGCCGGACCGCCTCCGGACAGCGCGGACGCGGCCTGGGCGCCGCCCGCGGCCACGAGCGTCACGCTCGTCAGGACGGCCCAGGCCGCTCTGACGGCGCGCCGTCGGGTGGGTGAGGTCATCTTCCGTACCTTTCCTGGCGTCGACCACGCGCGGCCTCGGTGCCGGCGTGGAACCGGCCGGCGGCCTCGGTGCCGCCGGCGGTCCTGCACGAAGGAACGGACCGCTCGACGGGGCGACGCGCACGTCGCGCCCCCGGGCGCGCGGTCTGGACGCGCTCACTCTGGGCGGACGCACAGGGGGCGTCCAGGCCGCGAAACGCTTAGGGACAGCGGTTCGTGGGAGCGTGACCAGACCGCCCGTGGTCGACCGCACGCCGGTGCCGCCCGGCCCGGCCGGGCGGCACCGCGCGGCGGCCTCGCGACCGCGTCAGGTCCAGCGGAACAGGCGCACCGCGACCGGAAGCCCGAGCACCGCCCAGACGGCCATCACCAGCAGGTGGGTGCCCGGGAACGGCTGCCCGACCCACGCCGCCGTCATCGCCTGCGTCGCGGCGCCCAGCGGCGTCCACCGCGCGACCGTCTGCACGACCTCGGGCATGAGCGGCAGCGGCAGCCACACTCCCGCGAAGAACAGCGAGACGAAGTACAGGGTCATGCCCCAGCCGTTGGCCGCGGCGGCCGTCGGGGCGAGCGCCGCGACCAGCGACCCGAGCGCGAACGTCGACAGCACGGCCAGCAGGAACGCGAGCAGGACCGTCCCGACGTGCACGGGCGACGCGATGCCCAGCACGACGACGCCCGCGCCGACGGCCAGCAGCGCGGCGACGACGAGCGTCGCGAGGTTGACCGCGACCTGCGCGACGAGCAGCCGCGCCGGGCCGACCGGGGTCGTCGAGAGCCGCCGCAGCACGCCGCGCTGCCGGTAGGTCGCGACGACCGCGGGGAACGTCGAGAGCGCGACCGTCCCCACGGCGAGGCTGAGGACCGTGGGCGTGTACCCGGTGATCGCCGAGATCCCCGCGAGCGCGGGGTCGTCGTCGTACGGCTGGTCGGCCCACGGCATCACGAGGCCCAGCACCGTCAGCAGCAGCGCGGGGAACAGCAGCGCGAAGAACAGCACCGACGGGTCCCGCAGGAACAGCCGGGCCTCGACGAGGGTCATGCGGGCCAGCGCACCGCCGCCGGCCGCGCGCCGGCGCGCGTCGTGCGGGGCCGGTGCGAGCGCGCCGCGCCCACGCGCGGGGACAGGGGCGCGCGGGGGGACGGGCGCACCCGCCGGGACAGGGGTCGTGGGGCTCATGTCACACCTCCGCAGCGGTCGTGGCGGGTCGGGGGTCGGCGTCGGTCGACGCGGACGGGTCGGCGTCCGCACCCGTGAGGGAGACGAACGCGTCCTCGAGCGACGCGCGCTCGAGACGGACGTCGGTGGTGCGCACCCCCGCGCGCGCGAGCGCGACGAGCGCGTCCTGCACGAGCGCGCCGCCGCCGCGCACGACGAGCGCGCCGTCGGCCACCCGCGCGTCGCGCACGTCGGGCACGTCCGCGAGCGCCGCGAGCAGCGCGGCGTCCGGCACGGGGGCCGCGGGGCGCACGTGCAGCACCTGCTCGCCGTGCGCACGCCGCACGATCTCGGCAGGGGTGCCGACCGCCGCGACGCGACCGGACGCGATGAGCGCGATCCGGTCGCAGAGCCGCTCGGCCTCCTCCATGAGGTGCGTGACCAGCACGATCGTGACGCCCGCGTCGCGGATCGCCTCGACCACGGCCCACGTCTCGCGGCGCGCGTGCGGGTCGAGCCCGGTCGTGAGCTCGTCGAGGATCGCCAGCTGCGGGCGACCGACGAGCGCGAGCGCGACCGACAGCCGCTGCTTCTGCCCGCCCGACAGGTCCTTGAACGCGGTGTCGCGCTTGGCGGCCAGGCCGAGCAGGTCGAGCAGGTCGGCCGGGTCGGCGGGGTCGGCGTAGAAGGACGCGTACAGGTCGAGCGCCTCGGCGACGCGCAGCCGGTCCGGCAGCGCGGACTCCTGCAGCTGCAGGCCGACCTGCTCGTGCAGCGCCGCGGCGTCGCGCGTCGGGTCGAGCCCGAGCACCTCGACCGTGCCGCCGTCGGGCCGGCGCAGCCCGGCGATCATCTCGACCGTCGTCGTCTTGCCGGCGCCGTTGCGGCCGAGCACGCCGTAGATCTCGCCGCGCTCGACGGTCAGCGAGACGTCCTGGACGGCGAGCGTGCTGCCGTAGGCCTTGCGCAGGCGCTCGGCCCGGACGACCGGTGCGGTGGTCATGGTGCCTCCTTCTCGACGTGCGGGGGTACGAGGGTGCGGACGGGTGCGGGCCCGGGCGGCGGGTGCGCGGTGCCGCGGGCCCGGGGTGCGGGCCCGTGGTGACGGCGTGCTGAGGGAGGTGTCGGTCAGGCGGCGGGCGGGCGGATCGCGACGGTCCGGACGACGGCGGCGTACGCCGCGGCCATGAGGGCGACGAGCGCGACCCCGCCGAGCAGCGGCAGCGCGGCCGCCGACCACGTGCGGGCGACGTGCGGCGCGCCGCCAACGCCCTCGAGCAGCAGCGCCACGCCCAGCAGCGGGCCGACCGTGAGCGGCAGCGCGAGCGTCCCCCACCAGCCGGGCGCCCGCTGGTACACGACGCCGACCAGCAGGCCCGACACGTTCGCGGCGACGACGAACAGGACGAGCTCGGCGAGCAGCACGCCGGCCGGCGAGCGCTCGTCGGCGAGCATCGGGTCCGCGATCCGCCAGCCCCACCCGGCGGCGTCGTGCACGGCGCGCTCGGCGAGCACCAGCAGCTGCAGCGCCACCGCGTACGCGACGCCCGTGCCGACCGCGACCGTCAGCGACGCGCGCACGAAGGTGCGTCGGGTCCGCCCGGCGGCGACGTGCACCCGCAGCTGCGCGGCGACGACGAGCACCGCGAGCGAGAACGGGAACCACACGACGCCCTGCCGGGTGTACAGCGACACCGCGGTGCCCACCTCGCCGTCGACGCGCGCGAGCACGACGGTGCCGACCACGACTGCCGTCACGACGAGCACCCAGAACCACACGAACAGCCGGAGGTTGAGCCGTGCCATCCGCGCGGCCGCGTGCAGCACCGGGCCGCGGAGCCGGGCAGGGGTGGTGGTGGTCATCGTGGGTCTCCCGGGCTCGTCGCCGTCAGGCCTGCGCGGACAGGGGCAGCCGCCGCGCGATCACGGCGTACGCGGTGGCGACGGCGAGCACCACGACGACGCCGACGCCCCCGGCCAGGCCGACCAGCGCACGCGGCGCGACCTCCCCGAGCCCGGGCACGTCGCCCGTCGGCGCGACGCCGAGGAACAGCAGCACGAGCAGCGGCCCGACGGTCAGCGGCAGCGTGAGCGTGGCCCACGCGCCCCACCGCTGGTAGGTGATGCCGACGAGCAGGCCCGTGGTGATCGCGAGCAGCGTGAGGACGACGGTGTCGATCGGCAGCGCCCACAGCGGGGCGCGCTCGCCGGCGAGCTGCACCTCGCGGAGGGCGGAGCCCCAGCCCGCGAGGCCGTGCAGCCACCGCTCGACCAGCACGACGCCGGTGAGCACCAGCGCGTACGCGAGGCCGGTGGCACCCGACGCCAGCAGGGTGCCGCGCACGAGGCTGCGCCGGGTCATGCCCGCCGCGACGTGGACGCGCGGGTACGTCACGGCGACCTGGATGGCCTGCGAGAACAGGAACCAGACGAGCGCCTGCCGGCCGTGCACGGCGATCGACACGTCGACCCGCCCCTCGACCACCCATGCCGTGATCGTCACGGCGGCGAGCGCGAGGAGCGCGATGGGCCAGAACCACGCGGCGAGCCGCAGCGCGGCGACGCCCTGGCGGCGCGCGACGTGCAGGCTCGGGGACGGGCGAACCAGCGTCCGGGTCGCCACGGCGGGGGCGGTCGTCGCGGTCATCGGGAACCGCCGGTGCCGGCGGACCGCTGCGGGTCGGTCAGGTGCACGAACAGGTCCTGCAGCGGCACGGGGCCGAGCTCGAGCCCGTCCTGCCGTGCGCGGCGCACGTCGCCCTCCGCGACGCCGCCGCGCACGGTGGCCTGGGTGGTGCCGCCGAGCCGCTGGGTCGCGAGGACCTCGCGCCCGGCGACGAACGCCTCGACCGCGGCGGCGGGGCCGGTGACGGACACGCCCTCGGCGCGCAGCGTCTCGGCGTCCTGCGCGACGAGCACGCGCCCACGGTCGAGCACGACGACGTCCTCGAGGAGCCGCTCGATCTCGCCGATGAGATGGCTCGACAGCACGATCGTGCGCGGGTGCGCCGCGTAGTCGGCGAGCAGCGCGTCGTAGAACGCGTAGCGGCTGGGCGCGTCGAGGCCGAGGTGCACCTCGTCGAGCACGGTCAGCGGCGCGCGCGACGCGAGGCCCAGGACGATCCCGAACGCGGACTTCTTGCCGCGCGAGAGCTTGCCCGGCTTGCGCTTGACGTCGAGCTCGAACAGGTCGAGGAGCTCGCCCGCGAGATCGTGCGAGAACGTCGGGCGCGCGCCGGAGACGTACGCGAGGTTCTCCTTGATCGGGTAGTCGTCCAGCACGTCGCCGGACTCCCGCACGAAGCACACGCCGGGCACGACGCGCTCGTTCTCCCACGGCTCCTCGCCGTCGACGAGCACGCGCCCCGCCGTGGGGCGGCGGAACGCGGCCAGCAGCGAGCCGAACGTGGACTTGCCCGAGCCGTTGCGGCCCAGCAGACCGGTGATGGTGCCGGGGCGGACGGTCAGGCTGACGTCGTCGAGCGCGACGACGTCGCCGAAGCGCTGCGTGACGCCCTGCAGCTCGACGCCCCAGCCGGCGGTGGTCGCGGTCATCGGGCGCCCTCCTCGGGTGCG
>NZ_LNTD01000216.1 GCF_001462455.1 Cellulomonas sp. B6
GCGACCGACCCCGCCACCCCCGTGCCGCCGCGCGCCGGCCCGCGGCAGTGGTTCGCGCTCGCGGTCCTCATGCTGCCCGTGCTCGTCGTGTCCATCGACAACACGGTCCTGTCGTTCGCGCTGCCGCAGATCTCCGTCGCGCTCGCGCCGACCGCGCAGCAGCTGCTGTGGATCGTCGACATCTACCCGCTCATGCTCGCGGGCCTGCTGGTCACCATGGGCACGCTCGGGGACCGCGTCGGACGGCGCCGCCTGCTGATGATCGGCGCCACCGGGTTCGGCGTCGTCAGCCTGCTCGCGGCGTTCTCGACCGACGCGACGCACCTCGTCGCCGCCCGGGCCCTGCTGGGGCTGTTCGGCGCCACCCTCATGCCCTCGACGCTGTCGCTGCTGCGCAACGTCTTCCTCGACGACGACCAGCGGCGCCTCGCCATCGCGATCTGGGCGGCCGGGTTCTCCGGCGGGTCGGTGCTCGGCCCGATCGTCGGCGGCTGGCTGCTGCAGCACTTCTCGTGGGGCTCGATCTTCCTGCTCAACGTGCCGGTCGTGCTCGTGCTGCTCGTCGCGGCGCCGCTCGTGCTGCCCGAGTCGCGCAACCCCGGCTCGGGGCGCCTCGACCCGGCGAGCGTCGTGCTGTCGGTCGTCGCGATGCTGCCGCTCGTCTACGGCATCAAGCGCCTCGCGTCGGCGGGCGTCGACGCGCTGGGTGTCGCCGCGCTGGTCGTCGGGCTCGCGATGGCCGTGGTGTTCGTGCGGCGGCAGCGCACGCTCGCGTCGCCGCTGCTCGACGTCGGCCTGTTCGGGCGGCCCGTGTTCTCGGCGTCGGTCGGCGCCAACTTCACCGCGTCGTTCGCGCTGGCCGGCCTCGTGCTGTTCCTGTCGCAGCACCTGCAGCTCGTCGTGGGCCTCGACCCCGTCGAGGCCGGGCTGTCGCTGCTCCCCGGCGCCGTCGCGTCGATCGTGGCGGGCCTCGTGGCCGTGCGGCTCGCGCGGTCGTTCCCGCTGTGGGCGCTCGTGCCCGTCGGCATGCTGCTGGCCGCGGGCGGCTACGCGCTCGGCACGCTGCTGGGCACCGACCACCGCACGGGCGTCGTCGTCGCGACGTTCGCCCTGGTCGGCGCGGGTGTGGGGCTCGCCGAGACGCTTACCAACGACGCGATCCTCGCGTCGGTGCCGCCCGAGCGCGCGGGTGCCGCGTCGGGGATCTCCGAGACGTCGTACGAGCTCGGTGCGTCGCTCGGCGTCGCGGTGCTCGGGTCGGTGCTCGCGGCCACCTACCGCGCGGACCTCACGCTGCCCGCGGGCCTGACGGCCGAGCAGTCCGCCGCGGCGGGCCAGACCCTCGGCGGCGCCGTCGCGCTCGCGAAGGACCTGCCCGACGCGGTCGGTGGCCCGCTGCTCGTCGCGGCGCAGGACGCGTTCGCGCACGGCGTCGCGGTCACGTCCGGCATCGGCGCGGTCGCGGTCGGCCTCGTCGCCGTGGTGGTCGGCGTCGTGCTGCGGCGGCACCGCGGAGCCGGCCACCGCTGAGTCGGCCACCGCTGAGTCGGCCACCGCTGAGTCGGCCACCGCTGAGCCGCCGCCGAGACCCGCGCGCGGCGACCGGCCGGGGGTGGAGGGCCCCCGGCCGGCCGCCGCGCGCGTCAGTCCGCGAGCAGCGCCTCGACCCGCTGCACCTTGGCGTCCAGCTCACCGGTGTGACCGGGGCGGATGTCGGCCTTGAGCACGAGCGAGACGCGGTGGCCGTGCGCGCCGACGGCCTCGGTGGCGCGGCGCACGACGTCCATCACCTCGGCCCACTCGCCCTCGAGCGTCGTGAACATCGCGTCGGTGCGGTTCGGCAGGCCCGACTCGCGGACGATGCGGACGGCGTCGGCGACGGCCTGGGACACGGACTCACCCGCACCGAGCGGGGCGACGGAGAAGGCGACGAGCATGCGCCCACCCTGCCCCTCGCGGAGCGGTGCGTCCACCTGGTCGGACGTTGGGCGGGCACGCGGCGACCCGTGCCGCGCGCCGCGTCGCGCACCCCGCGAGTGGCGCGCGTCGCCCGTCCGACCCCTGCCGCTGACCGCCCGAGATGTGGGACCCTGTCGGTGCGACGACCGCACCCCGCGCGGGCGGGCGTGCCGCCGTCCCACCCGCCCCTGCTGTGCGAGGAAGGCCCGGCCGCGACATGCCCATCTTCGAGCTCGACGACGGACGTCCGCGCCTCGTCCAGCCGATGCAGCCCCTGGCGGGGTCGTTCGCGCAGGAGGTCACCGCACTGCTCACGCACCACCTCGCCGCCATCGCGGGCGAGCCGCTGTTCGTCGTGCGCGCGCGGGGTGCGTCGGACCGCGCCGACCTGCCGGAGCTCCTCGCGCTCGACGCGTCGGGGCGCCCCGTGGTTGTCGAGGTCGCGCAGGTGCTCGACGACGAGGCGGTCGTCGCGGCGCTGCGCCACGGCGGCGCCGCCGCGCGCATGACGACGACCGACCTGTCCCGCGCCTACCACGCCGACCCGGGCCGGTTCGCGGTCGACTTCGCGGCCTTCCGCGAGCAGGTGCCGTTCGGTGCGGGCGCCGGCCGCGCGCCCGGCGGCGTGCGGCTGCTGCTGCTGTGCTCCGAGGTCGCGGCCGAGACGGTCGACACGCTCGGCTACCTCCGTGCGGGCTCGCACCAGGTCGACGTGCTGCAGGTCGGGGTCGTGCGCGGCGACGAGCGTCGCCTGCTGGAGGTGTCGCCTCTCGCGCTGCACGAGGTCGCGCGGCGCTCGGTCGAGCCGACGGCCCTGCGCCTGGTGCGCTCGAGCGAGGGGTTCGCGTCGATGGCCTACGAGCCCGAGCGTGGCCCGGGGTCGCCCCCGGCGCGTGGTCGCTCGCTGCCGACCGGCGAGCTGCGCGCGGTCACGCCCCCGACGCCCGACGATCCGCCCGCGCCGACGCCGATCGGCCGACGCGGCAGCGTCACCGAGCCGACCCCGCTGCCGTTCCGCACGGCGGGCCCGACGGTGCGGACGCCGCAGGACCCGCCGGCGCCCGGCGCCGCGGGCCGGCCCGACCTCGACGCGTGGCCGCGCGACGTCGGCTCGTCGAGGCTCGAGGGGCCGCCGACGCTCACGCCCGTGGCGGGGCTGCGGGCCGCCGCGCTCGAGGGCGCGGGGCAGCGTCCCGACGTCCCGGACCACGTGGTGACCACCGCGCCGACGTTCGGCCGCCCGACGCCCGACGGCACGACGACCGACCGCACGACGCCCGACGACGGGACGGCCGCTCGCGGGACCGGCGACGGCCCGACCGGCGACGCCGCGGCGACGTCGCCGCGCGGGTGGGCCGTCGTCACGGACGCCCCTGCGACCGACCACGGCAGCCCGTCCGGCGCGGTGGACGCGACACTCTCGCTGCCCGGCGACCCGACCCCCGGGGCGCGCCCCGAGCGGTCCGACTGGCCGTTCCCCGAGCTCGCGACGCTCGCCAAGCGCCGGCGCGCCGTCACGACGCTCGTGTGGGCGCGCGAGCGGCGCGGTCAGCGCTTCACGGCGACGCTGCGCCCCGACGGCATGATCGAGCTGCCCGACGGCACGGTCGTGCAGGACCCGGACGTCGCGGCGGCGGCGGTCTCGGGCGTCGAGGGCGCCGACGGCTGGCGCGCGTGGCGCCTGGGTGACGGCGGCCCGACGCTCGCGGAGGCCACGGGCGCGCTCTGACGCGCCGGGCCGGCGGCCGGCACGCCGCCCCGCAGACGTGGCCGACGCGCCGCCGGCTCAGGCCCAGCCGCTTAGGCCCAGCCACTCAGGCCCAGCCGCTCAGGCCCAGCCGTACGACGCGAGCCAGCGCGTGAGCTCGGCGTAGAACCGTTCGCGCGCGGGACGTGCCGACAGGGTGAGGTCGTGCATGCCGCCCGCGACGCGCACGAGCGTGACGACGGGTCCGAGCTGCACGGCGCGGTGCGCGATCGCGTCGGTGTCGAGCACGACGTCGGCCGAGCGCATCTCGTCGCTCCACCGCGGGCTGATGAGCGTCCGGTCGGAGATCGCGGTGAACACCGGGACGTCGATCTGCAGACCGCGTGCGACGGCGGCGTGCCCGACCATGACGGCGCTCAGCCACCCGGCGCGCACGGGGAACGAGGGCGTGGGGCGCCAGCGTGCGTCGAACGTCCAGTCGCCGCCGGTGGCGACGTCGATGGTGCGCGCGTAGTAGCCGGGGTCGATGTTGGGCAGCGCCGCCTTGGGGCTGAACCGGGCGAGCCGGCTGATGGCCGGCGCCGACAGGTGGCGGGCCAGCGAGGACCCCTGCAGCTCGAGCCACGGCGAGTTGAGGATCAGCCCGCGCACGACGCCCGGGTGCCGTGCCACCCACAGGCTCAGCACGAGACCGCCCGTCGAGTGGCCCATGAGCATGACGCGGGCGACGGGCCCGAGCTCGGCGCGCACGACGTCGAGCGCCGCTCCGATGTCCTCGTCGTAGGTGCGCAGGTCGTCGACGTACCCGGGGGTCTGGTGGTCGCGCAGCGAGCGCCCGTACTTGCGCAGGTCGAGCGCGTAGAACGCGGCGCCCTGCGCGTGCCAGTACCGCGCGAGCGGGGTCTGGAAGAAGTAGTCCGACCAGCCGTGGACGTACAGCACGGCACGCGCCGGGCGCAGCTCGGGGTCGGGCGCGTAGCGGACGAGCGTCGCGGTGACCTCGCCCTCGTCGTCGTCGGCCAGGTCGAGGCGGCGTGCCTGGAACCCCTCGCCGAGCGCGTCGGGCGACCAGTCCGTCGTGAGAGCCGCGCCGTCCCAGGCGGGCGTGTCGGGCGGTGCGGGGCGCTCCGGCGCGGCCGTGGGGGCCTGCGCCGCGGCGTCCGCTGCGGTGTCCGTGGCGGCGTCGGTGCTCGGCTCGGGCGTCACGTCACACCTCGAGGACGATCTTGCCGACGTGCGCGCCGGCGTGCAGCCGCGCGAGCGCGTCGGCCGCGCGCGCGAGCGGGAACGTCGAGTCGACGACCGGGCGGACGCCGGTCCGGGCCAGGAACGCGAGCACCTGAGCGAGCTCGTCGCGCGTGCCCATCGTGGCGCCCACGATGCTGATCTCCTGGAAGAACACCTTGGTGAGCGACGCGGGCTCCGGGTCGCCCGAGGTCAGTCCCGCGACGACGATCCGCCCACCGGGGCGCACCGAGCGCACCGAGTGCTCCCACGTGGCCTTGCCGACGGTCTCGAGCACGACGTCGACGCGCCCGACGCGCGCACCCGGTTCGACGGCCTGCGCGGCACCGAGCGCGAGCGCGCGCTCGCGCTTGCCCGCGTCCCGCCCGGTGACGACGACCTCGAGCCCCGCCGCGGCGCCGAGCTGCACGGCCGCGACCGCGACGCCGCCGCCCGCGCCCTGCACCAGCACGCGCTGCCCCGGCTGCGCCGCGCCCGAGCGGAACAGCATCCGGTACGCCGTGAGGTACGCGGTCGGCACGCACGCCGCCTCGACCCAGCTCAGCCCGGCGGGCTTGTCGACGACGTTCCACGCGGGGACCGCGACCCGCTCGGCGAGCGTCCCGGGGTACCGCTCGGACAGCAGCGTGCGCGGCTCGTCGGCCGGGACGCCCCGCCCGTCGGGCCCCCCGACGACGGCGTGCACGACGACCTCGCGCCCGTCCGCGGTGACGCCCGCGGCGTCGGTGCCCAGCACCATCGGCAGCTGCTCGGCCCGCAGGCCCACGCCGCGCAGCGACCACAGGTCGTGGTGGTTGAGCGACGCCGCGCGCACGTCGACCGTGGTCCAGCCGTCGGGGGTCGTCGGCTCCGGGGCGTCCCCGACCTCGAGCCCGGACAGCGGGTCGTCGGGGGAGAAGGACACGACGCGCGTGGAGAGCATGCCTCACGCTAGCCCGCGGCCGGTCGGGTCACGACGGGACGGGGGCCACCGGCGTGCCGGGCGGCCCGCCCGCCGGACCCCCCGGGCGGCCGGGTCGGCTCAGAGCAGCGGCAGCATGCGCCCCAGGTCCGGCACGGCCTCGGACGTCCAGCGCGGCTGCAGGGCGAGCGCGAGCTCGTCGACGTCGTACGGCGCGCGGCCCGCCGCGAGCCGCACCCACCGGCGCGCGTCGGCGACCTCGAGGTCCCAGCCCCCGCGGGCCCGCACGATCGCGAGCAGCTCGTCGGCGACGAGCGCGAGCGCGCCGGGGTCCACGGGGTCGGGCGCCGCGTCCGCGCCGGGCGCGCGGCGCACCGAGCGGTACAGGTCGTCGCCGTGCACCACGAGCTCGACCACGCGGGACACGGTCATGGTCGACAGCCGCGCGGGACCGCGGCGTGCCTGCACCACCGGGTCGGCGGGCAGCAGCGCGTCGAGCGTCGCGAACGCCGCGGTCGCGGACCTCGTGACGTACCCGACGGGGTCGGCGGCGTGCTCGGCGGCGAGCGCGCGCGTCGTCTCCGCGACGTCGGCGGCGCGGCCCGCGTAGGTGCCGAGGTACTCGCCGAGCGACAGCGGGACGGTCCCGTCGGGCAGGGGCGTGCACACCGCGAGGGCGTCCATCGCCCGGCCCAGGTGCGCCCACAGCTCGACGACGCTCCACCCGTCCAGCACCGACGGCTGCCGCCCGAGTCGCGGGTCGGCCATGTGCTCGACCCACCCGTGCAGGCGGTCCCACTGGGTCCGCAGGGCGGTCGCGGCGGTCTGGACGTCGGCGGGCATGCGCCCCATCGTGCCGTGCGGCGTGGCGACCGGCCACGCCGTCCGCCGGGCGGGCGGCACGGCCGGGGTGTCGGTGCCGGGGCGCGCCGCCGACGCCCGGTGCTCCCCGACGCTCGGAGGGTCGTCGCGCGGACGTCCGCCGGTCAGTCGTCGTCGGGGTGCACGACGTCCCACGTCGCGAACGGCACGAACCCCGCGGCCCGCGCGAGCCCGACGGACGCGGCGTTGTCGAGCTGACAGCGGTACAGCGGCTCGTGGCCCCGCCGCAGCGCGTGCGCGGCGAGCGCGAGGACCGTGCGACGGCCCAGCCCGCGCCCGCGGTGCCCCGGCAGGGTCAGCACGCCCGTGTCGGCGAGCGTCGTGCCCGCCCACGGGTAGGTGCTCGCGGCGCTCACGAGCCGCGGACCGTCGGCGGATGCGACGAACGCCCCGACGACGAGCCAGTGGTCGAGCTCGACGTACGCCTCGTCGAGGTCGTCCTCGGGGGCCGCCGCCGCGAAGGCCGCGAACGCGTCGGCGTCGGCGGCGGTGAGCACGCGCACGTCCGGGTCGGGTGCGGACGCCCGGAGCGCGTCCAGCGCGGCCACGGGCAGGTGGAAGACGTGGTCGGCGCCGTTGAGCGCGATCCCGGCCGAGGCCAGCGCGGCGGTCAGCGCGGCGGACCCCACCGTGCCGCCGTCGACGAGCCGAAGGGCCGCGGCGACCTGCGGTGTCGCGCGCACGACACCACCCGTACCGGTGGGGTCCAGGACCGAGAACCGGCGCGACGCGGGCAGGTCGGCGTCGACGACGACGCGGTACGTCCCCGGCGCGGCCGGCAGGTCGGCCGGTGCCAGGCCCGCGAGCCAGTGGTCGGTGACGGCGGTCGAGAACACGGGACTCCCCGGGGCGGTGGGTGCTGGGTGGGCCGTCGGCGCGTGCGCCCCGCGACCCGCTCGGTCGGACGCGACCCTAGGTGCCCACCCCCGCGGGCGGCGACGTCATTCCCCCGTCCGCTGCTGTCCACCGCCGTCGTCGAACGCCGGGTCGTGCCGTTCCCGCACGGCCAGGAGCGGCGCGAGGCCGCGTTCGGCGGGTGGTTCGGCCCGGTGCGGGGG
>NZ_LNTD01000217.1 GCF_001462455.1 Cellulomonas sp. B6
CGTCGTCATGCCCTCATCGTGGCGGTCGCGTGGGCGGTGCGCCTCGGCCGCGCGACGGGTCCTGCGCTCCGTCGCGCGGCCGAGGCGGGCGCCCCGTGGCTTGTCCGAGGGGTCAGCGTGCGGCCTTCGCGGCCGCCTTGGCGGCGCGCTTGGTCTCCCGCACGCGCGTGAGCGAGTCGGCGTCGACCACGTCGGCGATCGAGCGCGGCTGGTCGTCGCCGTACGCGCCCGCGGCCTCGCGCCAGCCGGCCGGCTGCACACCGCGCTGCTTGCCGAGCAGCGCGAGGAAGATACGGGCCTTCTGGTCGCCGAACCCCGGCAGCGCCTTGAGCCGGCGCAGCACCGTCCGGGCGTCGGGGTCGCCGTCGGTCCACAGCCGCGTGACGTCGCCGTCGTACGCGTCGACGACCTCGCGCGCGACCGCCTGGATGCGCCCGGCCATCGACCCGGGGTAGCGGTGCACGGCCGGCGGCGTCGCGCACAGCGCCGTGAACTCCTCGGGGTCGGCGTCGGCGATGCGCCGCACGTCCCACCCGCCCATGCGGTCGGCGATCTTCGCCGGGCCCGCGAACGCCGTCTCCATCGCGACCTGCTGGTCGAGCAGCATGCCGACCAGCAGCGCGAACGGGTCCGAGTCGAGCAGGCGGTCGGCGGCCTCGTCACCGGTCATCCAGAGCGTCATGCCCCCATGGTCGCGCACGTGCCGCGCGACGCGCCCCGGGGCCCGCGGTCAGGCGCCGGACGGTGTGCCGGGGGACGGGAGGTCGGCCGGCTCGTCGACGTCGCGGCGCGCGCCGGACGCCGCGGGGACGTCGAGCGGCACGTGCCCCGCGGCGGCGTGCCGGGCCGAGGACCCGGGCCCGAAGCGCGGGTGCGGGCGGTGCGGCCAGGTCGCGGTGAGCATGGTCGTGCCGGTGCCCGCGGCGTCGGGCACGTGCGCGCGCGGCACGTCGGCCGCGCGCCGCAGCACGTCGTCGACCTCGGCGGGCAGGAGGTGCGGCAGGTCGCCGAGCACCACCACGACGTGCGCGCCCGGGGCCGTCGCGCGCACGTGCTCGACGCCCGCGGAGACGGCGGCGTCCAGCCCGGCGGCGGGCACGTCGGGTCGGGCCCCACCGGCGTC
>NZ_LNTD01000218.1 GCF_001462455.1 Cellulomonas sp. B6
GGGCACCCCGTGGTCGGCGTCTCCGCGGTGTCCGAGGCCTCGCGCGAGCGCGCCGCGAGCCTGCTGCCGGGCGTCCCGGTGCTCGACGTGCCCGAGGTCCCGCGTCGCGCCCCGGCCGGCTGGGCGTCGGCGTCGTCGGGGCCGGGCGCGTCGGTGCCGTGCTCGGCAGCGCGCTGCGCGCGGCGGGGCACCCCGTGGTCGGCGTCTCCGCGGTGTCCGAGGCCTCGCGCGAGCGCGCCGCGAGCCTGCTGCCGGGCGTCCCGGTGCTCGACGTGCCCGAGGTCGTGCGTCGCGCCGAGCTCGTGCTCCTCGCGGTGCCCGACGACGCGCTCGCGCCGCTCGTGCGCGGGCTCGCGGACACGGGTGCGTGGCAGGCCGGGCAGATCGTCGCGCACACGTCGGGCCGGTTCGGCGTCGACGTGCTCACCCCCGCGCGCGGCGCGGGCGTGATCCCGCTGGCGCTGCACCCCGCGATGACGTTCACGGGCACGTCGCTCGACCTGTCCCGGCTGGTCGGCTGCGCCTTCGCGGTGACGGCGCCCGGACCGGTGCTGCCGATCGGCCAGGCGCTGGTCGTCGAGATCGGCGGCGAGCCGGTCGTCGTCGCGGAGGACGCGCGGCCGCTGTACCACGCGGGCCTCGCGCACGGCGCGAACCACCTGGTCGTGCTGGTCGCGCAGGCCGCGCAGGCGCTGCGCGCCGCGGGCGTCGCCGAGCCGGGCCGCGTGCTGCGGCCGCTGCTCGACGCGGCGCTCGACGGCGCGCTGCGTGCCGAGGACGCGTCGGGCGACGGGGGGCCGGGCGCGATCGCGGCTCTCACGGGCCCCGTCCGACGCGGCGACGCGGGCACGGTCGCCGACCACGTCGCGGTGCTGTCGGCGCTCGGGACCTCCAGCGGGGCGGTGGACGTGGCGGCGGGGTACGGTGCACTGGCCCGTGCGGCCGCGGCCCGGGCGCTCGGCGGGGGCCTCGTCGGCGCGGACGCGGCGCAGCGCGTGCTCGACGCGCTGGCGGGCATCAACCCGCACCCGGTCGCGTTGCAGCAGGGGGACGCACGGCCCGACCCGGGCCCGGACGGCCCGTCGGGCACCGGCCCGGCACCGCAGGACGACGGCGGCGCACCGCCGCAGGAGGACGCATGAGCACCACCCATCCCGCGCTCGTGCGCGACCGCGCCGCGCTGGTCGCGGCGCTCGCCGCGCAGGACGCGTCGACGCCGCCGCGCGAGGGCGACGGGGCGCGCCGGCCGTACCGGCGCGCGGTCGTCATGACGATGGGCGCGCTGCACGCGGGTCACCTCGCGCTGGTCGAGCGCGCTCGCGCGCTCGCGGACGTCGTCGTGGTGACGATCTTCGTGAACCCGCTGCAGTTCGGCCCGTCCGAGGACCTCGCGCGGTACCCGCGCGACCTCGAGGGGGACGTCGCGCTGCTCACGGGCCCCGGGCTGCTGCGCGCGCAGGACGTGGTGTTCGCGCCCACCGTGGACGTCGTCTACCCCGACGGGGACCCGACGGTCCGCGTGGTCGCGGGCGGCCTCGGCGACGTGCTCGAGGGGGCGTCGCGCCCCGGGCACCTCGACGGCGTGCTCACGGTCGTGCTCAAGCTGATGCACCTCACGCGTCCCGACGTCGCGGTGTTCGGCCAGAAGGACGCGCAGCAGCTCGCGGCCGTGCGGCGCATGGTGCACGACCTCGACGTGCCCGTGGACGTCGTCGCGGAGCCGACCGTGCGGGAGCCCGACGGCCTCGCGCGCTCGAGCCGCAACGCCTACCTGTCGACGGACGAGCGTGCGCGTGCGCTCGGGCTCTCGGCGGCGCTGGCCGCGGGTGCCCGCGCGGCGGACGCCGGCGCCGGCCCTGACGACGTGCTCGCCGCGACGCGCGCGGTGCTGGACGAGCACCTGGCCGACGCCGACGCCGTGGACTACGTCGCGCTCGTCGACGCCGCGACGTTCGCGCCCGCGGACGCCGCGACGACCGACGCGCTGCTGCTGCTCGCGGTCCGCGTGGGTGCGACCCGACTGATCGACAACGCCCCGCTCGCGCTGCGGGGGGCACCCGTGGGTGCCCCGGCCGCGGGCTCCACGCACGGAGGTGCCGCGTGACCACGCTGCAGCGCACGATGATGACCGGCAAGATCCACCGCGCGACCGTCACGGCCGCCGACCTGCACTACGTCGGGTCGATCACGATCGACGCGGACCTGCTCGCGGCGGCCGACGTGCTGCCGGGCCAGCAGGTCGACGTCGTCGACGTGACCAACGGGTCGCGCCTGACGACCTACGCGATCGCGGGCGAGCCGGGCGGCGGGCAGGTGTGCGTCAACGGCGCCGCCGCGCACCTCGTGCACCCGGGCGACGTCGTCATCGTCATCGCCTACGGCACGATGTCGGACGCCGAGGCCCGGACGTACTCGCCGCACGTCGTGCTGGTGGACGCCGAGAACGCGATCGTCGACCGGGGGGAGGACCCCGGCCAGGTCCCCGACGCGTGGACGGCCGAGTCCGGGCTGGTGCCGTCGGGCCTGCCGTTCGCCGAGGGGCGCGCGGCGGTCGCCGGCCAGGACTGAGTCCGCCGGTCGGCCGCGTCGCGGGGCCGGGCCGCGCGGCGCGTTAGTGTCCGTGCGTGCCTGCGGTGCCGCTCCTGCCCGACCTGCCCCCCGTCCGTGTCGCGACGCGCCTGGCTGCGCCCGACCCCGGCTGGTCGGTCGAGGCCGACGCGGTGGTGGTCGGCTCGGGCATCGCGGGGATGACCGCGGCCCTCGAGCTGCGCTCGCGCGTGCGGCGCGTGCTGCTGGTGACCAAGGGTGTGCTGTCGTCGGGCTCGACCGTGTGGGCGCAGGGCGGGATCGCCGCGGCGCTGGACCCGGCGGACTCCCCGGCGGCGCACCTGCGTGACACGCTCGTGGCCGGGGCCGGGCTGTGCGACCCGCGCGCGGTCGAGACGCTGGTCACCGAGGGCCCGCGCCGGGTCCGGGAGCTCGTCGCGCGCGGCGCGGTGTTCGACACGGGACCCGACGGCGTCATCAGCCTGACGCGCGAGGGCGGGCACCTGGCCGACCGGATCGCGCACGCCGGCGGTGACGCGACGGGGGCCGAGATCTCCCGGGCGCTCGTCGCGCAGATCGAGGCGGTGCGCGAGGACCCGGGCATCGAGGTGATCGAGCACGCGCTCGTGCTGGACGTGCTCACGGGCGCACCGGGCCCTGACGGCGCGCCGGGCCCGGTCGCGGGCGTCACGCTGCACGTCATCGGCGAGGGCTCGCGCGACGGCGTGGGCGCCGCGCTCGCGCCCGCGGTGGTGCTCGCGACCGGTGGCATCGGGCAGGTGTACCGCTCGTCGACGAACCCGGCGCAGGCGACGGGCGACGGCATCGCGGCGGCGCTGCGGGCCGGTGCGCTGCTGGGCGACCTCGAGTTCGTGCAGTTCCACCCCACCGTGCTGTGGCTGGGTGCGGGGGTGAAGGGCCAGCTCACGCTGGTGAGCGAGGCCGTGCGCGGCGAGGGCGCGCTGCTGCTCGACACCGACGGCGTGCGGTTCATGCCCGACGTGCACGAGCTGGCCGAGCTCGCGCCGCGCGACGTGGTCGCGCACGCGATCGTGCGGCAGATGGCCGCGACGGGGTCGGACCACGTGTGGCTCGACGCGCGGCACCTGGGCGGGGACTTCCTGCGGCGGCGCTTCCCGACGATCCACGAGCGGCTCGCCGAGCACGGCATCGACCCGGCCACGGACCTCGTCCCGGTGGCGCCCGCGCAGCACTACCACTCGGGCGGCGTGGTGACGGACCTCGACGGGCGGTCGTCGGTGACGGGGCTGTACGCGGTGGGGGAGGTGGCGTGCACGGGCGTGCACGGCGCCAACCGGCTCGCGTCGAACTCGCTGCTGGAGGGGCTGGTGTTCGCGCACCGCGCGGCGCGTGACGTCGCGGCGCGCGTCGAGGGCGGGTTCCTGCCGCGGGTCGAGCCGGTGGCCCGGCCGGGCGAGGAGGCGCTCGTGGCGGCGGCGTCGCGGGCCCGCGTGCAGCGCGTGGCGACGGACGGCCCGGGGGTGCTGCGCTCGGCGGACGGGCTGCGCCGGGCGCTGACGTCGCTCGCGCGCATCCCGTCGGACGCGCAGGACCGCCGCGACGACGGCCGGCCGCTGGGGGAGCCGCAGCTCGCCGAGTGGGAGACCACGAACGTGCACCAGGTGGCGACGGTGCTGTCGCTCGCGGCGCTCGCGCGCGAGGAGTCGCGCGGCGGGCACGCGCGGTCGGACCACCCCGGGCAGCGCGACGCGTGGCGTGTCCGGGTGGGGGTCCGGGCGGCGGGTGAC
>NZ_LNTD01000219.1 GCF_001462455.1 Cellulomonas sp. B6
TTCGGCGTCACCGCGACGACCGTGTGGGGTCAGGACCTGTACGTCGTCGGCGACCACGCGGGCCTCGGCGGCTGGGACCCCGCACGCGCCGTGCCGCTGTCGGCCGCCACCTACCCGGTGTGGCGAGCGACCCTGACGCTGCCGCCGGGCACCGCCGTGCAGTACAAGTACGTCCGCAAGCAGGGCTCGACCGTCACGTGGGAGTCGGGGGCGAACCGCACGCTCACGGTGCCGGCGGGCGGGACGCTCACGACGACGGACACGTGGCGGCCGTGACCGGGGTCCGGCCGGCGTCCGCCCGCCCGGGCCTCCGCGCGGAGGTCGGGGCGGGCGGCTGAGACGGGGGCGGCGCCGGGCGCGTGGAGGTGACCGGCGCCGTCCCTCTCGTCGTGCGGGGGAGCAGAGGTCGGCGTCAGCCCGCGAGCGCCGCGGGCAGCACGGCCAGCGGCACCGAGCCCAAGCGCAGCGCGCGGGCGTGGAAGTCGCGCAGGTCGAACACCTGGCCCCGGGCCTGCGCGGTCGCGCGCGCGGTATCCCGAGCCTGCTCCCACAGGCGCTGCCCGACCTTGTACGACGGCGCCTGCCCCGGCCAGCCGAGATAGCGCGTGTACTCGAACCGCACGAACGACTCGGGCATGTTCACGTTGGCGCGCAGGAAGTCCCACCCGGTCTCGGGCGTCCACGCCGCACCGACCTCGGCGGGGGCCCGCAGGCCCAGGTGCATGCCGAGGTCGAACACGACGCGCGCGGCGCGCAGCCGCTGGCCGTCGAGCATGCCCAGCCGGTCGCCCGGGTCGTCGAGGAACCCGAGGTCGGCCATGAGCCGCTCGGCGTACAGCGCCCAGCCCTCGCCGTGGCCGGACGTCCACGACGCGAGGCGCCGCCACGAGTTCAGCGTCGCGCGCTCGTGCACGGCCTGCGCGATCTGCAGGTGGTGGCCCGGGACGCCCTCGTGGTAGACGGTCGTGCGCTCGCGCCACGTCGCGAACGACGTGACCTCCGGCGGCACCGACCACCACATGCGCCCGGGGCGGCTGAAGTCGTCGTTCGGTCCCGTGTAGTAGATCGCACCCGTGCGGGACGGCGCGATGCGGCACTCGAGCGTGCGCACCGGCACGGGGATGTCGAAGTGCGTGCCGTCCAGCGCCTCGATCGCGGCGTCGGACGTCGTCTGCATCCACGCGCGCAGCGCGTCGGTGTCGTTCAGGCGACGCGCCGGGTCGGCGTCGAGCAGCGCGACGGCCTGCTCGACGGTCGCACCGGGGCCCGCGATCTGCTCGGCTACCTGCTGCTGCTCGGCCTGCACGCGCGCGAGCTCTTCGAGGCCCCACGCGTACGTCTCGTCGAGGTCCACCTCGGCGCCCAGCGCCTGCCGCGACCACAGCGCGTAGCGCTCGCGGCCGACCGCGTCCTGCTCGGGGGCCAGCGGCGCGATCTCCTCGGCCAGCACCTGGGCCAGGCGCGCGTAGGCGTCACGTGCGGCGGCCGCGCCCCGCTCGAGGTCGGCGTGCAGCGCGTGGTCCTCGCCCAGCACCCGGCGGGCGTCCTCGCCACGCACGAGCCGCGTGAACGCGGACTCGTCGGGGTCCGCGACCTCGCGGGCCTGCGCGACGACCGTCTCGACCTGGCGGCGCGCGGCGACGTCGCCGCGCGCGGCGGCCGCCCGCAGGGACGCGACGTACGAGTCCAGCGCCGCGGGCACGGCCGCGAGCCGCGCCGCGACGTCGTCCCACGCCTGCTCGGTGTCGGTCGCCATGAGGTCGAAGACCTCGACGACCTCCTGCGACGGCGACGCGATGTTGTTGAGCTCGCGCTGGCGCTCGCCCGCGTCGAGCAGGTCGAGCTCGGTGCGCAGCGCGTAGCCCATGGCCGCGACCGTGACCTCGTCGACCGCGTCGGCCGGGGCCAGGCCCTCGAGCGCGAGCAGCGTCGAGCGGGCCTGGTCGGCGCGCTGCGTCCACGCGTCGGGCGAGTAGTCGGTGAGCTCGCGCTCGTGGCCGGGGATGCCGAGCTGCGTCGCGTGGGCCGGGTGCTGGCGGGCGAGGGTCGCGACGTACGCGTCGGCGACCGCGTCGACCGGGCTGGCGGGGCGGGGATCGGTGGCGGGGGTGGTCACCC
>NZ_LNTD01000220.1 GCF_001462455.1 Cellulomonas sp. B6
GGGTCCTCGCTGATCAGGACGACGGGGACGCCCCACTCGCGCACCGCTGCCAGCCGCTCGGCCGACAACGACTTGCCGATCACGACGAGCCCGTCGACCGCCCCGAGCGCGACCGGCGTGTCGAGGACCGACTCGTCGGGGTAGCGCTCCCGGTCGAGGCCCGCGGGGTAGGTCTGGACCGCGACGACGCGGTGGCCGGCGGCGCGCGCCGCGCGCGCCACGCCCGCGATCAGCGCCCCGAAGTAGAACCCGCCGACGACCGGCGAGAGCACGCCGATCGTCCGTCGCGCCGTGGCGGGAACCCCGCGTCGGACAGTCGACATGTCCTCCCCCTCGCCCACGCCGTCGGAGCCGAGCTGATGCATTTCACCCGCAACGGGCGCAAGACTAGGTGATCGTGGTCACTCCTGCACATGACACCGGCAAGGATGCTGTCTCTCCCGCGACCGGGACGCAGCCCGTCGTCGGCGGCCCCGCGGCCCGCCGCCCGACCATCACCGACGTCGCGAAGGCCGCGGGGGTGTCCATCGCCGTCGTCTCGTACGCGCTGAACGGGCGGCCCGGCGTGTCCGCGGCGACGCGCGAACGGGTGCTACGCGTCGCCGACGAGTTCGGCTGGCGGCCGAGCGCCGCGGCCCGCTCGATGCGCTCGGGCCCGCGCGCGGTCGGCCTGGTCGTCGACCGGGGCCTGACCGGCCCCGCCGGCTACGGCTCGCACGTCCTCGAGCTCGTGGTCGCGCTGCAGGAGGTGCTCGCCACCCGGCGGCTGGCGCTCGTGCTGCAGGTCGTCGAGGACATGGAGGCGGCCGTCGGGCTCTACGGCGAGTGGTGGGCCGAGCGCCGGTTCGACGTGATGGTCGTGACGGACGTGCGCACCGAGGACCCGCGCCTGGACGCGCTGCGCCGCCTGCGGATCCCGGCGGTCGTCGTGGGTGGCGGCGACGTGCCGGGCGAGGTCGCGAACGTGCACGTCGACGACGAGGCCGCGGCCGAGCGCGTCGGGCGCTACCTCATCGAGCTTGGCCACCGCCGCATCGGCGTGGTGACGGGGCCCGCGTCGCTGCTGCGCACGCACGCGCGCACCACGGGTCTGCAGCGCGCGCTCGACGCCGGTGGCGCCGTGCTGGTCCACGAGCCGACCGCCGGCTCCCCCGAGGAGGCGGCGGCCGCGTGCCGGCGGCTGCTGACGGGCGACCAGCCGCCGACGGCCGTCGTGTTCGACACCGACCACATGGCGCTCGCGGCGCTCGACGTCGCGCGGCGCACGGGGCTCGCCGTGCCGTGGGACGTGTCCGTGGTCGCGCTGTCCGACTCACCGCTGTGCCGCCTGGCGACCCCGTCGATCACGGCTCTGCCCTCGGTGCAGGCCGACCTCGGTGCCGCGGTGGGCCAGGCCGTCCTCGCCGTGCTGGACCAGCAGCCGTCGCCCGTGCGGCACATCGAGGTGGGTGGGCTCGCGGTGCGGGGCAGCACGGGCCCGCGCTCGCGCTGACCGCCGGTCGTCGGCCTGCGGCGGGGGTGCGTACGCACGTCTCCAGGTGAGCGCTCACTCGCCCGTGACCTGCGACTTCGTGTCGACCGGCGGATGAAACCTGGATAACGATTCGGTAACGCGGGTTTCCCTAAACGATTTGTGGCCATCCCGTCGAAGCGCCCGCGTGATGGATTCCGCAGCAGTCGTCGTGGACACGTCCCCGACGGCTCGTCCCCGTTTGCCGCCGAGGGCCGGGGACTTCCACCGAACATGGAGGACCTCGTGTCCGAACACGGCAATCGAACGGCTCGACGGCGCTGGCGCGCCGTCGCGACCGCGGCGACGGCGACGGCGCTCGTCGCGGTGCCGCTGACCCTGGCGACCACGGCGGCGAACGCCGCCGAGGCGCACGTCGACAACCCCTACGCGGGGGCCAAGCAGTACGTGAACCCCACCTGGGCGGAGACGGTTGAGAGCGCTGCCACGCGCGCCGGCGACCCGACGCTCGCGGGCCAGATGCGCACCGTCGCGCAGCAGCCGACCGCCGTTTGGATGGACCGCATCAGCGCCATCACGGGCAACGCGGACGGCAAGGGCCTGAAGTTCCACCTGGACGAGGCCCTGAAGCAGAAGTCCGGCAGCCAGCCCCTGGTGTTCAACCTCGTCATCTACAACCTGCCCGGCCGCGACTGCTTCGCGCTCGCGTCGAACGGCGAGCTGCCGCCCACGGCCGCGGGTCTCACGCGGTACCAGACCGAGTACATCGACCCGATCGTCGACCTCCTGGGCGACCCGAAGTACCAGGACCTGCGGATCTCGGCGACGATCGAGCCCGACTCGCTGCCGAACCTCATCACCAACATCTCGGAGCCGGCGTGCCAGGCGTCGGCGCCCTACTACCGCGAGGGAGTGAAGTACGCGCTCGACGAGCTCAAGACGCTCCCGAACGTCTACACCTACCTCGACGCGGCCCACTCGGGCTGGCTCGGCTGGGACTCGAACTCCGGCCCGACCGCGAAGCTGTTCGCCGAGGTCGCCAAGAGCACCAAGAAGGGCTTCGCGTCGGTCGACGGGTTCGTGACCAACACCGCGAACTCGACGCCGCTGGCCGAGCCGTTCCTGCCGAACCCCAACCTGCAGGTCGGGTCGGCCCAGGTGCGCTCGGCGAAGTTCTACGAGTGGAACCCGGACTTCGGTGAGCACGCGTGGACCGCACAGCTGCACCGGCTCCTCGTCGCCGAGGGGTTCCCGGCCTCGACCGGCATGCTCATCGACACCTCGCGCAACGGCTGGGGCGGCCCGAACCGCCCCACCAAGGTCTCGACGAGCACGAACGTCGACACCTACGTCGACGAGTCGCGCATCGACCGCCGCAACCACCGCGGCGCCTGGTGCAACCCGCTGGGTGCCGGCATCGGCGAGCTCCCGCGCGCGACGCCCGCCGGGGCGCCGGCCGAGTCGCACCTCGACGCGTACGTCTGGATCAAGCCCCCGGGCGAGTCGGACGGCGCGTCGAAGGAGATCCCGAACGACCAGGGCAAGAGCTTCGACCGCATGTGCGACCCGACCTTCGTCTCGCCGAAGCTCTCGAACCAGCTGACGGGGGCGACGCCCGACGCGCCGCTCGCCGGCCAGTGGTTCGAGGCGCAGTTCCGGACCCTCGTCAAGAACGCGTACCCGGCGACGCCGACGCCGACGGTCACGCCGACCCCGACGCCGACGGTCACCCCGACCCCGACGCCCACGCCGACCTCGAACCCCGGCGCGGTCTGCACCGTGAAGTACACGGCGAGCAGCTGGAACTCGGGCTTCACCGCCTCGGTGAAGGTCACGAACAACGGCACGAGCGCGCTGTCGGGCTGGACGCTCGGCTTCTCGTTCGCGAACGGCCAGACCGTGCAGCAGGGCTGGAGCGCCACGTGGGCGCAGTCCGGCTCCGCGGTGACCGCGACGAACGCGGCCTGGAACGGTGCGCTCGCACCGGGTGCCTCGGTCGACATCGGCTTCAACGGCTCCCACTCGGGGACCAACACGGCGCCGACGTCCTTCACGCTCAACGGCACCACCTGCCAGGTGGGCTGACGAGCCAGGCGCTGAGCGCCTGACACGACGACGAAGGGCCCTCCCGGACCGCTCCGGGAGGGCCCTTCGCGGCGGCCCGACCGCCGACGTCGCCTCCCCCTCCCCTCTCACGCACCCAGGAGAACCGTGACCAGGTCACGCGTGCGCCGACTGCGCACCGCGCTCGGCGGCGTCCTCGCC
>NZ_LNTD01000221.1 GCF_001462455.1 Cellulomonas sp. B6
GACCGACGGACACGCGGACGCGGCTGTCCGTGGGCCCGTGCGGCTGTCCGTCGATGGGCGGCGTGGCGCTCGCGCGGTGCGTGACGCGGTCAGGTGGGTGACGCGGTCAGGCGGGTGCGGGGCGGGCCGTCGTCGCGGACGTCGTGGGGCCGAGGGTCGCGGCGAGCGCGGCGACGTCGCCCACGACGACGACCGCGGGGTTGCGCACACCGACCTCACGGGCGCGGTCGGCGATCGTCGCGGCCGTGCCGAGCGTCGTGCGCTGCGTCGGCAGCGTGCCGTCCTCGACGACCGCGACCGGCGTCGTGGCCGCGAGGCCGTGCCCGACCAGCCGGTCCATGTGCTCGCCGAGCCGCCCGACGCCCATGAGCAGCACGAGCGTGCCGCGCAGCCGCGCGAGCGTCTCCCAGTCGGTGTCGGCGTCGTGCGCCGACACGACCGTCACCTGGCGAGCCAGGTCGCGGTGCGTCACGGGCACGCCCGCGGCGCCCGGCACCGCGATCGCGCTCGTGACGCCCGGCACGACCTCGACGTCGACGCCCGCGTCGAGGCAGGCCGCGAGCTCCTCGCCACCACGTCCGAGCACGAACGGGTCGCCGCCCTTGAGCCGGACGACGCGCTGCCCGGCCCGCGCGCGCTCGACGAGCAGCCGGTTGATCTCGTCCTGCGTGAGCGTGTGCGCGTGCGGCGCCTTGCCCGCCTCGACCACCTCGACGCCCGGTTCGAGCTCGTCGAGCAGCGCGCGCGGCGCGAGCCGGTCGACCACCACGACGTCGGCCTCGGCGAGCGCGCGGCGTCCGCGGGTCGTGATGAGCCCCGGGTCGCCGGGCCCGCCGCCGACGAGCGCCACGTGCCCCGCGCCCGGGCGGTGCCGGCGCACGGGCAGCGCGCCCGTGTCGAGCAGGGTCTGCAGTGCCGCGCGCAGCGCGAGCGCGCGGCGCGGGTCGCCGCCCGCCGTCACGGCGACCGTGACGTCGTCGGCCCGTGCGACGGCGGGCGTCCAGGCGGTCGACGCGGACGCGTCGTCCGCGCGCACGCACCAGGTGCGTGCCTCCTCGGCGTCGGCGGCCACCCGGTCGTCGGTGCGGCGCTCACCGGTCGCGGTGTGCACGAGCCACGCGCCGGCCAGGTCGCCGGGGCCGTACTCGCGCGCCGTCCAGGTGAGGGCGTCGCTCGCCGCGAGGTCGGTCAGGTCCTCGCACAGCGCGGGGGCGACGACGTGGACGTCGGCGCCGTCGGCCAGCAGCGACCGCACGCGGCGGGCCGCGACCGGGCCGCCGCCCACCACGACGACGCGGCGCCCCGCGAGGTCCAGCAGCAGCGGGTGCAGCGGGCTCATATCCCGGCCCCCGCGAGCCAGTCGTCGTCCCGCTCGTCCGCGCGCACGGGCACGAGGCGGTCCAGCAGGGTCGGTCCGACCATGCCCGCGGCGAGGGTCGAGCCGTCCGTGGGGTCGACCACGAGGAAGCCCCCCGTGCGCCGGTGCGTCGCGTAGTCGTCGAGCACGACCGGCTCGGCGAGGCGCAGCCGCACGCGCCCGATCGCGTTGAGCCCGAGCGAGCGCGGTGCGGCCTCGGTGGACGTGTCCGTCGCGTCGATCGTGCGCACGGTGTCCACCGGGTCCCACTGCTCGACGGTCAGCGTGTCGACGTCGAGCCGCGCGTCGACCTCGCGCAGCAGCCCCCGCACGGTGCGGGTCCCGATGCGTACGAGCACGCGGGCCCCCGGCACCGACCTGCGCTCCGTGAGCCAGCAGACCGTGCCGACCAGGTCCTGGCCGGTCGGCACCGGCTCGTCGGCCGGGACCAGCACGTCACCCCGCGCGACGTCGACGTCGTCGGCGAGGCGCACGGTGACCGACCGCGGGGCGTCCGCCGCCGCCAGGGGGCCGTCGAACGTGTCGATGCCGACCACGCGGCTGGTGCGCCCCGACGGCAGCACGCGGACCGCGTCGCCCACCCGCACGACTCCCGACGCGACCTTGCCCGCGTACCCCCGGTAGTCCGGGTGCTCGGCCGTGCGCGGCCGGATCACGTACTGCACGGGCAGGCGCAGCGGCTCGGTGCTCGCGTCGCGCGCGACCGGCACGGCCTCGAGCAGCTCGAGCAGCGTCGGCCCGTCGTACCAGGGCGTCCGCCCCGACCGCTCGACGACGTTGTCACCCTCGAGCGCCGACAGCGGCACCGCGTGCACCTCGGGCAGGCCGAGCACGCGCGCGTGGTCGGCGAACTCGCGTGCGATCGCCCCGAACGTCGCGGCGTCGAAGCCGACGAGGTCCATCTTGTTGACCGCGAGCACGACGTGCGGCACGCCCAGCAGCGCCGTGAGCGCCGCGTGCCGCCGGGTCTGCTCCAGGACGCCCTTGCGCGCGTCGACCAGCACGATCGCGAGCTCGGCCGTCGAGGCGCCCGTCACCATGTTGCGGGTGTACTGCACGTGGCCCGGGGTGTCGGCCAGCACGAACGCGCGGCGCGCCGTCGAGAAGTACCGGTACGCGACGTCGATCGTGATGCCCTGCTCGCGCTCGGCGCGCAGACCGTCGGTCAGCAGCGCGAGGTCCACCGCGCCGCCGTCGCCGCCCCGGGCCGCGGTCGCGCGCTCGACGGCCGACAGCTGGTCGGCCAGCACCGACTTGGTGTCGTAGAGCAGCCGCCCTATGAGCGTGCTCTTGCCGTCGTCGACCGACCCGGCGGTCGCCAGGCGCAGCAGGTCGCGGCGGGCGTGGCCGTCGTCGAGCGTCGTGGGGGTCGGCGCCTCGAGGACGTCGGCCGGTGCGTGCGTGCCCATCAGAAGTACCCCTCGCGCTTGCGGTCCTCCATGGCGGCCTCGGAGGCCCGGTCGTCCGCGCGGGTGGCCCCGCGCTCGGTGAGGCGGCTCGCAGCGACCTCGGCGATGACGTCGGCGACCGACGCCGCGGTCGAGTCGACCGCACCCGTGCAGCTCATGTCGCCGACCGTGCGGTACCGCACGCGGCGGCGCTCGACCGGCTCGTCGGGTCGCGGCCCGCCCCAGTCGCCCGCGGTCAGCCACATGCCGTCGCGCGCGAACACGTCGCGTTCGTGCGTGTAGTAGATCGACGGCAGGTCGATGCGCTCGCGCTCGACGTACCGCCACACGTCGAGCTCGGTCCAGTTCGACAGCGGGAACACGCGCACGTGCTCGCCCGGCCGGTGGCGGCCGTTGTAGAGGTCCCACAGCTCGGGGCGCTGCCGTCGCGGGTCCCACTGCCCGAACTCGTCGCGCAGCGAGAACATCCGCTCCTTGGCGCGCGCCTTCTCCTCGTCGCGCCGCCCGCCGCCGAACACCGCGTCGAACCGGTGCGCGGTGATCGCGTCGAGCAGCGGCACGGTCTGCAGCGGGTTGCGCGAGCCGCCGGGCCGCTCGACGACGCGGCCGTCGTCGATCGCGTCCTGCACGCTGGCGACCACGAGCCGCAGGCCGAGCTCGGCGACCGTGCGGTCGCGGTAGGCGATGACCTCGGGGAAGTTGTGCCCGGTGTCGACGTGCATGACCGGGAACGGCACCGGCGCGGGCCAGAACGCCTTGCGCGCCAGGTGCAGCATGACGATCGAGTCCTTGCCGCCCGAGAACAGCAGGACGGGACGCTCGAACTCGCCCGCGACCTCGCGCATCACGTGGACGCCCTCGGACTCGAGCGCGTCGAGCTGCGTCGACGTCGCCGGCGACGCGGGAGCCCGGGGCGTCGCCGCCGCGTCGTCGGACCGGGCCAGGGTAGTGGTGCTCGTCGTCATGTGTGCAACCCGCATTCCGTCTTGTTCCTGCCTGCCCAGCGACCCGCGCGCGGGTCCTCGCCCGGTGCGACCGCGCGTGTGCACGGAGCGCAGCCGATCGACGTGTACCCGAGCTCGCGCAACGGGTTGAGCACCACGTGGTGCTCGACGACGTACGCGTCGACGTCGTCGGCCGTCCACGCCGCGAGCGGGTTGAGCTTGACCTTGCCGCGACGCGCGTCCCAGCCGACGACCGTGAGGTCGGTGCGCGTCGGGGCGTCCTCGCGACGCATGCCGGTCACCCAGGCCGCGTACGGCGCGAGACCCCGTTCGAGCGGCTCGACCTTGCGCAGCGCGCAGCACAGGTCGGGGTCGCGCTCGTGCAGCCGCGGGCCGTGCTCGGCGTCCTGCTCGGCGACGGTCCGCAGCGGCAGCACGGTGCGCAGCCGCACGTCGGTGAAGTCGGCGTAGTAGTCGCGCGTGCCGATGGTCTCGGCGAAGTGGTACCCGGTGTCGAGGAAGATCACGTCGATCCCCGGCACGGCCTTCGCCGCGAGGTCGACCAGCACCTCGTCGCCCATCGAGGACGCGAGGACCAGGTCCTCGCCGAACGTCGCGCGGCCCCAGCGCAGGACGTCCGCCGGGTGCGCCCCCTCCAGGTCGCGCCCGGCGCGCTCGGCGAGCGCGCGCAGCTCGTCGGGCGACAGCCCCGTCGCCGCGGGCGCGCTCACCGCGTCACCAGCCCGACGAACCGCAGCGCGAACGCCCGCGCGCACGTGCGGCACTCCCACTGCCCGTGGGTCTCGCCCGCGGGCCACAGGTCCTCGCCCGCGCAGAACGGGCAGTAGTAGGGCACCGCGCGCTGCCCGGAGTCGCTCGTGCTCATCGCAGGTCCTCCTCGTCCGCCCGCTGCACCCACTGCGCGAACAGCTCGCCCTCGGTGCGCTGCTCGTCGAACCGGCGCGTGACGCGCTCGACGTAGTCGGGCAGCTCCGCCGCCGGCACGCGCAGCCCGCGCAGCGTCTTGCCCAGGCCGCTGGTCAGGCCGAGGCCACCGCCGAGGTGCACCTGGTAGCCCTCCTCGCCGCCCGCGAGGGCACCCTTGAGGCCGATGTCGGCGGTCTGGATGCGCGCGCACGAGTTGGGGCAGCCGTTGAGGTTGATGGTGATCGGCTGGTCGAACGACGGCAGCCGGTCCTCCAGCTCGCCGATCAGCGCGGCGGCGCGGCCCTTGGTCTCGACGATCGCGAGCTTGCAGAACTCGATGCCCGTGCACGCGAGCGTCCCGCGGCGGAACGTCGAGGCGGTCCGGACGTGCAGGCCGAGGGACTCGAGCCCGTCGACGAGCGCGTCGACGCGGGAGCCCTCCACGTCCAGCACGACGAGCTTCTGCTCGGTCGTCAGCTGCACGCGGTCCGACCCGGCCTCCTCGACGAGGTCGGCCAGCGCCGTGAGCACCGGCCCGGACACGCGGCCGACCGTCGGGGCGGCGCCGACGTAGAACCGGCCGTCCTTCTGCGGGTGCACGCCGACGTGGTCGCGCCGGCCCGTCGGCGGGGGCGGCGGCTCGGGCCCGTCGGGCAGCGCGTACCCGAGGTACTCGGTCTCGAGCACCTGCCGGAACAGCGCCGTGCCCCAGTCGGCGAGCAGGAACTTCAGGCGGGCGCGCGTGCGCAGCCGGCGGTAGCCGTAGTCGCGGAAGACCCCGGCGACGCCCGCCCAGACCTCGGGCACGCGCTCGAGCGTGACGAACGCACCGAGACGCTTGCCGAGCATGGGGTTGGTCGACAGCGCGCCGCCGACCCACAGGTCGAAGCCGGGCCCGAGCTCGGGGTGCACGACGCCCACGAACGCGACGTCGTTGATCTCGTGCGCGACGTCGTGGTGCGGCGACCCGCTGACGGCGGTCTTGAACTTGCGCGGCAGGTTCGAGAACGCCGGGTCGCCGACGTAGCGCTCGCGGATCGCGGCCACGGCGGGCGTGCCGTCGATGATCTCGTCGGCCGCGACCCCGGCGACGGGGGAGCCGAGGATGACGCGCGGCACGTCGCCGCAGGCCTCCTGCGTGGTCAGGCCGACCGACTCCAGGCGCCGCCAGATCTCCGGGACGTCCTCGATGCGGATCCAGTGCAGCTGGACGTTCTGCCGGTCGGTGATGTCGGCGGTGTCGCGCCCGAACTCCTGCGAGATCCCGGCCACGGTCCGCAGCTGGGCGAGCGTGAGGGTGCCGCCGTCGCAGCGCACGCGCAGCATGAAGTACTCGTCGTCGAGCTCGTGCGGCTCGAGCGTGGCCGTGCGCCCGCCGTCGATGCCGGGGCGGCGCTGGGTGTACAGGCCCCACCAGCGCATGCGCCCGCGCAGGTCGTCGGGCGGGATCGAGGCGAACCCCTCGAGCGCGTAGACGGTCTCGATGCGGTGGCGCACGTGCAGGCCGTCGTCCTCCTGCTTGAGGCGCTCGTTGGCGTTGAGCGGCTCGCGGCCGGGATCGAAGGCCCACTGGCCCTCGGGGCGCCTGGCCGGCTCGGCGAGCCGTGGGGTGGTCGTGGTCTGCGCCATCGGGCGCACCTCCGGGGATGCCGGGGCACGTGCTCACGCGTCCGCGCACGACGGCAGAGGTCGTACGGCTCGGGCGCGGACACGCGCCCGTAGGGGACGGGGCGGGTCAGCGGGTCCGCGGACAGCACGTGAACGGGACCGTGGGGGCGCAACAGCGCCGACACGCACAGGAGGTCCCGAGGAGGTTCACGTGACGAGGGTGACACGCGCCATGACGGCGCGTCAGCACCTGTCCGGATCGCGAGACATGTGCCCGATGCGTGGACAGGCGTCCAGGGTACACGCGCCGAGGGGCGCGGAGCCGCCGCGCGCGGCTCGGCGCGTCACACCCGCACGTGGGACGTATCCTCGACCCCCGTGACGACCGTCGAGCCCGCCGGCACGTCGGCCCCGCCGGCGTCCCTCGCGCAGCGCCACCCGCGCGTGCCCGCCGACCGCCTGCTCGCCGAGCTCGCACCCCCGCGGCACTTCGCCGACGAGTCGTTCGACACCTACCGTCCCGACCCGGCGCACCCCTCGCAGCAGCGCGCGCTCGACCGGCTCCGCGAGGTCGCCGCGACGCTCCAGCAGCCCGCACGCGGCGGCGGGTCGTGGTGGCGACGCCGGGCCGCGGCCACCGCGCCCGCGGTCTACCTCGACGGCGGCTTCGGCGTCGGCAAGACGCACCTGCTCGCGTCGCTCGCGCACGCCGTCGGACGTGAGCGCACGGTCTACGGGACCTTCGTCGAGCTCACCAACCTCGTCGGCGCGCTCGGCTTCGCCGCGACCGTCGACGCGCTCGCGGCGCACCGCCTCGTCTGCATCGACGAGTTCGAGCTCGACGACCCGGGCGACACCGTCCTCATGTCCCGCCTGCTGCGCGAGCTCGCCGACCGCGGCGTCGCGCTCGCGGCCACGTCCAACACGCTGCCCGAGTCGCTCGGCGAGGGGCGGTTCGCCGCCGAGGACTTCCTGCGGGAGATCCAGGCGCTCGCCGCCCGGTTCGAGGTGCTGCGCATCGACGGCGAGGACCACCGGCACCGCGCCGTGACCACGCGTGCGCCGGTGCTCGACGCCGCGGCCGTCCGCGCCGCCGTCGCGACCCGCCCCGACGCGACGCTCGACGACCTCGACGCGCTGCTCGACCACCTCGCGTCCGTGCACCCCAGCCGGTACGGGGCGCTGCTCGACGGCGTCGGGCTGGTCGGCCTGACGGGCGTGCGGCCCGTGACCCGGCAGGACGTCGCGCTGCGGCTCGTCGTGCTGGTCGACCGGCTGTACGACCGCGACGTCCCCGTCGCGCTCGCGGGCGACCTCGACGGCGGGACCGACGACGGCGGCACCCGGCTGTTCACGCCCGAGATGCTCGCCGGCGGGTACCGCAAGAAGTACTACCGGGCGCTGTCGCGACTCGGGGCGCTGGCCGCCGAGGGCGCCCGGGTCACCGGCTGAGCCCCCGCGGTCAGGCCAGCACGACCACGCTCCGCGCCGGGAGCTCGACGACGAGCGGCTCGTCGGGGACGCCCGGCGCGCGGACGACCCCGCCGTCCCACGCGGCCACGACGCGCACCGGGCGCGCGGTCGGCACGGGCACGGCGGCGGCCGTCCGCGCGAGGTTGAGCACGACGCGGGCGTCGCCACGGTGCAGCACGAGCGCACCCTGCCACGGCCCCGGCGCGGCGTCGCTCGCCGGCCCCATCGGGTCGGGGGCGCCGTCGGTGAGCGCGTGCACGTCGAGCGACGTCGCGTGCCGGTCGCCCGACGCGAGGTCGGGCACCGTGCGGCGCAGCGCGATCAGCACGCGGTACCACTCCAGGAGCCGGGCGTGCTCGGGCCGCGCGGGATCGTCCCAGTCCAGCACGCTGGCGGCGAACGTCGCCGGGTCCTGCGGGTCGGGCACCGCGACCGGGCCGCCGTAGAGCTCCTGCCACCCGTGGCCGCCGAACTCGCGCGTGCGGCCCTCGCGCACCGCCGCCGCGAGCTCGGGCTCCGGGTGGTCGGTGAAGAACTGCCACGGCGTGCGGGCGCCCCACTCCTCGCCCATGAACAGCAGCGGCGAGAACGGGGAGAGCAGCACGAGCGCGGCCTGCGCCGCGAGCCCGCCGGCGTCGACGCGGGCCGACGGCCGGTCGCCCAGCGCGCGGTTGCCGACCTGGTCGTGGTTCGCGCCGAAGACGACGAACCTGTGGCCGTCGACGTCGCCCGGCACCGGTGCGCCCCACGGCTCGCCGCGGAACGTCGACGGGCCACCGTCGTGCACGAACACCCGCGTCAGCGCGGTGCGCAGGACCTCGGGCGAGCCGAAGTCGACGTAGTAGCCGTGCCGCTCGCCGGTGACGAGGGCGTGGACCGCGTGGTGCACGTCGTCCGCCCACTGCCCGGTCATGCCCCACCCGCCCTCGTCGGTGGGTGCGAGCGACACCACGTCGTTGAGGTCCGACTCGGCGACGAGCCCCAGGGGCCGGCCGAGCTCGGCCGAGAGCGCGGCGACCTCGTCGGAGAGCTGGGAGAGCAGGTGGCGCGGCGAGTCGTCCCGCAGCTCGTGCACCGCGTCGAGCCGGAACGCGTCCACGTGGAAGTCGCGCGCCCAGCGCAGCACCGAGTCGCAGATCCACCGGCGCACCTGCTCCGCACCGGGGCCGTCGAGGTTGATCGCGGCGCCCCACGGCGTGTGGTGCGCGTCGGTGAAGTACGGGCCGAGCTCGTGCAGGTAGTTGCCCGACGGCCCCAGGTGGTTGTGCACGACGTCGAGGCACACCGCGAGCCCGAGACCGTGCGCGGCGTCGACGAACGCCTGCAGCGCGGCCGGTCCGCCGTACGCCTCGTGGACGGCGTACGGCGCCACGCCGTCGTACCCCCACCCGTGCCGCCCGTTGAACGCCGCGACAGGCATCAGCTCGACCACGTCGACGCCCAGCGCGACCAGGTGCTCGAGCCGCGCCGCCGCGCCGTCGAGCGTGCCCTCCGGCGTGAACGTGCCGACGTGCAGCTCGTAGGTGACCGCGCCGCGCACGTCGACGCCGCTCCACCCGGCGTCCGTCCAGGCGAACCGGTCCGCGTCGAACACGCGCGACGCGCCGTGCACGCCGTCGGGCAGCCACGCGGCGCGCGGGTCGGGCCGCGCGGGCCCGCCGTCGAGCGAGAACGCGTAGTCGGTGCCGTGCGCGAGCGCACGGTCGACCGACCACCAGCCGTCGGCACCGGCGCGCATCGGCACCCGGTCACCGCTCGCGGGCAGCACCAGGTCGACGTGGTCGGGCAGCGGCGCCCACAGGCGCGGAGTCAGTGGCACGTGGTCCCCCCCGGGGCCTCGTCGGGACGTCGGCGCGAGCCGCGACGTCGGTCGGTCGGAGCGAGGTGCGCGGCGCGCGTCAGGTCGTCTCGTGCACGAGCAGCGCGACGGGCAGGCGCTCGAGCACGTCGGCCACCGGCTGCACGCCTCCCGGCAGCACGCGGTCGCTCAGCACGTCGTGCCACGTGCCCTCGGGCAGGGCGACGGTGTGGTCCGCCCAGCCGCCGAGCCGCTCGACGGCCGCCGCGAGGCGGGTCGCGACCACGACGACACGGGGCGCCCCCGCGACGGTGCGCGCGAACGTCAGCGTGTGCCCCGACGAGTGCGGCAGCGGCACGAAACCGGCGTCGGGTCCGACGAAGGCCTCGGGGACGTCACGCCGCAGCCGGAGCGCGCGCGAGGTCACGAGCATCTTCTCGTCCGCCAGGGAGCGCGGGCCGGCGCCGTCGTCGAGCCGCGCCAGGCGCGCGACGAGCGCGTCGACGTCGACCGGGCGTCGGTTGTCGGGGTCCACGAGCGTGGGCCCGGGCACCTCGGTGCCCTGGTACACGTCGGCGACCCCGGGCAGCGTGAGCTGCACGAGCTTGGTCCCCAGGGTCGCGGCCCGCACCGCCTCGCGCGTGCGCTGGTCCCAGTCGCCCAGCAGACCCAGCACGGCCGGGTCGGTCCGGGCGGTGCGCGCGGCGTCGAGGACCGCGCGCTCGTACGCCGCGTCCGGCGCGGTCCACGTCGTGCGGGACTTCGCCTCGCGGACCGCCTTGGTCAGGTAGGCGACGAGCCGGTCCTCGGCGATCGGTCCGTCGTCCGTCCACGTGCCGACGAGCGTCTGCCACAGCAGGTACTCGGTGCGCCCGTCGAGCAGCGTGCCGCGGTACCCGGCCGACGCGCGGCGCAGCTCCTCGACCAGGGCCGCCCACTCGCGCGGGAGCTCGGAGACGACGCCGAGGCGGGAGCGGGTGTCCTCGCCGCGCTTGGTGTCGTGCGTCGACAGCGTCGTCATGCCGAGCGGCGCGGCCGCCTGCGTGCGCGTCGCCCACGCGGCCAGGTCCGTGGGTGTCGTCGCGAACCGCGCCGGCTCGCTGCCGACCTCGCACAGCGCGACCAGGTGGGTCCAGCGGTAGAACGCCGTGTCCTCGACACCCTTGGCCATGACGGCGCCGCACGTCTGCTGGAACCGCACGACGAGCTCGTCGCGCCGCGGGTCGCGCGTGCGGCCGGCCGAGCCCGCCTCGCGGGCGGCGAGCAGGTCGAGCAGCACGTCCATCGTCGCCTCGCGGTCCGGCCCGGTGCGCCGCCGGGCGCGGGCGCCGGCCGCGGCCAGCACCGCCGCCGAGGTCGGCGCCACGGGCTCGCCCGGCGCGACGTACGCGCGGTACCGGTCGAACGCGACGAGCAGCTCGACCAGGCAGTCCTCGAGCGCTCGCCACGTGTGGTCCCGCAGCCGCAGGTCGTCGTGGCAGATCGCGGCCGCGAGGTTGGTCAGCCGGTGCACCTCGGCGTACAGCGGACCGTCGACGATCTCGCGCTTGGCCTGCTCCTCGACCTCCTCGAACGCGTCGGAGACGTCGCCCGTCAGGCGGTGCATGACGGAGCCGAGCTGCGCCGCGCCACCCGGGTCGACGAAGGTCTGCTGCACGCGCCAGAGCGCCTCGTAGCCCGTGGTGCCGGCGGTCGCCCAGTCGTCGGGCAGCTCCTCCTCGCCCGCGAGGATCTTCTCGACCACGACCCACGCGCCGTCGGTCGCCTCGCGCAGCCGCGCGAGGTACCCCGCGGGGTCGGCGAGCCCGTCGGGGTGGTCGATGCGCAGGCCGTCCACGACGCCCTCGCGCAGCAGCCGCAGCGTGAGCGCGTGCGTCGCGTCGAACACCTCGGGGTCCTCGACGCGCACCGCGACGAGGGTGCCGACGTCGAAGAACCGCCGGTAGTTCAGCTCCTCGTCGGCGACCTTCCAGTACGCGAGCCGGTAGTGCTGCCGCTCGACCAGCTCGGCCAGCGGCAGCGCCTGCGTGCCCGCCCGCACGGGGAAGACGTGGTCGTGGTAGCGCAGCACGGTGGACGGGCCGACGCCGGGCACGTCCTCCTCGACGAGCCGCAGCTCGTCCGCCGCGAGCACGGCACCGATGCGGTCGCCCAGCACGGGCATGAGGACCGCACCGTCGCCCGCCGACCAGTCCACGTCGAACCACGCCGCGTACGGCGAGTCGGGGCCGTCGGTCAGCACGGACCACAGCGCGCGGTTGTGCCACACGGGCGTGGGCACGGCCATGTGGTTCGGCACGACGTCGAGCACGAGGCCCAGACCCACGTCGTGCGCGGCCGCGGCGAGGCGCCGCAGCCCGTCCTCGCCGCCGAGCACGTCGGACACCCGGTCGTGGTCGACCACGTCGTACCCGTGCGTCGACCCGGGCGCGGCCGCCAGCACGGGGGACAGGTACACGTGCGTGACGCCGAGCGACGCGTAGTACGGGACGCGCGCTGCGACGTCGTCGAACGTCAGGTCGGCCCCGAGCTGCACGCGGTACGTCGAGACCGGGACCGGGTGCCCCGGCCGCACCGTTCGGCGCTCGGGGACCGCGCGGTCCTCGCTCACACCTGCCCCTTGGCGATGCGCGTCGCCTCGCGGCTCGCGTTGGCGGCGGCGCCGCTGCCCGAGGCGCCCGGCAGCTCGCGCTCCGGAGGCCGGGTGAACAGCACGGTGGACCGAGGTGCGAGCGTCACGCGGCCGCGCGACCGGACCTCGCGCCCGGGCTTGACCTGGCCGTCGGTGTCGAGCACCGCGGTCCACACCGCGCCGTACTCCGCACCGGGGAGCTGGAACTGCTTCTTCTCCCAGTGCGAGTTGAACAGCAGCAGGAACGAGTCGTCGACGACCTCCTCACCGCGCTCGTCGGGCTCGTCGATCGCGTCGCCGTTGAGGAACACCATGACCGCGAACGCGTGGTCGGAGCCCCACGCCTCGTCGGACATGTGGGCACCCGACGGGGTCATCCACGCGATGTCGCGCAGGTCGGACTCGCCGCCGTGCTCGGCGGCGCCCGCGAAGAACCGGCGCTGCCGGAACACCGGGTGGTCCCGACGCAGGTGGACGACGCGACGCGTGAACTCGTGCAGCGACTGCTGCGCGTCGTCCAGGTCCCAGTCCACCCAGGTGATCTCGTTGTCCTGGCAGTAGCCGTTGTTGTTGCCGCGCTGCGTGCGGCCGAGCTCGTCGCCGTGCGCGAGCATCGGCACGCCCTGCGAGAGCAGCAGCGTCGTGAGGAAGTTGCGCTGCTGGCGCGCGCGCAGCCGCTCGACCTCGGGGTCGTCGCTCGGGCCCTCGACCCCGCAGTTCCAGGACCGGTTGTGGCTCTCGCCGTCGCGGTTGTCCTCGCCGTTGTCCTCGTTGTGCTTGTCGTTGTACGACACGAGGTCGCGCAGCGTGAAGCCGTCGTGCGCCGTGACGAAGTTGATGCTCGCGATGGGGCGACGGCCGGTGTGCTCGTAGAGGTCCGACGAGCCCGACAGGCGGCTCGCGAACTCGCCGAGGGTCGACGGCTCGCCGCGCCAGAAGTCGCGCACGGTGTCGCGGTACTTGCCGTTCCACTCGGTCCACAGCGGCGGGAACCCGCCCACCTGGTACCCGCCCTCGCCCAGGTCCCACGGCTCCGCGATGAGCTTGACCTGCGACACGACCGGGTCCTGGTGCACGAGGTCGAAGAACGCCGACAGGCGGTCGACCTCGTGGAACTGCCGCGCGAGCGTCGCCGCGAGGTCGAAGCGGAAGCCGTCGACGTGCATCTCGGTCACCCAGTACCGCAGCGAGTCCATGATGAGCTGCAGCACCGCGGGCGAGCGCATGAGCAGCGAGTTGCCCGTGCCCGTCGTGTCGAAGTAGTGCGACGGGTCGTCGTCGACCAGCCGGTAGTAGCCCGCGTTGTCGATCCCGCGGAAGCTCAGTGTCGGGCCCAGGTGGTTGCCCTCGGCGGTGTGGTTGTAGACCACGTCGAGGATGACCTCGATGTTCGCCGCGTGCAGCGCCTTGACCATGGACTTGAACTCCTGCACCTGCTGACCGGCGCCGGTCATGGAGGAGTAGCCGTTGTGGGGCGCGAAGAACCCGAGCGCTGCCCTCCGTCGCCCTGCGCTCCTGAGCCGGTCCGGGGTGACCAGGACGGACCGGCCGGGCGCGGACGTGCGCGTCGCGCCCCCTGCTGCCGCGTCGGGCGCGTCCCACGACGGGCCGCTGTGGCGGCCGGCCGCCGCGGTCGGCGTGGGGGCCACCCTGCTCGGGCTGGCGGGTGCGTCGGGGCCGTCGCTGTGGACCGACGAGGCGGCCACGGTGTCCGCCGCGACCCGGCCCTGGGGCGAGCTCGTCGCGATGGCGCGCCACCTCGACGCGGTGCACACCCTCTACTACGCGTTCATGCACGCGTGGACGGCCGTGCTCGGCACGTCGGAGCTCGCGCTGCGCTCGGCGAGCGCGCTCGCGGTCGGGCTGCTCGTCGCGGGCACGTGGGTGCTGGCGGCCCGGCTCGCGGGGCGCGGCCTGGCCTGGTGGGTCGCGCCCGTCGTGCTGCTGCTGCCGCGCGTCGCGTGGGCGGCGGTCGAGGCGCGCCCGTTCGCGTTCGCCGCGGCCGCCGCCGTGTGGGCCACGGTCCTGCTGGTCGCGGCGCTGCGGCGCGGCGGTGCCGGGCGCTGGGTCGGCTACGCGGCGCTGCTCGTCCTCGCGGTGCTGCTCAACCTCTACGCGCTCCTGGTCGTCGGCGCGCACGCGGTGAGCGTGCTGCTCGACGCGCGCTCGCGGGCCGTCGTCGCGCGGTGGGCCGTGAGCGCGGTGGCCGCGGTGACGGCGCTCGCGCCGTTCGTCGTGCTCTCGGCGGGCCAGGCCGGCCAGCTGGGGCGGCACGCGCTGTCGGTGGTCGACCTCGTGCGCAACGTCGTGGTCAACCAGTGGTTCCTCGGCGAGACCCCGACCGTGTACACGCGGGACGCGGCGGTCGCGGCGGCGGGGGCCGGCACGGACGGGTGGTGGCGGCCCGCGTCGGTGCTGCTCGCCGGGCTCGCGGTGCTGCTCGTCGCGGGGGCGCTCGCGCGCTGGGTGCGGGCGCGTCCCGTCCCCGACGAGGTGCGGGCCGTGCTGGTGTGGGCGGTGCCGTGGGTGCTGGTCCCGAGCGTCGCGGTCGCGGGGTGGGCGGTGCTCTCGCACACGTACAGCGCGCGGTACCTCACGTTCTGCGCGCCGGCGGTCGCGCTGCTGCTCGGCGCCGCGCTGCGCGCGCTGCGGCCGAGCGGCCTGCGCGTCGCGGCGGTCGTCGCGCTGCTCGCGTGCGCCGCGCCGGTCCTGGCCTCGCAGCGGGCCGAGAACGCGAAGAGCGGTGCCGACTGGCGCGAGGTGGGCGCGGTGGTCGGGGAGTCGTGCGCGCCGGGGGACGGCGTGTACTTCGCACCCCGGGCGGTGCCCGAGAGAGGGTCCGTGCGGCTCACGACGCGCGGCGTGGCCGTGGCCTACCCCGAGCCCTTCGCCGGGCTCGTCGACGTGACGCTCGACGCCGACCCGCTCGCGACCGACGACCTCGTGGGACGGTCGGTGCTCCTGCAGGGCGCCGGTGCGCGCCTCGCCGGGCTCGACCGGCTGTGCGTCGTGCGGCGGCACGACCTTCCGGACGCGGTGCGCGAGGCCGACGACGCGACGCTCGCGGCCGACGGCTGGGTCGTGCGCGACACCTGGTCCGGCACGCTCGACGAGGTCGTGGTGCTCGCACGCGGGTGACCGCGGCATCCGGGTGAAAACGGGCAAAGCCGGTCAAGTCGCACGAAATCGGGACTACGCTCCGAGACGACGAGCCGGCCCGCGGGGCCGGGCACGACGGCCCCGGGGGGACCTGTGAGCAGCGCATCGGACCACGACGGCGGCACCGTGGAGCTCACGGTGATCGTGCCGACCTTCAACGAGGCGCCCAACGTGCCCGAGCTGGTCCGCCAGCTCGGCGAGGCCCTCGTCGGTCACCGGGCCGAGGTCCTGTTCGTCGACGACTCGACCGACGAGACGCCGGACGTCGTCCGTGCGGTCGCCGCGACGGCGGCGCTGCCGGTCCGGCTCGTCCACCGCGACGACCCCGTCGGCGGGCTGTCGGGCGCCGTGCAGGAGGGGCTCGCGGCGTCGGCCGCGCCGTGGTGCGTCGTGATGGACGGCGACCTGCAGCACCCGCCGGGCCTCGTGCCGTCGCTGCTGGCGACCGCACAGACCGAGGGGGTCGACGTGGTGGTGGCGTCGCGCTACCTGGCCGACGGCAGCTCGAGCGGCCTGGCGAACGCGACGCGGCACGTGGTGTCGTCGGTGTCCACCGCCGTGACGCGCGCGATGTTCCCGGTGCGGCTCGCCGACTGCTCCGACCCGATGACCGGGTTCTTCCTCGTGCGCCGCGAGGCGGTCGACCTGCACCGGCTGCGGCCGCGCGGCTTCAAGATCCTGCTGGAGATCCTCGCGCGGCACCGCCTCGCGGTCGCCGAGATCCCGTTCGTGTTCGGCGAGCGGTTCGCCGGCGACTCCAAGGCCTCGCTCGCGCAGGGCGTCCGGTTCCTCACGCAGCTCGCGGCGCTGCGGTTCGGCCGCATGTCGCGCTTCGCGGTCATCGGCGGGTTCGGCGCGCTCGTCAACGTCGCGCTGGTCGCGGCGATGACGAGCGCCGGCGCCGCCTACCTGCTCGCGGCGGTCGTCGCGGCCGAGCTCACGATCGTCATGAACTTCCTGCTGCAGGAGCGCTTCGTCTTCCCCGACCTGCGAGCGGAGGGCAGGGGCCCCTGGCGCCGGTTCGCGCGCTCGTTCGCGTTCAACAACGTCGAGACCGCGCTGCGGCTGCCGGTGCTCGCGCTCCTGGTCAGCACGATGCACGTCACGGCCGTGCTGGCCACGGCGCTCACCCTGCTGGTCGCGTTCGTCGCCCGCTTCACGTTCCACTCGCGCGTCGTGTACCGCCCGCGGTCCCGCCGCAGCGGTCGCGAGGTCGAGCCGGTCGCCGGCCAGCTGGTCGACGAGCGCCCGTGACCCTGGTCCGGCCGGCGGTGGCCCGGACCGGTGCGGGCGCACCCCCGCAGGGCGCCGGCGCCGCGCGGCCGGTCCGTCGCGCGGCGCTCGGGCTGGGCGCGCTGGCGGTGCTCGTCGGCTTCGCGGGCGCGTGGGTGCCGTCCGCGTGGGGCGACGAGGCGGCCACGATGTCGGGTGCGTCGCGCGACCTGACGGCGCTGGCGACGCTCGCGTCCCACGTGGACGCGGTGCACGCCGCCTACTACGCGATCGCCCACGCGTGGCTCGCCGCGACCACCGACTCGGTGGTCGCGCTGCGGCTGCTCAGCTCGCTCGCGGTGGGCGCGGCCGTCGCGGGCACCGTGGTGCTCGGCGACCGGCTGGCGGGGCGGCGCGTCGGCGTCGTCGCCGGGGTCGTGCTGCTCGCGCTGCCACGCCTCACGTGGGCCGCGACCGAGGGGCGCTCGGCCGCTCTCGCGACCGCCGTCGCCGTGTGGACGACCGTCATCCTCGTGGCGGCCGTGTCGACGGGCCGCGGCCGGCTCGCCTGGCGCTGGGTCGCCTACGGCGTCCTCGTCGCCGCCGGCGCCACCCTGTGGATGCTGCTCGCGCTGCTGCCGGTCGCCCACCTCGCCGGCCTGCTGTGGTGGCGCCGATCGCCGCGCGTCCTGCTGGCCCCCGCGGTCGCGGCCGGGGTGGCGGGTCTGGCCGTCGCACCCTTCCTGCTCGCGGCGGTCGGGCAGCGGGGGCAGGTCGGCTGGATCCCGGCACCCGGGCCGCGCACCCTGCGGCAGCTGGCCCTGGACCAGTGGTTCGGCACCACGTGGTGGTCGGCGCTGCCGGTCGCGCTGGTGTGCTGGTCGCTCGTCGCGGTCGCCCTCGTCACGCACCTGCGCCGGGGGAGCGCGGGCCACGGCGTCGTCCCGCTGGCCGCCGCGTGGCTCGCCGTGCCGCCCGTCGTCGCGGTCGCGTGGTCGCTCGTCGCCGCGCCGCTGTACGTGCCGAAGTACCTCACGTTCACCGCACCGGCGCTCGCGCTGCTCGTGGCCGCCGGGCTGGACGTGCTGGTGCGGGACCGGCGGCGCCTCGTGGCGGCGGTCGCGCTCGTGGTGCTGCTGTGCGTGCCCGCGTGGGTCGAGGAGCGCACGCCGGCGGCGAAGGACCGCTCGGACTGGGGTGCGGTCGCCGCCGACGTCGCCGCCGGGGCGCGTCCGGGTGACGCGGTCGTGTTCTCCGACCTGCACGACGACGCCGGGCGCGTGCGCGTGCCGGGACGTGCCATCGCCGTGGCGTACCCGGCGGCGTTCCGTGACCTGCTCGACCCGACGCGCGACCCGGTCGCCGTGCCGCAGGGTCGGCTGTGGGACGCGTCGCTGCGCGTCGTCGACGTCGCCGACCGCCTCGCCGGGGTCGAGCGGGTGTGGTGGGTCGTCGACCACCGTGCCGACGCGCGGGGCGTGCAGCGCGACGACCTGGAGCGTCTCGGCTTCGAGGTCGTGGACGTCACGTCGCACGCGACCGCCGACGTCGTGCTGCTCGAGCGTGCGCGGTGAGGGCCGTGCCGTCGCTCGGCGAGGTCGTCGACCCGCGGCGCGGCGGGTGGACGCGGGTGCCGACGCGACCACCCGGGTGAAGATCGGACAAACAGTGCCAGAGGCGGACGTTTCACACTAATCTCTCATCCACGGGTGCCTCGCCGACGCGGCACGGGCACGCGGCCGTCGGCCGCCGGAGCACGACGTGGAGGGTCAGCGTGAGCAGAAGGA
>NZ_LNTD01000222.1 GCF_001462455.1 Cellulomonas sp. B6
TGTAGCGCACCGTGCACGACCCCGCCCGCGGGGGCGTGCACGGTGCGCTACACGGCCAGCTCGTGGAGCTCGGGCCTGACGGGTGCGGTGCGCCTGACGAACACGGGCCCCGCCCGGTCGGCCTGGACGCTGCGCTTCACGCTCCCGGCGGGCGTCACGGTCTCGCAGGGCTGGGGCGGCACGTGGTCGCAGACCGGCTCGACCGTGACCGTGACGAGCGCCGCGTGGAACGGCGCCCTCGCGACGGGCGGCACCGCGGAGATCGGCTTCAACGCCTCGCACGGCGGCGGCACCCCGGGTGCCGCGAGCGGGTTCACGCTCGACGGCACCTCCTGCGCCGCGGCCTGAGCGCACGACGACGGACGGCCGCCGCACCTCCTGCCGGTGCGGCGGCCGTCCCGCGTCGGGCCCGGGACGGGCCTCAGGACCTCTCGAGCGCGGTCCGGAGACCCTCGAGGAGGTCGTCGACGTCCTGCGCGGTGGTGTCGAACGCGCACATCAGCCGCACGGTGCCGTCGGCGTGGTCCCAGTCGTAGAACCGCCACCGGCGCCGCAGCTCGGTGGCGACCGCCGCGGGCAGCCGCACGAACACCGCGTTGGCCTGCGTCGGCTGCGTGACGTCGAGCCAGCCGATCGCGTCGATCCCGGCGCGCAGCCGGGCCGCCATCGCGTTCGCGTGCGTCGCCGAGCGCAGCCACAGGTCGCCCTCGAGCAGCGCGACGAGCTGCGCCGAGACGAACCGCATCTTGGACGCGAGCTGCATGCCCGACTTGCGCAGGTACCCCAGGCCGTCGACCGCGGCGGGGTCGAGCACGACGACGGCCTCACCGAGCAGCAGACCGTTCTTGGTGCCGCCCAGCGAGAGCACGTCGACCCCGCAGTCGGTCGTGAGCGCCCGCAGCGGCAGGCCGAGGCTCGCGGCCGCGTTGGCGATCCGTGCGCCGTCGACGTGGACGCGCATGCCCAGCTCGTGCGCCTGGTCGCACAGCTCGCGCACCTGCTGCGGCGTGTAGACCGTGCCGAGCTCGGTGGACTGCGTGAGCGACACGACGCCCGGCTGCGCACGGTGCACGTCCCCGAAGCCCCACGCCTGGCGCGCGACCAGCTCGGGCGTGAGACGGCCGTCGGGTGCCGGCACGGTGAGGAGCTTGAGCCCGCCGACGCGCTCGGGCGCGGCGTTCTCGTCGTTCTGCACGTGCGCGGCCTCGCTGCACACGACCGCACCCCAGCGCGGCAGCATGGCCTGCAGCGCCACGACGTTGGCGCCCGTGCCGTTGAGCACGGGGTACGCGGTCGCCGCGTCGCCGAAGTGACCGCGCACGACGTCCTGCAGGCGCAGCGTCCACGGGTCGTCGCCGTAGGCCGGGACGTGCCCGACGTTGGCGGCGGCGATCGCCTCCAGGACCTCGCGGTGGACGCCGGCGTAGTTGTCGGAGGCGAAGTGGCGGGTGGGCTGCGCGTCGGTCACGGCACCAGTCTCGCCGACGCGGACGCCTAGTCCGGCGCTCGTCGTGCGCGGCGCGGGGAGCGCGGGCATGATCCGTGCAGCCCGACGCAGCGCAGGAGGACCGCATGACCCGCACGGCCCCCGACGGACCCCGGCCGGACCCGGACGAGGACGTGCCCGGCGACGGCCGGCACGAGACCTACACCGAGCGCATGGACCGCAACTGGGACGAACTGCTGCAGGAGCTGCGGGTCACGCAGACCGGCGCGCAGATCCTCACCGGCTTCCTGCTGACGATCCCGTTCCAGTCGGGGTTCGCCGACCTCGACGCGTACCAGCGCGACCTGTACCTCGTGCTGGTCGTGCTCGCGGCGCTCGCGACCGTGCTGATCATCGCGCCCGTGTCGCTGCACCGGCTGCTCTTCCGCCGCCGGCTCAAGCCGCAGCTCGTCGACGCCGGCCACGGGTTCGCGCGCGGTGGGCTCGTGGCCCTCGCGCTCGTACTCACCGGGGCCGTGATGCTGCTGTTCGACGTCGTGCTGACGCGCACGGCGGGTCGGGTCGCGGCGGGCGCCCTCGTGGTCGTCATCACGCTCGCGTGGGTCGTCCTGCCGCACCTGATCGCGCGCCGGGCCGACGCGGACCCCGAGGCGCGTGCCGGGGGTGGCCACCGGGGCTGACGGCGCCGCCCGGCGTCGTGGACGGAGGCGTCGCGGACGGCGGAGACGGGGCCCGGACGCGACGACGCCCCGGTCCGCACGCGGCGGGCCGGGGCGTCAGGGGCGTGCGTCAGCCCTGGACGGCGCGCTTGAGGGCGCTGCCCGCGGTGATCTTCACGCGGTGACCCGCCGGGATCTCGAGCTTCTCGCCGGTCTGCGGGTTGACACCCGTACGGGCGGCACGGTCCGCGCTGGCGACCGCGAGGAAGCCGGGGATGGACACGCCGCCACCGGCGGCGAGCTGCTCCACGACGACCTCCTGGAAGGCCTTGAGGGCCTTGTCGGCGTCGGTGTTGGTCAGGCCGGCCTTGGCCGCGACGGCCTGGACGAGCTCGGTGCGGTTGACGCTCACGTCGGGTGCTCCTTGGTACTCGGTTCGCTGCCCCGGTCGATCACCGGCCGGGGCGGTGCCGCACGACGCGCGTGCGCACGGCCTCCGACCCTAACGGCGCGGAGCCCGCTCGGCGCACCACGGCGGGCGTGTCGCGTCACCGACGGCCCCGCGCACGGACCTCCTGCGCGCTGCGCGTCGTCACGACGCGGTCGGGTCCGATGCCGTGCGCGGCGGCGCGCTCGCACCCCGTGCGCAGCCAGTCGAGCTGCCCGGGGGCGTGCGCGTCGGAGTCGATCGTGAACTCGCAGCCCGCGTCGACCGCGACCTGCAGCAGCGCGTGGGGCGGGTCGAGCCGGTCGGGGCGGCTGTTGACCTCGACGGCGACGCCGTGCTCGGCGCACGCGTCGAACACGGCACGGGCGTCGAACTCGCTGGGTGGTCGCAGCCGGCCCGTGACGCGGCGTCCCGTGCAGTGGCCGAGCACGTCCGTCCGCGGGTTCCGCACGGCCGCGAGCATGCGGCGCGTCATCGCGTCGCGGTCCATGCGGAACTTCGAGTGCACCGACGCGACGACGACGTCGAGCTCGTCGAGCAGGTCGGGGTCCTGGTCGAGCGTGCCGTCGTCGAGGACGTCGACCTCGATGCCGCTCAGCACGTCGAACGGCGCGACCGCCGGACGCAGCGCGACGATCGTGTCGAGCTGGGCCCGCAGGCGTGCGGCGCTGAGCCCGTGCGCGACGGCCAGGCGCGGCGAGTGGTCCGTGACCGCGACGTAGTCACGGCCCAGCTCGAGCGCCGCCAGCACCATCTCCTGCATCGACGCCGAGCCGTCGCTCGCCTCGGTGTGCGTGTGCAGGTCGCCGCGCAGCGCACCGTGCAGCCGGGCCGCGGCGTCCGGCAGCGCGTCGTCGGCGGCCCTCGCCTGCGCCTCGAGCTCGTCGAGCGTCGGGACGTCGCGGCCCGCGAGCACGCGCGCGACGACGTCGGCGGTCTTGGCCCCGACGCCCGGCAGGTCGGTGAGCGAGCCCGCGTCCGCCAGCGCGGCGACGCGGTCGGCGGGCAGGGCCTCGACCGTGCGCGCCGCGGTGCGGTAGGCCTCGGAGCGGTAGCCGCTCGCCTGCGCGCGCTCGAGCAGGAACGCGACGCGCCGCAGCGTCGCGACCGCGTCCGCGACACGGCCCTGCGGGTCGCCGTCCGTCACGACGCCGTCACGAGGCCTTGCTGCGGGCCTTGCGGCGCGCGGGGGCCGCGTCCTCGGCGTCGGCGGCCTTCTTCGCGGGCGCCTTCGTCGCGGAGGCCTTCGCCGACGCCTTCCTCGCGGGTGCCTTCTTCGCGGATGCGCCCTTCGCCCCGCCCTTCGCCCCGTCCTTCGTCGCGTCCTTCGTGGTGGACGCCGCGGCCGTGGTCCCGCCGCTCTTCGCCGACCCGCTCGTCGCGCCGCGCCCGCCCGACGCCGTCCGCCTCGAGGCCGCATCCGCACCGGGCGATCCCTCGTCCGCGTCCTCGCCGCGCGCGGCGCGCGCCTTGTCGACCGACCGCTGCAGCGCCGCCAGCAGGTCCACGACCTCCGCCCCGCCCTCGGACGCGCCCTCCTCCTCCGGCGGCGTCGCGGGGGCCTGCGTGTCCCCCGACGACACCTTCGCCGCGATGAGCTCCTCGAGGGCCGTGACGTACGCGTCCTCGTACTGCGACGGGTCGAAGTCCGCCGCGAGCGACTCCACCAGCGACGACGCCATCGTCAGCTCCTGCGGGCGCACGCTCACGTCGTCGTCGAGCACCGGGAAGTCCGCCTCACGCACCTCGTCCGGCCACAGCAGCGTCTGCAGCACGATGACCTTGTCGCGCACGCGCAGCACCGCCATCGACTCGCGCTGCCGGATCGCGACCTTCACCACGGCGACCCGGTCCGTCTGCTCGAGCGCACCGCGCAGCAGCGCGTACGGCTTGGCCGCCGTGCGGTCCGGCTCCAGGTAGTACGTCTTCTGCAGCAGGATCGGGTCGACCTGCTCGGCCGGCACGAACTCCAGCACCTCGATCTCGCGCTCGGTCGACAGCGGCAGCTGGTCGAAGTCCGCGTCCGTGAGCACCACGAGCTCGCCGTCCTCGGTCTCGTAGCCCTTGGCGATGTCGCCCCACTCGACCTGCTCGCCGTCCAGGCTGCAGACCTTGCGGTAGCGGATGCGGCCACCGTCCTCGCGGTGCACCTGGTGCAGCCGCACCTCGTGCTCCCCCGTCGCGGCGTACAGCCGCACCGGCACGTTCACCAGGCCGAAGGCCACGGCGCCCTTCCAGATCGCCCGCACGCCACGTCCTCCTCGTCGCCGCCCGTGCAGCGCCGCACCTGGGCGCACACCGCGCCCGCAGCACCGTCCCCGGGCAGGATGGACCCGTGGAGCCCATGCTCGCCACCCCAGCGCCGAGAGGCACCGCGCTGCCACGGGGCGCGGCGTGGGTGTTCGAGGTCAAGTGGGACGGCGTCCGGGTCCTCGCCGACGTCCGCGACGGCGCGCTGCACCTGTCGAGCCGCAACGGCCGCGACGTCACGCCCGCCTACCCCGAGCTCGCCGCGCTCGCGGGCCTGGGTGACGTGCTCCTCGACGGCGAGGTCGTGCTCCTCGACGCCGGCGTCCCGTCCTTCGCGGCCCTCGCCGAGCGCATGCACGTGCGCGAGCCCCAGCGTGCCGCCGCGCTCGCCGCCGCCCGGCCGGTCACCTACCTCGTGTTCGACGTCCTGCGCCGCGACGGGCACGACCTCGCACCGCTGCCGCTCGAGACGCGCCGTGCCGTGCTCGACGCGCTCGTCCTGCCCGACCACGTGCAGGTCTCCCCCTGGTACGACGACGGCGACGACCTGTGGCAGGTCACACGCGCGCACGGCCTCGAGGGCGTCGTCGCCAAGCGCCGCGACGCGCCCTACCGCGCCGGGCGCCGCTCGTCGGACTGGGTCAAGGCCGCGCACCGTCGCACCCGCACCGCGCTCGTCGGGGGCTGGCGCCCGCAGTCCACCGGCACCGGGCACCTCGGCGCCGTGCTGCTCGGCGCGCCCGACGAGGCGGGCGACCTGCGGTACCTCGGGCGCGCCGGCTCCGGCCTCACGGTCCTCGGAGCCCGCGGCCTGCGCACCGTGCTGCAGACCCACGAGCGCGCCACCAGCCCGTTCACCGACCCCGTCCCCGCGGTCGACGCGCGCGGCACCGTGTGGGTCGAGCCGGTCGTGCTCGTCGACACGCGGTACCTCGTGCGCACGCCGTCGGGCCGGCTGCGCCAGCCCGTGGTGCGAGGCCTGCGCACCGACACGACGCCCGACCCGTGGGAGCAGGCGTGAGCGCCCCGACGCACGCGGCACCGCACGCCGCTCTCGGATGGCGAGCCCGCGTCGGTGCTGGCAGCGTGGACGTCACCCGGGCCGCAGCGGCCCGTACCCGCACGTGAAGGAGTGGACATGGCCCGCGATCTGCCGAAGTACACCGTCCCGTCGCTCACCCCCGAGGACGGCGCGAAGGTGGCGGAGATCCTGCAGGGACGCCTCAACGCGCTCAACGACCTCGCGCTGACCCTCAAGCACATCCACTGGAACGTCGTCGGCCCGCACTTCATCGCGGTGCACGAGATGCTCGACCCGCAGGTCGACGCCGTGCGCCTCATGGTCGACGCGGTCGCCGAGCGCATCGCGACCCTCGGCGTCGCGCCCGTCGGCACGCCCGGCGCGCTCGTGAACGCCCGCACGTGGGACGACTACTCGATCGGCCGCGCGAGCACGACCGAGCACCTCGGCGCGCTCGACGAGGTCTACGTCGGCGTCATCACCGACCACCGCGAGGCCGCCGCCGCGACGGAGGAGCTCGACACCGTCACCAACGACCTCCTGGTCGGCCACCTGCACGAGCTCGAGCTCTTCCACTGGTTCGTGCGCGCTCACCTGGAGTCCTCGGGCGGCGCGCTGTCCACCGACGGCGAGAGCACCGAGGAAGGCGCGGCGCAGGCCGCCGCGTCGGCCGCCCGCACGGCACCGTGACGGCACGGCACCGCTCGGCGGCGCCGCCCCCCGCAGCCCCCGTCCCCGCCCGGGCCACGACGCCCGGCGGGGACGGCCTGCGTACGGGCCGCGTCACGCCGCCGCTCGAGAACCCCGACGGCTCGCCCGTGCGGCGCCCGCACCTCGCGGCGCGGCTCGAGGACCGGTTCGACGCCGCGCTCGCGGGCGTGCTGCGCCGGCGCGGCTGGACCGTCCGCATCGT
>NZ_LNTD01000223.1 GCF_001462455.1 Cellulomonas sp. B6
GGGCGGCGCCCGTCCGGCGGGTCGTGGTCCGGTCCGCGAGGGCCGCGCGACGTGCGACGACGGCGGCGACGGCCGCGAGCGCGAGACCTCCCACCGCGATGCGCGCGGCGCCGAGCACGAGGGGGTCGACGGCCGCCGGGCCGAGCGCCTGGGCGGTGCCGGTGGTCCCGAAGCAGACGGCGGCGAGGAGGACCGCGAGGACGGCGCGCACGGCTGATTGTTACACAATCAGGCCCGGATTTGTCGTCGCCCCGCACGAGGGGCACCGGTAGCGTCGGCCCGCATGACCCCCGACGCACGCCTGCGCCAGGTGGCCGACGACGCGATCGCGTCCGCCACGACCGACCCCGACGACGACACCGACGCCCTCGCCGGCGTCGTCGCCCGCGTGACCCGCAGCGCCCCGGGCACCCCGCCCGACCCCGCGACGTCCGCGGTGCTGCTCGACGCCGCGTGGGGCGTGGCCGACCGGCGCAGCCACGCACCGCTGACCCCCGCCCACCGCGTCGCCGTGGCGTCGGGCTCCAAGGGCTTCACGGCCCTCGCGACGCTCGCGCTCGTCGCCGACGGCACGCTGGACCTCACCACCACCGCGCGGTCGCTGCTCGGCGACGAGCTGCCGCTCGTCGCCGACGACGTCACGGTCGAGCACCTGCTCAGCCACCGGTCCGGCATCGGCGACTACCTCGACGACGACGCCGAGCTCCCCGAGTACCTCATGCCGGTGCCCGTGCACCGGCTCGTCGACCCCGAGGACTACCTGCCGATCCTCGAGGGCCACCCCACGCAGTTCCCCGCGGGCACCGACTTCACGTACTGCAACGGCGGGTTCGTGCTGCTCGCGCTGCTCGCGCAGCGAGCCTCGGGCGTGCCGTTCCACGAGCTGGTGCGCACGCGCGTGCTCGAGCCCGCGGGCATGGCGTCGACCGGGTACCCGCGCTCCGACGCGCTGCCCGCCGACGCCGCGCTCGGGTACGTGCTCGTCGGCGGCGAGTGGCGCAGCAACGTCCACCACCTGCCCGTCGTGGGCGGCGGCGACGGCGGCGCGTACACGACGACGGCCGACGTCGAGCGGTTCTGGGGCGCGCTGCTGGGCGGTCGGATCGTCCCCGCCGGGCTCGTCGCGCAGGCGCGCGAGGTCCGCAGCGACACCGACGACGGCCGGTACGGCCTCGGCCTGTGGCTGCCCGAGCCGGACGGTGCGGTCTCGCTCGAGGGTCAGGACACGGGCGTGTCGTTCTGGTCGCAGCACGACCCGGCGACCGGGCTGACGATCACTGTCGCGGGCACGACGGCGGACGCCGCCTGGCCCGTCGCCCGCGCGCTCCGCGAGGCGCTGGGCGGCTGACCGCCCGGCAGACCCGCACGACCGGCCCCGCCACCCGTCGCCCCACCGGTCACGGCACGCGACCGATGACGGCGTCGTCGGGTGACTCGTCCCGTCCGCCACGCCGACCCCGTCGTCGGTCGCACGCGCACCGGCCGACACGTGACGCATGACGGCGTCGGTGGCCGCTCGCCCGCGCCGGTCGTCAGCGCGGACCGTGGGCAGGCGCCCGCGCGATACTCGTGCGACCGCGTCGAGAGGACCCCCATGACCACGCTGCGCTCGATCCTGCTGTTCGTGGCCGCCGCCGGGCTCGAGATCGGCGGGGCGTGGCTCGTGTGGCAGGGGCTGCGCGAGCACAAGGGCTGGGTGTGGGTGGGTGCGGGCGTCATCGCGCTCGGGCTGTACGGCGCGGTCGCGACGCTGCAGCCCGACGCGAGCTTCGGGCGGATCCTCGCGGCGTACGGCGGCGTGTTCGTGGCCGGGTCGCTCGCGTGGGGCATGGTGGTCGACGGCTTCCGGCCCGACCGGTGGGACGTCGCGGGGGCGCTCGTGTGCCTGGTCGGCGTCGCGCTCATCATGTACGGGCCGCGCGCGGCCGCCTGACCCGGCGCCGGGCGCCCGGCGCGGGGCCGCCGCCCCGGCACGCGCGCGACCTGCGGCGTCGTGACGTTTGTGCGTGCGGGCGGCCGTGCACCAGGCTGGGCCCGACGGTCCGGGACGCACCGGCCGCGCGACGGCGGGAGCGGACATGGGCAAGCCCAGGCGGGTCGGGATCCTCACCGCGGGCGGCGACAGCCCGGGCCTCAACGCGGCGATCCGCGGGTTCGGCAAGACGGCCATCGCGCACTACGGCATGGAGCTGTTCGGGTTCCGCGACGGCGTCACGGGCCTGGTCGAGAACCGGTACGTCGGGCTCGACGGCAAGGCGCTGTCGGGGATCCTCACGGTCGGCGGCACGATCCTCGGCACGAGCCGCGACAAGGTGCACCGGTACGTCGTGGACGGCGAGCCGCAGGACATGGTGCCGCGCGTCGTCGAGAACTACCGCGCGCTCGGCCTGGACGCGCTCATCATGCTCGGCGGCGGCGGGACCGCGAAGAACGCGATGCGCCTGGTCGACGCGGGGCTCAACGTCGTGCACCTGCCGAAGACGATCGACAACGACATCGCCGAGACCGACACGACGTTCGGGTTCGCGACCGCCACCGAGATCGCCACCGAGGCGGTGGACCGCGTGCACTCGACCGCGCACAGCCACCACCGGATCATCCTCACCGAGATCATGGGGCACCGGGCGGGCTGGCTGACGCTCGCGGCGGGCATCGCGGGCGGCGCCGACATCATCCTCATCCCCGAGATCCCCTACACGATCGAGTCGGTCGCGGAGACGATCAAGCAGCGCACCGCGCGGGGCTCGTCGTTCTCCGTCGTCGCCGTCGCGGAGGGCGCGCGCGACGTCGACGACACCGCCGACTACGAGGCGGCGCAGCTGCTCGTGAAGTCCGCGAAGACCCCCGAGGCGCGGCGCGCCGCGAAGACGCACCTCAAGCACGTCGAGGACGCGCAGCGCGAGCACTCGTTCAAGCTGGCCCGCGAGCTCGAGGCCGCGACGGGCCTGGAGTCGCGCGTGACGATCCTCGGGTACGTCCAGCGCGGCGGGGCGCCGTGCGCCGCCGACCGGCTGCTCGCGACGCGCCTCGGGGCGGCCGCGGCCGACCTGGTGCAGCGCGGCGAGTTCGGCGTCATGGTCGCGGCGCGCGGCGACGAGGCCGTGCCCGTGCCGCTCGCCGACGTCGCGGGCAAGGTCAAGCTCGTGCCCACCGACCACGCGTGGATCGCCGCCGCCCGGCAGGTGGGCACCGGCCTGGGCGACTGACCACCACCCTCACCTCATCCCCT
>NZ_LNTD01000224.1 GCF_001462455.1 Cellulomonas sp. B6
CACCGACCCGCTCGCCGACGACGCCCCCCTGCCCGGGGCCTCCGCACGCCAGGCCGTACGGCGTCTCACGCGCCGGGCGACGGTCTTCACGGGCCGCGCGAGCCGCAGCGAGGCGTGGTGGGTCGTGCTGCTCAACGCCCTCGTGTGGCTGGGCGCGGGTGCGCTCACCGTGGTCGCCGCGCTCATCGGCGACGCGATCCGCCCATCGCGGTCCAGCGACCTCGGGCTGTCCCCCGGGCCCGTGCTCGGCGTGCTGATCGTCCTCGCACTGCTGACGCTCTACGTGCTCGTCACGCTCGTGCCGCTCCTCGCGGTCTCGGCCCGCCGCCTGCACGACGCGAACCTGCCCGCCTGGTGGCTGCTGCTCGCCGTCGTCCCCGGGCTGGGTGCGCTCGCACTGCTGGTGCTGCTGGCGCTGCCGAGCAACCCGGCGGGGGCCCGGTTCGACCGTGCCGCGGCCGAACCCGCGGCAGCGGTCTCGACCGCCTGACCCGTCCGCTCCTCGCACCCCGCCCGCCGACGGACACCGTCACGGCACAACGGACAGGCGCGTACACGTGTCCGTCGAGCCGTGAGTCTGTCCGTCGGCGACGAAAACTGTCAGTCGGGCGGAGGTCAGGTGCAGCGAAGAGACGAATCCGCACGAGCTCGCCCGTCACCGACCGGTGGGCACGCAGCTCTTCGACGCGTACGCCGCGGTGGGCGACAGACGCGGCTCATCCCCGCTCGCAGGGAGACGACTCGGGGTCTTCCGACCCCGGCCGGTCGCGTCCCGGCTCATCCCCGCTCGCGGGGAGACGACGTGACGGCGTGCACCATGAACTCAGCGAGCTCGGGCTCATCCCCGCTCGCGGGGAGACGACCATGCCTGGATCTCCTCGTCCATCTGCGCGATCGGCTCATCCCCGCTCGCGGGGAGACTACGGTGCTCTGCTGGACCTCGCTGGGCCGGTGCCGGGCTCATCCCCGCTCGCGGGGAGACGACCGCGACTGGTGGTGCCAGAGCTTGTTCGTGTCGGGCTCATCCCCGCTCGCGGGGAGACGACCGCAACTCGCGGACGACCGCATTCGGCATCGACGGCTCATCCCCGCTCGTGCGGGGGTGAGCCCGGTTGGTTCTGAGTCAAGACGCGCTGCGCGCGGTCCCTTCCCCGCGTGCGGGGGTGAACCGTGGGTCAGGGCAGGCAGCTCGTGGGGGGCGATGTCCCTTCCTCGCGCGCGGGGGTGAGCCACTTGTGATCGCGTGCTTCGGCTGCAGCCGCCGGTCCCCTCTCCGCTGACGGCGTTGGGCACTACCCACCACGACGGACAGCACGACGGCTCCACGGACAGGTGCGTGCGCATGTCCGTGGAGCCGCGGTGCTGTCCGTCGGTGTCGGGGTGGGTGTCAGGAAGGCGAGGCGGCGCGTGCGTCAGGCGTGCGGCGGCGCCACGAACTGCCACCCGCGCTCGCGCATCATCGGCACGAACCGTGCGACGGCCGCGACGGTCTGGCTGCGGTCCCCGCCGCCGTCGTGCAGCAGGATCACGCCGCCGGGGGCGACGGCCTCCATGCGGCGCACGAGCTCGTCGACGCCGGGCGGCACCCAGTCCTCGACGGCGGTGTGCCAGCCCATCGAGCGCATGCCGAGGCCCGCGGCGACGTCGACGGTCGCCCCCCAGGAGCCGAACGGCGCGCGCCAGTACGGCACCGGCGCACCGGGCACGGCGGCGCGGATCGCGTCGAGCGTGCGCGTGAGGTCGGCCCGCACGTCGTCGGGCGACGCGTCGCCCAGGTCGTCGTGCCGCCACGAGTGGTTGCCGAGCACGTGCCCGTCGGCGGCGATGCGCGCCACCAGGTCGGGGTGCTCGACGACGCGCTCGCCGACCAGGAAGAACACCGCCGGCACGCCCTCGCGCGCGAGCAGGTCCAGCAGGTCGACGGTGTCGGGCGGGTTCGGACCGTCGTCGAACGTGAGGACGATCGTGCGCGCGTCGCCGCCGACGACCTCGATGACGCCGTCGGCCCGGGCGCCGTCCGCCGGGGCGCCCCCGGCGGGAGCCCCGCCGCCGGGCGGCCCGTCGAACCCCTCACCGTCGGCCGTCGCCCCGGCCACGCGCCCGGCCGCGCTCACAGCACGCGCGCGAGCTGCTCGAGGGCCGCGAGCGGGTCGGGCCCGCTGGGGAACAGCACGCACGTGGTCGCACCGGCCGCGCCGCGTGCCGCGATGCGCTCGCGCACCTGCGCGGCGGACCCGGCGAGCGACAGCTCGCGCACCCACGCGTCGGGCATGCGGGACGCGAACTCCTCGGGCGAGGCGCTGTCGGCGCGCAGGGCCGCGAGCTCGGCGGCGAACGGCTGCTGCGCGAGGTGCGGCGCCCAGTCGGGCTCGCCGATCCACGCGAGCGCGTGCCGGGCGACGTCGAGCGCACGCGCCTCGTCGTCGTCGACGCACGCCGCGTCGTAGGTGACGACGCGCGGCGGGGTCGGGGCCGCGACGTGCTCGACGGCCGCGCGCACGTACGCGGGCGGGCACGGCTCCGCGAGCACGACGCCCTCGGCGACGCGCCCGGCGGCGGCCAGCGACTTCGGTCCCCGGACCCCGAGGATCACGTCGGGCACGACCTCGGGCAGCGACGACGGGTCGAGCGCGACGCCGTCGAGCACGACGGGTGCGTCGGGCGCGGTCGTCACGGTCTCGCCGCGCAGCAGCGCCCGCAGCGCGCGCGTGTACGCCTCGAGGAACGTCAGCGGGCGACCGGGCCACGCGCCGACCTGCCGCATCCAGTCGGGCATGCCGTGCCCGACGCCGATCGTCACGCGCCCGGGGAACAGGCGTGCGAGCGTCGCGGCGTCCATCGCGGCGAACCCGACGTTGCGCGCCGCGGCGGGCAGGATGCCGATGCCGACGTGGATGCGCTCGGTCGCGGCGAGCACGGCCGCCGCCTGGGCGGCACCGCCGCGGAAGCCGAGGTCCTCGACGACCCACAGCTCGTCGAAGCCCAGGGCCTCGGCGCGGCGGGCGTGCTCGAGCACGAGGTGGGCGGGCAGGTCACGGGGCAGCAGCACCCCGATGTGCGGCGTCGTCATGGACCCATCCTGGCGCACCGCCGACGCCTCGTCGGCATCTCACCAGCCGGCCGTCGCGCCCCGCGAGACCGGGCTCGCGCCGCCCACCGGTGACATGAGCGACCCCAGCCCGGTCTCGCGGAGGGCAGGGTCCAGGGTGCGGGACCCGGCGGGCGGACCCCGCCCAGCCACACGAACGGCCCGGTCGCGCGGACGTCACCGTCGGCATCTCACCAACCGGGCGTCGCGCCCCGCGAGACCGGGCTCACGTCGCTCACGGGTGACATGAACGACCTCAGCCCGGTCTCGCGGAGGGCCCGGTCCGGGTCGCGAGACCCGGACGCGGACCAGCGGCCCCGCCCTCAGCCCAGCGTGTCCGACGTCAGCACGACGTGCTCGGCGCCGTCCTGCGTCGCACGGACCTCGAACGACCCGTCGGCGGCGTCGAACGCGAGCGTCGCGCGCTCGTCGCCCGCGGCCCACGCGAACGTGCCGCGCGACCCGTCGACGTCCCACGTGAACTCGCCCGCGAACGCCGCGTGCGAGGACCGCAGCCGCAGACCGGCCAGCTGCGCGGCCACGGCGGGGTGCGTGAGCGCGGCCTCGACCTCGGCGGGCGTGTAGTGGTGGCGGTTGACGTCGCGCCCGACGCCCGTGCGCGCCAGCAGGTCCATGTCGTTGACGCCCGCGAGCAGGCCCACGTAGTAGACCTGCGGGATCCCGGGCACGAACAGCTGCAGCAGCCGTGCGAGCACGTAGCGGCGGTCGTCGCGGGCCAGCGCGTCGTAGAACGTGCAGTTGACCTGGTAGAGGTCGAGGTTGGACGCGGCCGCGCCCGTGGCCTGGCGGGACGTGCCGCCGCTGTTGTCGTGGATGCGCTCGACGAGCGCGTCGATCTTCTCGGGCGCGAGCAGGCCCGGCTCGCCGGGGCGCAGGTCGGACGTGCCGACGTCGACGATCCCGATGCCGTCGTGCGTGTCGAGGACCGTCACGGAGTTCGCGGGGCGGATGCGCAGCCAGCCCGCGAGCGGCTCGAGCTCGCCCGTGGTCAGCGCGTGCAGCACGAGCGGCGGCAGCGCGAAGTCGTAGACCAGGTCGACCTTGCGCGCGATGTCGATCTGCTGCGTGTGGTGCCCGTGCACCTCGACCAGCACCTGCGCGCCGCGCGCGTGCGCCTGCTCGACGATCCGCTCGGTGTACGCGTCGGTCGCGGGCGTCATGAAGCAGTCGGTGCCCGCCTCCTTGCCGGTGTACCCGACGGCGTCGAGCCGCAGCATCGACACCCCGCCGGACGTCAGCGCGTCGACGACCGACGTCAGGTACTCCCAGGCCTGCGGCGTGCGCAGGTCGATGTCGACCTGGTCGGGCGTGAACGTGGTCCACACGAGGCGGCGGCGCCCGCCGAGGGTCATGACCGTGAACGGCAGGCCGGGCCGCGGGCGGTAGATGCGCGCGAGGTCGTCCTCGGTGGCGCCGAGCGGGAACACCGACCCCAGCGTGAGGAACATCGGCGCGTGCGGCGACTCCTCGCCGCGCTCGCGCACGTCCGCGAACCGCTCGGAGTCGGCCGACACGTGGTTGACGATGACGTCGGCCATGACGGTGCGACCCTCGGCCATCGCCCGCACGTCGTCCCACGAGCCGAGGCGCGGGTCGACCTGCGTGTGGTCGCGCGGGTCGAACCCGGCGTCCGCGCCGTCGTACGGCGGGTAGAACGGCAGCACGTGCACGCCGCCGAACGCGCCCGCGAGCGGGCCGTCGAGCAGTGCGTGCAGACCGGGCAGGTCACCGGCGAGCCGGTCGGCGTAGGTGATCAGCTGGGGGCCGTGGTGGGTCACGGGGCGGGCTCCGTCGTCGTCGGTGACCGGGGTCCGGTCGGGTGGACCGTCGTGCCCGGCCGGGGGACGGCCGGGCACGACGGGGTCAGGTCAGGTCGGGGGCGGCCACGCGCTCGCGCAGCCGCGCGAGCCAGCGGGCCCGGGCCAGGCGGGCGTCGCGCGACACGGGGGCGTCGGGCACGAGCCCGTCGAACCCGTGGCAGCCGCCGGGCCACACGTGCAGCTCGGCGTCGCCGCCGTCGGCCCACAGCCGCGCGGCGTACGCGACGCACTCGTCACGGAACGTCTCGGCGGAGCCGACGTCGACGAACGCGGGCGGCAGGCCGTGCAGGTCCGCCGCCCGCGCCGCCGCCGCGTACGCCGGCACGTCCGGGCCACCGGCCCGGTCGCCGAGGTACGCCGCCCACGCGGTCGCGTTGGCGGTCCGGTCCCAGGAGCCCACGCCGGCCATCTGGTGCCCGGAGGCGGTCTCGTTGCGGTCGTCGAGCATCGGGCAGATCAGCAGCTGCCCGGCCAGGGCCGGGCCGCCACGGTCGCGGACGAGCAGCGCGAGGGCCGCCGCGAGGCCGCCACCGGCGCTGATGCCCTCGACGACGACGCACGTCGGGTCGAGCCCGAGCACGTCGGCGTCGCCGCCGAGCCAGGTCAGCGCGGCGTACGCGTCCTCGACCGCCGCCGGGTACGGGTGCTCGGGGGCGAGCCGGTACTCGACCGACGCGACCGCCCAGCCCGGTGCGACCTGCGCGGCCGCGGCCACGTCGTCGGACACCGTGCCCACCACCAGACCCCCGCCGTGCAGGTGCAGCAGCACCGGCACGGCGTGGTCCACGGGCGGGCGCAGCAGCGCGACGCGCACGGTGCCGCCGTCGGGGCCCGGCGCCTCGTGCCACGTGAGCTCGAGACCGGCCTCGACGGCGACGTCGGCGAGGACCGGCGGCTGCGCGCGCTCGCGCAGCGCGCCGACCTCGTCGGGCCGCAGGGTCGTGACCACGTCCGCCGCGCGCGTCGTGAGCGCGTCGGCGATCGCAGGGTCGAACGGCGGTCGCGCGGTGACGACCTGCGTCATCCCTTCAGCGCTCCCTGCATGAGCGCGGACACGAACTGCCGCTGGAACGCGAGGAACACCAGGAGCGTGGGCGTGAGGATCAGCAGGGACCCCGCGCACAGCAGCGGGATGTCGGTGCCCCACTGGCCCTGGAACGCGCCCAGCGCGCCGGCCATGGTCCGCTTGGTCGGGTCGTCGACCAGCACGACCGCGAGCAGGAACTGGTTCCACGTCCACAGGAACAGCAGGATCCCGAGCGACGACAGCGCGGGCGTCGACAGCGGCAGGTGGATACGCGCGAAGAGCTTCCACGTGTTGGCGCCGTCGATGCGCGCGGCCTCCGAGAGGTCCTCGGGCATGTTGACGAAGTGCGCACGCATCCACATGACCGCGAACGGCATGTACAGGCCGATGAGCGGCAGGATGATCGCCCACCGGGTGTTCAGCAGGCCGACGTCGCGCATCTGGTAGTACAACGGCACGATCACGGCCTGGAACGGCAGGGTCAGGCCGATGACGAACGCGAGGAAGATCGCGCGGTGCCCCGGCGGGCGCAGGTGCCCCAGCGAGAAGCCGGCGAGCGTCGCGATGAGCAGCGCGACCGGCACGACGCCGACCTCGATGAGCGCGCTCGACCACAGCAGCGCGCCCATGTCGGCGGCCGTGAACGCGTCGACGAAGTTCGACCAGTACGGCGTCTCGGGCAGGGACAGCCCCGAGGGGTACGTGCCGGGCTTGTGCAGCGCGGTGATGAAGAGGCTGATGAACGGCACGATCGTGACGACCATCAGGATGATGAGCAGGACGCGGCCGAGCCACGTCTCGCGGCGGGAGACGATCACGGGTCAGTCCTCCCGCGTGAGTCGCTGGATGGGCAGGACCACGGCCAGCACGAGGGCCATGAAGACGACGGCGAGCGCCGAGGCCTGGCCGACCTGGCGGCTGAAGAAGCCGAGGTAGTAGATCTCGAGGCCGGGCACGAGCGTGGAGTTCGCCGGTCCGCCCTGGGTCGAGATGTAGACGATGTCGAACGCGGCGAGCGCGGCGATGATCGTGACGGTCACGCAGACGCCGATCTCCTGGCGGACGCTCGGCAGCGTGATCGCGAAGAACTCACGGACCGCACCGGCGCCGTCGATGCGCGCGGCCTCGTACAGCGACGGGTCGATCTTGGTCATGCCCGCGAGCAGCAGGAGCATGCACAGGCCGAGCGCGACCCACGCGCCGATGACGCCGACGGCCGGCAGCGCGGTGCTCGTGTCGCCCAGCCAGGCGCGCGTGACGCCGCCCAGGCCGATGCCGCGCAGCAGCTCGTTGACCAGGCCGTCGGACGCGAGCAGCCAGGTCCACATGATGCCGGCCGCGACGAGCGGGATGACCTGCGGCAGGAACAGCACGGTGCGCGACGCCAGCGCGAGCCGGCTCGTCGCGAACTTGCGGATCGTGGCCGCCGTGAGCAGGCCGAGGAGCACGGGCACGAAGCTGAAGTAGATGATCAGCTGCAGCGCGTTGCCGATCGAGCCGAGCGTCTCGGAGCTCTGCGTGAGACGGCGGTAGTTGTCGAGCCCGACGAACGTCGAGGCCGTGACGCCGTTCCACTTGTAGAAGGAGTACTGCACCGTCAGCGCGAGGGGCCGCAGCACGAAGGCCGCGTAGAACGCCGCGGCGGGGACCACGAGGCCGAGGGCGACCCAGCCCCGGCGCAGGCGCCGTGCCCGGAGGGCACGGCGCCTGGCCTCGTGGCTGGTCGACGCCGGGGCGGCGACCTCGCGGCGACCGGTGGTGTCGGTCGTCCGCATCTGCATCATCAGCCGCCGATCTCGCTCTCGTAGTCCTTCTGGACGGCCTCGAGCAGACCCTTGGCGTCCTGCCCGCCGTCGACCAGCTTCTGCAGGTTGGGGGTCCAGCTCTTGGCGTAGATGGCGCCGGTGGCGTTCGCGATGAACTCCATCGAGCCGTTGTCCTTGGCGATCGTCGCGCCGGCGGCGAGCGTCTGGGCTGTCACGGAGTCACCGTCGACCTCGGGCATGAACGCGTCCGACGGGCCCATGGGGTGCGAGCCGCCGACCTCGACCGCGATGGTGCGGGCCTCGTCGTTGGTCGCGATCCAGTCGAGGAAGAACGCGGCGCACTGCGGGTGCTCGGCCTTGGCCGAGATGCCGTAGGTGAGCGGCGCGGACATGGCGCCGACCTTGCCACCGGCCTGCGACGGCGGGACGAGGAAGAAGCCGACCTTGCCGGGCATCTGGGTGTCGAGGTTCCCCGACTCCCAGTCGCCGTTGAAGATGAACAGGCTCTTGCCGTCGATGAAGCGGCTCATCATCATCGAGTAGTCGAGCGCGTTGACGTCGTCGGCGAAGTAGCCGGCCTCGACCCACTTCTGCAGGTGCTCGGCGGCCTTGAGGTTCGACTCGGTGTCGATGCTCGCGCCGGGCTGCTGGAACGTCCAGGCGTTGATCATGCCCGGGTCGCCGTAGGAGGCCATGAGGCCCTGCAGCGGGAACGCGAGACCGCCGGTGGCGCCGCCGTTGAACTGCGCCATGGGCGTGATGCCGGCGTCCTTGGCCTTCTGCATCCACTCGTCGAGCTCGGCGAGCGTCTCGGGGGGCGTCGTCATCCCGATCTGGGCGGCGAGCTCCTTGTTGTAGAAGATGCCGGTCATCGAGTAGTTGAGACCCTGGGCGTACAGCGGGCCGTTGCCGCGGCGGCCGTCGGCGTCGACGCGCATCTGCTCGAGCTGCGAGGCGGGCCACTCGTCCCAGCCGAGCGCCGTGGCGGCGTCGTCGAGGTCGTAGAGCAGACCGTCCTTGGCGAGCTCGGACACCTGCGGCAGGCGCATGAGGTCCGGCGGGTTGTCGGCCAGGACGCGGGGCGCGTTCTGCGTGAGGACGGCGAACTGGTCCTCGCGGACGTCGAACTTGACGTTCGGGTACTGCTTCGAGAACTCGTCGAAGAGCTTGCCCGCGAGGGGGAAGCCGGTCTCGACGTAGGCGCTGAGCGTGACGTCCTCGGTGCCGCAGGTCCAGTCGGCGGTGTCGGTCGAGCCACCGGCGGTGCTGGCGGGCTCGTCGGACGTGCCGCCGCCGGGTGCCGAGCACGCGGTGACGGTGAGGATGCCTGCGAGGCACAGGGACGCAGCGGCGACGGCGCGCCGCGGGTGAGCTGTCGTACGAGACACCGGTGTCTCCTCCTTGAGGGGCCGGGACCCGGGGCGGTGGGTCCGTGCTAAATCGGCTTAGCACCACGATGTTCGCCACCGCGCGCGCCCGGTGTCAAGCCGGTGCGGGTCACGGATCGATCACGCGGCGGCGCGCCCGACGGGACGAGTCGGACAACTGCCCAGGAGACGCCTGCGGGACCGAGGGCGGGCCGGGACGCCGCGGCTCACCCCTAGGATCCTGCGCAGGACCAGGGCCTGGAGGACGACGTGAGCCGCCGACGCGTGACGCTCGCGGACGTCGCACGCACCGCGGGGGTGTCGTCGACGACCGCGTCCCTCGTGCTGTCCGGGCGCGGCTCCGAGCTGCGCATCTCGACGGCCGTGCAGGACCGCGTGCGCACCGCGTCGAGCGAGCTCGGCTACCGGCCCAACATCGTCTCCATCGGCCTGCGCAAGGGCACGACGCGCACGCTCGGGCTCGTGTCCGACACGGTCGCCACCGGGCAGATGGCCGGCGACATGATCAAGGGCGCCATCGAGGCCGCACGCGACCTCGGCTTCATGCTGTTCATCGGCGAGACCGAGGGCGACCCCGCGATCGAGAGCGCGCTCATCGACGCGATGCAGGACCGGCAGGTCGACGGGATCATCCTCACCTCGATGTTCACCCGCACGCGTGCCGTGCCCGAGGCGCTCGAGCGCGTGCCCACCGTGCTGCTCAACACGCTGCCCGCCGGGCCTACCCGCGCACCGGCCGTCGTGCCCGACGAGGTCGCCGCCGGCCGCGCCGCCGCGCGGCTGCTGATCGACGCCGGGCACCGCGAGATCCACCTGGTCGGCGCCGGCCCGGGCCCGCACGACGTCCCGCCCGACACCGTCGCCGGCGTCGAGCGGCTCGCGGGCATCCTCGAGGTGCTCGAGGCCGAGGGCCTGACCCCCGCGTCCGGCCACCTCTGCGACGACTGGGCGCCCCCGCAGGGGTGGGCCGCGACGCACGAGCTGCTCCGGCAGCACGCCCGCCCCCGCGCGATCGTCTGCTTCAACGACCGGCTCGCGTTCGGCACCTACCAGGCCCTGCAGGAGGCCGGCCTGCGCATCCCGCAGGACGTGTCCGTCGTGTCGTTCGACAACTACCCGATGGCCGACTGGCTGCGCCCCGGCGTCTCGTCGTTCGCGATCCCGCACGAGGAGCTCGGCCGGCGCGCGGTCGAGCTGCTCATCGCGCGCATCACCGCGCGGGCCGCGGGCACGGGCGACGCCGAGGTCCCCGCCGGCGACGCCGACCGCGCCGAGCCGGTCACCGGCGACGTGCACCGCCTGCCCCTGCCGCTGCGCGCGCGGGGCTCCGTGGCGCCGGCCTGACACCGGCCTGACACCACGGAGCCCCGCGGTCACGCGGTCGGCTCAGCCCTCCCGCGCGGCGCGCGCACGCCGCCGCACGAGGCCGGTGCCCAGCGCGGTCGCGCCGAGCGCCAGCGCGAGCAGCGCCGCGACCGGGGCGGGGCCGGTGCGGGCCAGCGCACCCGCCGCGGCGACGGCCGGTGCGACGCCGGACGTCCCGGCTCCCGTGCCGCCGGCGGTGCCGGTGCCGTCACCGCCCCCGGTGCCGTCCGTCCCGTCCGTGCCCCCCGGCGTCCCGGGGTCGACCGGCGCGTCGGGGTCGCGGTCCTGCGCGAGCAGCCACTGCAGCGTCGCCGGGTCCTCGAGGGTCGGCGCCGCCGCGAGGTGGAAGTCCGGCAGGCCGAACGCGTCGTCGCCGTACTCGGTCCACCGCACGAGCTCCGCGACCCGCGCGGCGTCGAGCCCGCGGTCCTCGTACGCCGCGACGAGCGCCTCGTAGGACGCACGGGCCCGGGCGACGGGCAGCAGGTGGTCGTTGGTGCCGTGCGTGATCCACATCGGCACCTCCCCCGCCGCGATGCGCGCGAACTCGTCCTCGTCGCCCGGGAACCCGCCGGTCAGCAGGCCGCCGGCGAACAGGTCGGGCCGCTCCGAGAACATCTCCCACATGAGCTGCGAGCCGTACGACACCGAGGTCGCGTAGACGCGGTCCGTGTCGACCGCGTGCTGCGCGAGGAACGCCTCGACGAGCTCGACGGTCTGCGCGCCCTCGATGGCCTTGCCGAGCCGCTCGTTCTGCGGCGCGAGCACGATCACGCCCTCGTCGGTGCCCGTCCACGCCTCCTGGTTCCAGGCGACCGCGAGCATGTCGGAGGCGAGCTGCACGCCGACGTTCTGCCCGTCGTAGCCCATGCCGTGGCCCGGCAGGGCGATGACGAGCGGGTAGGTGCGCGACGGGTCGTAGCCGTCGGGCAGGCGGTAGGCGTAGTGGACGTCACCCGTGCTGGACGCGAACGTGTCGAGCACGAACTGGTCGACCTCGCGGTCGATCGAGCCGCCCGTGAGCCGGTGCGCGCGCGTCGGGTCGGCGGCGGCCACGAGCGCGCCGTCGGTGCCGGTCACGTCGCCGAGCTGCGTGACCTGCGTGAGCTGGTCGGGGTTGACGCGCACCGAGCACAGGAACGTCGGGCAGCGCGACACGATGACCGTCCAGCCGCCGGCGCTCGAGTCGGCGAGGTCGAGCACGACGAAGCGCCCCGGGACCTCGGGCCGGTCGGCGGTCAGCAGCCGCGCGGGGTCGTCGGTCGTCCAGACCGACGCGACCGCGCGGTCCACGAGGTCCGGCAGCGTCTCGATGCCCGCGAACCGGAAGTTGTACCCCGAGTCCTCGACGCGGAAGTCGGCGGGTGTCAGGCCCGAGGCGTCGACCTCCGCGCCGTACTCCAGCACGACCTTCGTCACCTGCTGACCGAACGAGCCGACCTCGGTGACCGCGGTGACGCCCAGCACGGGGCTCGGCGCGGGTGCACGACGCTGCGCCAGCACCCACTGCAGGATCGCCGGGTCGGAGTACGTCGGCATCGTGGCCGCGTGGTGGTCCGGGACGACGAACGCCTCGTCGGCGTACTCGACGTGCCGCACGGTGTCCGCGGCGGTCGCCTCGTCCATGCCGGCGGCCACGTACGCGGCGCGCAGCAGGTCCCGGCTCGTGGTCGAGAACGTCGGCGGCAGCACCGGGTCGCTCGTGCCGTGCGTGAGGTAGACGGGCACGGGCTGCGCGGCGATCGCGGCGGCCTGCTCCTCGCTCACCGCGAACCCGGACACGATCAGCGCGGCGTCGAACAGCGTCGGGTCCTGCGCCATCGCGGCCCACGCGAGGGTCGAGCCCCACGAGAACGTCGCGGCGTAGACGCGGTCGGCGTCGACCGCGTGGTCGGCGACGAAGGACCGGACGAGCGCCGTCATGGCGTCGGCCTCGAGCGGGTTGCCGACGCGCTCGTTCTGCGGTGCGAGCACGATGACGTCCTCGTCGACGCCGGTCCACGCGGGCAGGCCCCACGCGGTCACCATCGCGTCGACCGCGAGGTTCACGCGCGGGTTCTCGCCGTCGTAGCCCGAGCCGTAGCCGTGCAGCGCGACGACCAGCGGGTACGTGCGCGACGGGTCGTAGCCCGCCGGCAGCCGGTACGAGTACGGCAGCGCGTGGCCGTCGTGGTCGTAGGTGTCGGAGACGTAGCCGTCGACGACCGGGTCGACGGCCGGCGCGGTGACGCGCACGGGCGTGGTGTCGGCCGTGGTGAGCACCGTGCCGTCGGCGGCGTGCACGTCGGCGACCTGCGTGACCTGCGTACGCAGGTCCGTGTTGATCTTCTCGAAGCACAGCCGCGGGCAGGTCGAGCGGATCACGGTGTTGCCGCCGGCGTCCTGCGGGTCGAGCTCGAGCACGACGTAGCGCCCGGCGGCCGAGGTGCCGGCGGGCAGCCGGCCGACGGAGTCGTTGGTGTAGGCGCGCGTGACGGTGCGTGGCGCGAGCTGGTCGAGGTCCTCGAGCCCGGGGCTGAACCGGAAGTCGTAGACGCTGTCCTCGACCACGAACGCGGCCGGCGTGACGTCGGCGGGATCGACGACGTCGGCGTACTCGACGACGACCGCGGCGACCTTCTGGCCGGACGCGTAGACCTCCGTGACCGGGGTGACGGACACGATCCCGACGGAGGCGGGCTCCGGCGCCGCCGTCGCCGGGGCGGCGGTGGCGAGCGCGGCGGCTGCGAGCGCGGTGAGGGTCGCGAGCGCGGTGGCGCGCCGGCGGCGGTCAGACGTGCGATCCCTGTGCAGGGGTCTCCACATGCGTGTCTCCTTCGACATGGTGCGGCGCCCCCTGAGCAGCCCTCGTCGGCTGCTGCACGATCGGGCCAGCGTCGCTGCTAGACCGATTTAGCATCACGCTAACCAGGGAACTCGCTGAGGGTCAACTGTGAAGGAGCGGGTGTGCGTCAGGCCGCGGAGCGCCGCGCGCGTACGCGCAGGACCCACCAGATCACGCCGCCGACCGTCATCGCGAAGCCGATCGCCGACAGCCCGAGCACCACGAACACGCCCAGGACGGTCCCCGCGACCGCGCCGAAGAACGGCGCGAACGGCTTGTCGGCCGCGATCGCGACCCAGGCGTCCGGCACCTGCGCCGCCGGCACCGCGACCTGGTACGTCCCCGACTCGGGCGCCGTGAACGCCCCGACCGTCGAGGCCACGCGGCCCCCCGCACCCGTCGTCATGGTCACGCCCGGCGAGCCGTCGGCCTCGACGACGGTGCCCGAGGGCGCCATCAGCAGCACGTCCTCCTGGAGCTCGGGACGCTCGTCGTCGTCGACCGTGCCCCGCGGCACCACGAGGTACACCGCGTACCGCTCCCCCGCGCTCAGCTCGACGGTCGTCGCCCCCGGGGCGTCGGCCGACGCGAGCACGGCCTGCCCCGGCCGACCGTCGGACGTCAGCACGTCCGAGCGCACCGCACCGACGAAACCGCCGACCGTCGCGACGAACGCCACCAGGGCACCCAGCATCAGCACGACACCCACGACCGTCAGCCACACCGGCCCGGTGACCGACGTGCGGCGCGGGCGGTGGCCGGGCGCGCCGGCGCCCGGGACGGGCGCGTGGCCGGGAC
>NZ_LNTD01000225.1 GCF_001462455.1 Cellulomonas sp. B6
GGAGTCCTCGCGGCCGACCGCGCCGCGGCGTCCGTCGCGGCCGTCCCGTGGTCGGCGCTCGCGCTGCTGCTCGTCGTGGTCGCGGGGGCGGTCGTCGTGGGGCTGCGCGGCGGCGGCCGGGTCCGGCGCGCCGCTGCGGACGGTGCCGCTGCCGACGGTGCCGCTGCGGACGGTGAGGACCGGCCGGACGACGACGCGCCGACGGCGCCCGGTGCGGACGCGCCGTCGGCGACCGGCGCCCTCGGCGGCTGAGCGTCAGTCGGTCCCGTGCACCGCACCCAGGTCGGCGAACATCGCGCGGTTGAGACGGAACGCGAGGCGGGCCTCCTCGACCACGTCGTCGCGCTGCGCGGGCGTCAGGTCCAGCGCGTCGAGCTGCTCGCGGTAGACGTCCTTGAACGGCTTGAGCTTGTGGATCTGCGGGAAGTCGTAGAACGACACGCCGTCGCCGTCGAGCCCGTGGTGCCGCTGGATCATGCGCTTGAGCACCTGCCCGCCCGACAGGTCGCCGAGGTAGCGCGTGTAGGCGTGCGCGGCGTAGCGGGGCAGGTCGTCGCCGACCTCCTCGAGCCGGGCGACGTACGCGGCGGTCGCGGGCAGCACGCGCACGTGCGCGCGCCAGTCGGGCCCGTGCAGGTGCGCGAGGTCGGCCTCGATGGCCGGGACGCGCTCGAGCTCGGCGAAGACCAGGCCGCCGTCGGCGCCCGCGGCGCGCAGGCGGTCGCCCGCGGCCTCGAGCGCGCGGTAGACCGCGTGCTGCTGGGCGGCGAGATCGGCGTACCCGGCGAGCGGCAGGCGGCCGTCGACGAGGTGCTCGACGAACGACGAGCGCTCGGCCGCCTCGTGGTCCGCGCGCGTCCCGGCACGCAGCGCGGCGGACAGGGGCACGTCCGCGGTCGCGGGGTGCCGCTCGTCGGTCTGTGCGGTCATGGCGGGCTCCTCGGTCCGGGTGCGACGGCGTCGCGACGGTTGCTGACAGAACGTCAGGACCCCACCGTAGATCAGGTGAGGCTGCCCTAACAAGACCGCGCGTCCAGGTGCGTCGTGCCCGGGCCCCGGACGGTCCGGGCGGCGGGGGCCGTGCCCGCCCTATCCTGGGCGGCGGCCGGGGTCCCGCACGCAGCGGCGCCGCCGCGCCACCCGACGACACCCCGGCGGCCCGTCGACCGCCCCGCCCGGAAGGCACCCCGTGGTCCTCACGCCCGCCGCCCCGCCCGCCCTGCGCATCGCCGTCCTCGGCTGCGGCGTCGTCGGCACGGAGGTCGTGCGTCGCCTGGTCACGGAGGGCGACGAGCTCGCCGCGCGCACCGGTGCGCGGCTCGAGCTCGTCGGCGTCGCCGTCCGGTCGCTCGACGCCGAGCGCGACCCGGTCGTCGACCGCGCGCTGCTCACGACCGACGCCGAGGACCTCGTGGCCCGCGCCGACGTCGTCGTCGAGCTCATGGGCGGCATCGAGCCCGCGCGCTCGCTCGTGCTGCGCGCCGTCGAGCACGGCGCGTCCGTCGTGACCGCCAACAAGGCGCTGCTCGCGCAGGACGGTCCGACGCTCTACCAGGCGGCCGACGCGGCCGGCGTCGACCTGTACTTCGAGGCCGCGGTCGCCGGCGCCATCCCGATCGTGCGCCCCGTGCGCGAGTCCCTGGTCGGCGACACCGTGCAGCGCGTGCTCGGGATCGTCAACGGCACCACCAACTACGTGCTCGACTCGATGACCACCACGGGTGACGGGCTCGACCAGGCGGTCGCCGAGGCGCAGGCGCTCGGCTACGCCGAGGCCGACCCCACCGCCGACGTCGAGGGCTACGACGCCGCCGCGAAGGCCGCGATCCTCGCGTCGCTCGCGTTCCACACGCGCGTCGCGCTCGACGACGTCGAGCGCGCGGGCATCACGGGCCTGACCGCGCAGGACGTCGAGTGGGCGGGGCGCACGGGCCACGTGCTCAAGCTGCTCGCGGTCGCCGAGCGCGCGCACGACGACGACGGCACCGCGGGCGTGCTCGTGCGCGTGCAGCCCACGCTCGTGCCGTCCGACCACCCGCTCGCGGGCGTCCGCCAGGCGTTCAACGCGGTGTTCGTCGAGGCCGAGGCCGCCGGCGAGCTGATGTTCTACGGCCGCGGCGCGGGCGGCGCGCCCACCGCGTCCGCCGTGCTCGGCGACCTGGTGTCCGTCGCGCGGCACCGCGTGCTGGGCGGCAAGGGCCCGGTCGAGTCCTCGCACGCCGACCTCCCGGTGCTCGACGCCGGGCACGCGCGCTCGCGCTACCAGGTGCGGCTCGAGGTGGACGACCGCCCGGGCGTGCTCGCGCGCGTCGCGCACGCGCTCGCGGACCAGGACGTGTCGATCGAGTCGGTGCGCCAGACGCCCCAGGCCACCGGCGACGACGCGTCCGCGACCCTGGTCATCACGACCCACACCGCCCCCGTGCGCGCGCTGCGCGAGACCGTCGACGCGGTCGCCGCGCTCGACGTCGTGCGCCGCGTCGTGTCCGTGCTGCCGGTGCTCTGAGCGCCC
>NZ_LNTD01000226.1 GCF_001462455.1 Cellulomonas sp. B6
CCCTGGTGGTGCGGGGGACGGCGGGCGGGGGACCCCGGACGCCGGGTGAGGTAAGGCTCACCTCATCGGTCGGGAGCGTACTCCTGCCGCGGGCGCGCGCACATCCCGCGTCCACGTGGCGCGCGTCACGCCGGCGCGGCGTCCTCGATCCGCGCACGCAGCACGGGCCACGCGTCGCCGAACGCGGGCAGCAGCGGGCGGTCCGGGACGTCGTCGAGCGCGACCCAGAGCACCGCGAGGCTCTCGGCGTCGGTCGCCGCGGGCTCGAACGGGCCGGCGGCGTCGGCCAGCACCGTGGTGTACGACCAGTCGGGGTGCGTCAGCACGTGCTCACCGCGCACGACCACCGCGGCCGGGTCGACCCCCGCCTCCTCGTGCGCCTCGCGCAGCGCCGCGTCGACGGCCGTCTCCTGCGGCTCGCGCGCGCCGCCCGGCAGCCCCCAGGTGCCGCCCTGGTCGCTCCACGGCGCACGGTGCTGCAGCACCACGTGCGTCGCGCGGCCGGCCGCGTCGCGCCGCACGAGCAGCAGCCCCGCGGCTCCGTGCAGGCCCCAGTGGCGCCGCCCGCACGCGCACTCGACCCAGCCGTCGCCGGGGCGGCGGTGGGTCGGGCGCGGCGCGCTCACGCGGTCGTCAGCCGACGATCTCGCAGATCGCGGTGCCCGCGCTCACGCTCGAGCCGACGCCCGCCGTGAGCGACTGCACCGTGCCCGCGCGGTGCGCGACGAGCGGCTGCTCCATCTTCATGGCCTCGAGCACCACGACGAGGTCGCCCTCGGCGACCTGCGCGCCCTCGGCGACCGCGACCTTGACGATCGTGCCCTGCATGGGCGACGCGAGCGTCGTGCCGTTGCCGGCGGCGCGCGTGCTGCGTGCACGCGGCGAGCGGCGCGGACCGGCGCCGGGACGCGCGCGCCCGGGTCCGGTGCCCGGCACGCGGCCCAGGCCGAGCGCCGACGGCAGCACGACCTCGAGCCGCTTGCCGCCGACCTCGACCACGACGCGCTCGAGCGCCACGTCGGGCTCGTCGTCCGCGTCGGGCGCGGGTGCGGGCGTGCGCCCCAGGCCGGCCACGGTCTCCGCGAACTCGGTCTCGATCCACCGGGTGTGCACGGAGAACGGCTGCGCGTCGTCGGCGGGCACGAACGCCTCGGACTCCAGCACGGCCCGGTGGAACGGCACGACCGTCGGGATGCCGACGACCTCGAGCTCCGCGAGCGCCCGGCGCGCCCGCTCGACCGCCTGGCGGCGCGTCGCGCCCGTGACGATCACCTTGGCGATCATCGAGTCGAACAGTCCCGACACGGTGTCGCCCTCGGCGACCCCGGAGTCGACGCGCACGCCCGGGCCGGACGGGTAGCGCAGCCGCGTGATGCGGCCCGGTGCGGGCAGGAAGCCCGCGGCCGGGTCCTCGCCGTTGAGGCGGAACTCGATCGAGTGCCCGCGCGTCTCGACCTCGGTGTAGCCCAGCGGCTCACCGGCGGCGATCCGCAGCTGCTCGCGCACGAGGTCGATGCCGCTGATCTCCTCGGTGACCGGGTGCTCGACCTGCAGGCGGGTGTTGACCTCGAGGAACGACACGGTCCCGTCGACGCCCACGAGGAACTCGCACGTGCCCGCGCCGACGTACCCGGCCTCGCGCAGGATCGCCTGCGACGCCGTGACGAGCGTCGCGCGCTGCTCGTCGGTGAGGAACGGCGCGGGCGCCTCCTCGACGAGCTTCTGGTGGCGACGCTGCAGCGAGCAGTCGCGCGTCGAGACGACGACGACCGTGCCGTGCTGGTCCGCGAGGCACTGCGTCTCGACGTGCCGCGGCCGATCGAGGTACCGCTCGACGAAGCACTCGCCACGGCCGAACGAGGCGACGGCCTCGCGGACCGCCGACTCGTACAGCTCGTCGATCTCGTCGGCCGTGCGCGCGACCTTCAGGCCGCGGCCACCGCCGCCGAACGCCGCCTTGATCGCGATCGGCAGGCCGTGCTCGGCGACGAACGCGTGGATCTCCGAGGCGTCGGCGACCGGGTCGGGCGTGCCCGCGACGAGCGGCGCACCGGCGCGCTGCGCGATGTGGCGCGCGCTGACCTTGTCGCCGAGCCCCTCGATCGCGGCCGGCGGCGGCCCCACCCACACGAGGCCGGCGTCCATGACGGCCTGCGCGAAGTGCGCGTTCTCGGACAGGAAGCCGTAGCCGGGGTGCACGGCGTCGGCGCCCGAGCGGCGTGCGACGTCGAGCAGCTTGGCGACGTCGAGGTACGTCTCGGCGGCGCGGGCGCCGTCGAGCGCGTACGCCTCGTCGGCGACGCGCACGTGCAGGGCCTCGCGGTCGGTGTCCGAGTACACGGCGACCGACGCGATCCCGGCGTCACGGCAGGCACGGGCGATGCGGACGGCGATCTCGCCGCGGTTGGCGACGAGGACCTTGGTGATGGCGGGCACGGCTCACGGTAGCGCGCGATCCGTCCCGGTCCGCGGTGCTGCCCGGGCCTCGTCGCAAGATTGCCGCATCCCCCCAGCGCCGCACGGTTCGTTTTGGAGGAACCCACCACTGCGCGTCGCCCAGGGGCGCTGCTGCGCCACGACGTTGTGCCGACCGCACAACCCCGCGCGCCGTCCCCGGGCCACCCGCACCCGCCACCATTCCGGCGCACCTTCCCGCCGCACCCATGCCGAACACCGTCGACAGACACCGTCGCGGCGCGACGGACAGCCGCGTGCCGGTGTCCGTGGAGCCGGGGCGCTGTCCGTCGGCGG
>NZ_LNTD01000227.1 GCF_001462455.1 Cellulomonas sp. B6
GCCCGGCGTCCTCGACCCCCGCCGCGCCGACCGCGGCGTCGAGCCGCTGTGGGGCCTCGTCGGCGCGGGGAAGGACGCGGGCGCGTGGTCCGCCGTGCGCGCGGCCGCGGACCCGCACGTCGAGAGCGGTCAGTACTGGGGGCCCGCGGGCCGGGTCACCGGCCTGCCCGTGCTGGGCGCCGGCGACCCGCGCTACCGCGAGCCCGCGCTCGGGCGGCGCGTGCGCGAGGAGACCGAGGCGCTGGTCGGCGTGCGGCTGCCGTGACCGATGGCGGGCGGTCCACAGGGCAGCCACGTAGCGTGTGCCCACGCTGCCGAGAGGAGTCCCGCCATGCTGTGCCCCGTCGACCAGGCGACGCTCGTCATGACCGACCGCCAGGGAGTCGAGATCGACTACTGCCCGGTGTGCCGCGGCATCTGGCTGGACCGCGGCGAGCTCGACAAGATCCTCGACCGCGCCGCACCGGCCGCACCGGGCGTCGACCCGCGCGCCGTCCCGGGTGCTGCGGCGCCCGCGCCCGCGTACGGCACCCCCGAGCCGCGCGGGTACGACGACCGGCGCGGGTACGACGAGCGCCCCGCTCCCGATCCTCGCGGGGGCTACGACCCCCGCGGCGGGTACGACCAGCGGGGCGGCTACGACGACCGCCGCGGGTACGACGGCCGCAAGCGCAAGAAGCGCGAGTCGTGGCTCGAGGACCTGTTCGACTTCTGACCCGACTTCCGACCCCGCCGACGCACCTCCACCGCTAGGGTCACGGCGACCCCGGTGACAGGAGAGACGTGAGGCTGTTCCGACGCGACCACACCCCGCCGCCCGAGGCGCTCGGTGCGGGCACCGCCCTGACCGTCGACGTGGTTGAGGGGCAGTTCACCTCGGCGCTGGTCTGGACGCGTGAGCTGCGCCGCGTGCTCGACGACGCGCAGCCGGCGCTCACGGTGCTGCACGCCGCGGGCTTCGAGGGAACCGTGCAGCTGCGTGCCGGTGACGAGCGTGGTGCCGTGCTCGGCGAGCTGCGGCAGCGCACCGGGCGCACGCTCGGGATCGAGGTCGAGCCCGGTGGCGACTTCGTCCTCGTCCTGGGTCGAGGGTCGCAGCAGCTACGGACCAGCCCGATCATGACCGAGCTCGTGGCGCTGCCCGGCCTCGGGCTCGAGGACCCGGGCGCCATCGCACTCGCCGAGGTCGTGCTCGCCGTCGCCGAGGTGGTCGCGGAGGAGGCGGACGACCCCGTCGCGCTACCGGAGCCGCTCACCGTCACGCAGGCCAACCTGCAGCTCCTCGCGGAGACCGACGACCTGCCCGAGCGCTGGTGCGCGTGCCTCTTCGTCACGCGTCCGCACGACGTGCCGCCGGACGCGGACGACGTGCTGCGGACCGCGCTGTGGATCGAGCACACCGAGGGAGTCAAGGTGCACCTCGACGGGTCGGTCGCCGACGACCCCAGCGAGCGGGACGACCCCGGCGCGGACTCGCACGCGGCTCTCGCGACGCTCGAGGAGTGGGCGGGCACGGACGTCGACCTCGGCCCGTACGCGCGCTGGCTCGCCGAGCGCACGCAGGAGTGGCTGGGCATGACAGTGCCGGGGCTGTCGCCGACCGGTCGCTGACCGGACCGGGCGGCCGGGGCGAGACCCGCCGGGGCCCGTCGTAGGGCGGGACCGGGCCCCGGGCAGCGCCCGCGCCGGCGCGCTCCTACAGTCGCCGCATGGCAGGCGCGGTGCGCATCGGCATCTCGGGGTGGCGGTACCCGCCGTGGCGGGGCGTGTTCTACCCGCGGGGCCTGCCGCAGCGCAGCGAGCTCGCGTACGCGGCCGCGCACCTGGGGTCGATCGAGATCAACGGCTCGTTCTACTCGTTGCAGCGCCCGGACTCGTACCGCGCGTGGCGGTCCGACACCCCCGAGGGGTTCGTGTTCTCGGTGAAGGGCCCGCGCTTCGTCACGCACATGAAGAAGCTCGCGGGCGTCGAGACGGCGCTCGCGAACTTCTTCGCGTCGGGCGTGCTGGCGCTGGGCGACCGGCTCGGGCCGCTGCTGTGGCAGCTGCCGCCAAACCTCGGCTTCGACGCCGACCGGCTGGCCCCGTTCTTCGACCTGCTGCCGCGCAGCACCACGGCGGCGGCGCGCCTGGCGGAGCGGCACGGCGACAAGGTCCCCGAGGGGCGCGCGCTGACGACGACGGACGCGGACCGGCCGCTGCGGCACGTGCTGGAGGTGCGGCACGACTCGTTCGTCACGCCCGCGTTCCCGCAGCTGCTGCGCGCGCACGACGTCGGCCTGGTCGTCGCCGACACCGCGGGACGCTGGCCGCACCTGGAGGACGTGACGAGTGACGTCGTCTACGTGCGTCTGCACGGGCACGGCGAGCTGTACGTGTCGGGGTACGACGACACGCAGCTCGACGCGTGGGCCGCGAAGGTCGCGGCGTGGGCCACGGGCGCGCCCCCGCCGGACGGCCCGCGCCTCACGCGCCCGGCCCCCGACCGGCCGCGTGACGTGCACGTCTACTTCGACAACGACGTGAAGGTGCGTGCCCCGTTCGACGCGGCGGCGCTCACGGCGCGCCTCGCCGAGCGCGGTCTCGGGGCCTACGCGGGGCGGTGACGGTCGTTCCGCCGGACGGGTGGAGTCGTGGTCACAGCACGAGCCCGTCGGTTATGACCGCTTAGTCTTCCCTGCGGCAGGGCCGCGGGGCACGGCCACCAGGGCACCGACACCACGAGCACGGGACGGCACATGATCTTCTTCGGCTGGGGACGACGCGGCAAGACGGCCGAGCTCGACCCGGGACGCGTCCTGGTGCGCGCGTGGGCGTACTTCCACCTCTTCTGGCTGTTCCGCATCTCGTGGCCCAAGGGCTACACGCTCGCGACGGCCACGCCCGACGGCTGGGCGCAGCGCGCGATCTCCGACGAGGAGGGCCGCGCGCTCGACCCCGCCGACGAGCCGCGCTGGCGCGAGCTGTTCCGCGCCTACCGCGAGTTCTACCGCCTGCCCGAGTCCGAGGACGTCGTGTCCCGCACCTGGGGCTGGCTGCGCGACCCGCACCACGAGTGCCAGGCCGTCGTCGCCGTGGCCGACGGCACCGTCGTCGGCTTCGCGCACCACGGGCGCATCTCCTCGCCCTACACCGGCACGACCGGCGTGTTCCTCGACGACCTCTACACCGACCCGCAGGTGCGCGGCCGCGGCGTCGGCCGCGCGCTCATCCGCCGGCTGACCGACCTCGCCGCGTCCGAGGGCCGGCAGTTCGTGCAGTGGGTCACCGCCGACGACAACCACCGCGCGCAGGCGCTCTACGACTCCGTCGCCACCCGCACGCGGTGGGTCACGTACGAGGCCGCCGCGACACCGGCCTGACCGATCGGCGCCGGGCCGGGGACGAGAGCCCCGGTCCGGCGCCTGAGGTCCCGATCACCTCACGAGCCGGCTCCGCCACGCCCAGGCCGCGATCTCGACCCGGTTGCGCGCACCGAGCTTCACGCTGATGTTCCGGGCGTGCGTCTTGACGGTCGACAGCGACACGAAGAGGTCGGCGGCGATCTCCTCGTTGGTGCCGCCGCGTGCGATCGCTGCGACGATCTCCAGCTCACGGTCCGTGAGGTCGTGCTCGACCGCGGACGGCGCCGCGCCCGCCGCGAGCTCGCCGAGCAGCCGCACGGTCACCGACGGCGAGACCAGCGCGTCGCCGTCGGCCGCGGCGCGCACGGCCTCGACGAGCAGCCGCGGCCCGGCGTCCTTGAGCAGGAACCCCGACGCGCCGGCCGCGAGCGCGGAGCGCAGGTACTCGTCGGTGTCGAACGTCGTGACGACGACGACGCGGGGCGCGTCCGGGAGCCCGGTGACCTGCCGTGTGGCGTCGAGCCCGTTCATGCCGGGCATGCGGACGTCCATGAGCACGACGTCGGGACGCAGGCGCTGCGCGGCGGCCACGGCGTCCTGCCCGGTGCCGACGTCGGCCAGCACGGCGATGTCCCCCTCGGCCTCGAGGACCATGCGGAACCCGGCACGGACCATCGCCTGGTCGTCGGCCACGACGACGCCGATCACCGGGTCACCGCCGCGGGGATCTCGACGCGCACGACCCACGTGTCGGCCTCGTCGGCACCGGCGTGCAGCGTGCCGCCGAGCGCCGCGACCCGTTCGGCCATGCCGATGAGCCCGAACCCGCCGGAGCCACGGTGCGCCGAGCCCCGCCGCACGCCGTCGTTCCCGACCTCGAGCCGCAGCGCGTCGTCGACGACGCGCACGGTGACGTGCGTGCTGGGGTCGACCGCGTGACGGCGCACGTTGGTGAGAGCCTCGCGGACGATGCGGTAGGCCGACTCGCCGACGCCGGGCGCGAGGGGTGCGTCCGGGACGTCGACCCGCGACGTGGTGCGGCCCCGGCCGGCGTCGAACCGGTCGACCAGCGGTGCGATGTCGGCCAGGTCGTACCGCACGGTGACCGGGGCGTCAGGCTCGGCGTCCTCCCGGATCGCGCCGACCATGCGCCGCATGCCCGCCAGGGCCTCGGCACCGGCCGCCTCGATCGCCTCGAACGCCTGCGTCGCGCGTGCGGGATCCGTGCGGGCCACGGCGACGGCCGCCTGCGCCTGCACGACGATCCCGGTGACCTGGTGCGCGACGACGTCGTGCAGCTCGCGCGCGAGCTCGGTGCGCTCGGCCCGGCGTGCCTGGTCGAGCGCCGACGCGCGGCGCGTGCGGACGGCGCGGCCCGTGACACCGGCGACGACGGCGCAGCCCCAGACGAGCACCGCGAGCAGCACGCCCGTCGCCTGCGGGCCGATCCGCAGCGCGACACTCCCGACCACGGCGACCAGCGCGCCCGCCGCGGTGCCCGCTGCCGCCCGCGACGTCGGCGCGGCGCGCACCCCGGACGCGGTGACGACGACGAGCGCGGCGGCCTCGGTGAGCGACGGGGAGGGGCTGCCGACGACGGCGCACACGAGCGACCCGACCGTCGAGACGGCGAGCACCGCGCCGGTCGCGAGCCACCACGGCAGCCGGCGCCGCACGAGCGCCACGACGGCCACGACCACCGCGACGAGCGCGGTGACCAGCGCGCCGGCGACGTCCGCGCCACCGGGCGTGCCCGGTGCGAGGCGCGCACCCAGCTCGAGGTCGACGACGAGCAGGCCCGCGAGCGCGACGAGCTCGAGCGCCGTCGTCGCGGCGCGGGACCGCAGCCACGTCGCACGGGGCGGTCGTCGGTCGTCGGGGTCCGGCACGCGTCCACCCTACGGATCACCACGCCCGGGCTCCGCGAGCGCTCCGGAAGATCGTCCCTTCGACCGAGGGTGACCGACCCGGACCGTCCGCCCGGTCGATTCCCGTGGGTCAGGGCGTTGACCAGGCTGGACGCATGAGCCAGCCTCCCGTCGCCCCGCCCCTTCCGACCGTGGCCGGACCCGGCCTCGCCGCCCGCGCGGTCGACCTCGTGCGCGAGTACGGCACGGGTTCGAGCCGGGTGCGCGCGCTGGACGGCCTGAGCGTCGACCTGGTCGAGCGTCGGTTCACCGCGGTCATGGGGGCCTCGGGGTCGGGCAAGTCGACGTTCCTGCACTGCCTCGCCGGGCTGGACCGGGCGACGTCCGGGCAGATGCTGCTGGGCGGCACCGACCTGGGCGCGCTCGACGACGCGGCGCTCACCGCGATCCGGCGCGACCGCCTGGGGTTCGTCTTCCAGGACGGCAACCTGCTGCCGCACCTGACGGCGGGCGAGAACATCGACCTCGCGGCCTCGCTGGCCGGCCGCCGCGCGGACCGCGCGTGGCGGCGCGAGCTCGTCGAGCGGCTCGGTGTCGCGGACCGGCTGCGCCACCTGCCGTCGCAGCTGTCGGGCGGTCAGCGGCAGCGCGTCGCCGTCGTGCGGGCGCTGCTGGGCCGGCCGGACCTCGTCGTGGCCGACGAGCCGACGGGCGCCCTCGACAGCGAGGCGGGCGCCGCGCTGCTGGCGCTGCTGCGCGCGTGCGTCGACGAGTTCGGTCAGACGGTCGTCATGGTCACGCACGACCCGTCGGCGGCGGCCGTCACCGACGAGGTCGTGCTGCTGCGCGACGGCCGCGCCGCCGGGCGGGTCGACCGGCCGACGCGCCGCACCGTCCTCGAGCGCCTCGGCGAGCTCGCCGCACCCGCGGGAGTCGGCGCGTGATCGTCGCCCGGACCGCGCTGCGCAGCGTCCTGCGGCGCCCGCGGCAGGCGCTGCTCGTCGGCGTCGCGATCACGGCCGCGACCGCGTTCGCCGCGGTCGCCCTGCTGGTCGCGGCCAACGCGCGCGTCGCGCTCGTCGCGTTCGGCATGGTCACCCCGCCCGCGGCCGACGTGGTGGTCGTGCCCCGCGGCGACGTCGCGCAGGGCGCCGCGCTCGAGGTCGCCGAGGGCGTGCGCGCGCTGCCCGGCGTCGTGGACGTCGCGGTCGAGCACCTCGGGGACGTCGAGGTCGAGGCGGGTGGCGTCACCACCACCTGGAAGCTCACGAGCGACCCGGGCGGCGGACCGCTGAGCGCGCTGCGCGACGCCCCCGACGTCGGCCCGCTCGAGCCCGGCGGGATCGTGCTGGGGCGGCGCACCGCCGAGCGCGTCGGCGTCGACGTCGGGGACACGGTCGTGGCGGGCGGGCACGAGCTCGTCGTGGCGGGCGTCGGGCCGGTGCGGGAGTTCGGGCAGGACGTCGGGCTCGTGCACCCGTCCGACGCGGTCGCGATCGGCGGGATGCCGCCCGTGCAGATGTTCGTCGTCGGGGACGTCGACCTCGCCGCGGTGCGGGCCGTGGCCGGTGACGCCGCCGTCACGAGCGGTCCCGAGCAGCGCGACCGGGAGGCCCGGTCGGTGGGCGACACGCTCGCGGGCGTGCTGGGCGGGCTGTCGGTGTTCGTCGCGCTGGCCGTGGTGTCGGCCGTGGTGATCGTGTCCTCGACGTTCCGGATCGTGCTGGCGCGGCGTGCGGCGGAGCTCGCGCTGCTGCGGTGCGTCGGCGCGACGGGTCGCCAGGTGCACCGCTCGGTGCTCGCCGAGGCCGCGTGCGTCGGCCTGCTCGGGGGCCTGGTCGGGACCGGCGCCGGGCTGGGGGTCGCCGCCGGGCTCGTCGCGGCGGCGCGTGCCGCGGACCTGGTGTCCGCGCCGTTCGTCGCCGCGCCCGGCGGGCTCGTCGCGTGCGTCGCCCTGTCGGTCGTCGCGACCGTCGCCGCGGCGCTGCCCTCGGCGCGGGCCGCCGGTCGCACGGCACCCGTCGTGGCGCTCGGGGCGGCACGCTCGTCCGACGCCCGCCCCGTGCGCGTCGGCGCGCGCCTGGTGGCGGCCGGTGCGCTCACGCTGACGGCCGTGGCCACCGGGGCCGTCGCGGTCCCCGTCGCGCGCACCGACCAGCTGACGGGCCTCGCGCTCGCGGCGCTGAGCGGGACGCTGGTCTTCGCGGTGCTGGTCGCGGTCGGCCCGTTCCTCGTGCGGTGGGCCGCCCGGGCCGTGCGGCCGCTCGCCGCGCGGTCGGCGGCGCTGCGGCTCGCGGTGTCCAACGCGCACCGCTCGTCGCGCCGCACCGCCGCGATGACGACGGTCCTCACGCTGGGCGTGGGCCTGGCCGCGGCGCTGCTCGTGGCGGTCGCGGGCGTCACCGCCGACGCGCGCGAGAGCGTCGTGCGCACCTTCGGGGCCGACGCGCTGATCCCGGTCGACGTCGTCGCCGACCCGGACGCCCTGGTGGCCGCGCTCGCGGCGCACCCGGCGGTCGACGCCCGGGTCGTCGGCACCGACATCCTCCTCGACCCCGCCCCGGGGACGGACCCCGCGGCGCTGCGGGACGCCGTGCTCGACACCGTTCCCGCCGGCACGTCGGTCTACTGGGCGGGCGACGTGCTCGCGGGCATCGAGCAGACGGTCGCCGTGGGGCAGCTCGTCGGCGCGGCGATGATCGGGGTCACGCTCGTCGTCGCGATGGTCGGGGTCGTGGTGACGCTCGCGCTGTCGGTCGCCGAGCGCCGGCAGGAGATCGCCCTGGTCCGCGCGCTCGGCGTGAGCCGGGCGGGCGCGCGCCGGTCGGTGGCGGCCGAGGCCGGGCTCGCCTCCGCGGTCGGCGCGACGCTCGGCGTCGTCCTGGGGGGCGCGTACGGCGTGCTCGCGCTGCGCGTGCTGGACATGCCCGCCGGCCAGCCGCCGTTGGTCCGGCTCGCGCTGCTGGGCGCCGGCGTGGTCGGCGCCGCGGTCCTCGCCGCGGCCGTGCCGATGCGCAGCGCCGGGCGCGTCGAGCCGGCGATCGGGCTGGCGGCGCGATGAGCCGCCACGCCCGCGTCACGCGTCGCGGCACCGCCGACCACCCACGTCCGACCGACGACAGGAGCACCCCGATGGCCACCCGCCGCACCGTCCTGGCCACCACGACGCTCGTCCTGGCCGCCGCTCTCACGGGCTGCGCGACGTTCCAGGACGTGTTCCCGGTGGGGCAGCGCGAGTTCACCTACGCCACGAGCGCCGACGTCGAGAGGTCCGGCGAGTCCTTCCGCTTCCAGGGGTTCCTCCCCCAGGACGCGACGGACGTGCGGCTGCTCGCCCAGCTCGACGGGCACGCGGGGGTGATGCGTTGGACCAGCCCCACGCCGTTCGACGCGCAGCACTGCACCGCCACGTCCGTCACCGGCGCGCCGGACCTGGAGCCCGCGTGGCTGCTCGACCCGCTGCCGGCCGACGGGTACGCGTGCGGGACGTGGACGGTCGTGAGCGTCGGCGACACGCACCAGGCCTGGCGGGACGAGCCGGGGTCGGGCACCGAGCCCCGGTGACGGCCGGGCCGTCCGTGCGGGTTTGACCTCCCGCTCCGATCGTGCGAGATTCGCCGCACAATCATTGTGCGACTTCTTTCGAACGACAGGACTGCCGGTGTCACCTCGGACCTACCACCACCCCGACACGGACGAGATCGCGATCCCCCGCGTGCTGTTCGCGCTGAGCGAGCCGCTGCGGCTCGCCATGGTGCGCGTGCTCGCCGCGCAGGGCGAGACCGACAGCCTCGAGCTGGGCCCCGACCTGCCGCGCTCGACCCTCACGCACCACACGAGCCTGCTGCGCGAGTCCGGCGTCGTGCACGTGCGCGCGCAGGGCCGCAAGTGCCTCATCAGCCTGCGCACCGAGGACCTCGAGTCCCGGTTCCCCGGGCTGCTCGGCGCGGTGCTCGACGGGTACGAGCGCACCACCGACCTCACGGACCCGCACCCGTGACGCGCCGCCTGTGGCCCCTGGTCGTGGCCGCCGTCTCGCTCGGCGTCGACGCGTACGTGCTGGCCGGCGTCCTGCCCCGCATCGCCGCGGACCTCGGCACAGGCGTCGCCGCCGTCGGGCTGGGCGTCACGGCCTTCACCGCCGCGTACGCCGTCGCCGGCCCGACCCTCTCGGGACGGCTGACCCGAGCCGGGACGGCACGTGCCCTGCTCGTCGCGCTCGGGCTGTTCAACCTCGGCAACCTCGTGACGGCGATCGCCGCCGGGCTGCCGCTGTTCCTCGCGTCGCGCGTCGTCGCCGGCGTCGGCGCGGGCGTCCTCACCGCGGTCGCGACCGCGACCGCCGCGGCGATGGTCGAGCAGCACGAACGCGGCCGTGCGATGTCCCTCGTGACGTTCGGCCTGTCGACCGGCACGGTCGCCGGCGTGCCGCTCGGCATGCTCGTCGGCGAGCGGTTCGGCTGGCGGTGGACGATGGCGCTCGTCGTCGCCGTGGGCGTCGTCAGCATGGCGGCGCTGGCCACGCGCCGCACCACGCTCCCGCCGCTGCCGACGACGGCGGCCGCGTCACCGCTCGCCGTGGTCCGCGACCCGCGGACGCTCGTCGGCGTCGCCGCGGCGTTCCTGCTGGGCGTCGCGAGCCTCGGCCTCTACACGTACGTGCTGCCGATGGCGCAGGACCGCGGCCTCGGCGGGATCGGGTTCGCGCTGGTCTGGGCGTGGGGCGTCGGCGGCGTGGCCGGCTCGGCGGCGGTCGGCCGGCCGCTCGACCGCCACGGGCCGCGCCCGCTGCTCGTCGGGCTGCCCGCCCTCCTGCTCGTGGCCTTCGCGCTCCTCACCCTCACCACGTCCCCCGCGACATGGCTCGTCGCCGCGGCCCTGTGGGGCGCGGCCGGCTGGGCGAGCGTGCCGACGCTGCAGCAGGCGCTCACGCGGCACGCCCCCGCCGGTCTCGCGCTCGTGCTCACGGCGGCGATCGCCCCGCCGGGGCGAGGGAACCGGCCGACCACGACACCCGAGCCCGCGACGGCCACGAGCACGTAGACGGGCACCACCCGAGAGGCCACACCCGGAACGAGGAGCGGCGCTAGGCACCCACCGCTCCTGCCCGGTGAACGCCGAACGCCCGTAGCCGACTTCCCGGCTACGGGCGTTCTCGACGTCGGACGACGTCGGACGGTCGGGCTGACAGGATTTGAACCTGCGACCCCTTGACCCCCAGTCAAGTGCGCTACCAAGCTGCGCCACAGCCCGTCACCCCCGCAGGGGCCTCGGAAACTCTACCGCACTCGCAGGGTCGTCTCGTCACGCGTCGGCAAGTGGGCGCGCCACGCGCACGCGACCGCGACCAGGCACGCCGTCGCGATGACAGCCCCCGCGACGAACATCGCCGGGTACGCCCACCGGGCCGAGAGCCACGCGAGCGCAGCGGGCACGAAGAACCCGGTGTACGCCACCGAGTAGTACACGGCGGTGAGACCCGCGAGGTCGTCGGGCGTCGCGATGCGCTGCACCTCGGACAGGCCCGCGACCAGCGCGAGCCCGTACCCGGCGCCGAGCACGACCGCGGCGAGCACCGCGACCGCGAGGCTGAGCGTGGCGCTTGCCCAGGCCGCGGCCGCCATGCCGGGCACGACGATGGCCATCGCGACGACCGACGCCCGCGCGCTGCGCGCGGTGTCGATGCGCCGCGCGAGCTGCTGGACGGCGAACCCGCTCGCGAGCGTGACGACCGTGAGGAACGCCGCGAAGGCGATCGGCACGCCCCCGGCGCTGCGGCGCAGCAGCCCGGGCAGCACGGCGTAGGCGCTGCCGACGGCACCGAAGACCCACGGCGCGACCGGCACGACGACGCGCCAGAACCGCCGGTGCGCGACCGCGGGCACGCGCAGGTCGTCGCGCAGCCGAGCGCCGGGTGCGCGCGGTGGCGCGGGATGCGTCTCGGGCACCGACAGCACGGCGGCCATGGCCGCGAGCGCGACGCACGCGTGCACGAGGTACGGGGTGCCCGTGCGCCACGGCCCCCACTGCGCGAGCGCACCGGCGGTGCCGGCCCCGAGCAGGAACCCGAGCGTGAGCGCGAGCGACGCGCGCCGCGGCCCGGCACCGGCGTCGCCGGTGGCGGCGCTCAGCTCGGCGACCCACGTGGTCCCGACGGCCATGACGAGCCCGAGCGCGACGCCGGACAGCACGCGCCCGGCCGCGAGCGCGGGCGCCGACGCGGGACCGAACGCGATGACGAGCGAGCCCAGCACGCCGAGCGGCGCGGCGGGCAGCAGCAGCGGTCGGCGCCCGTACCGGTCCGACAGCGGACCGCCGACGAGCAGCGCGGGCACGATCCCGACGACGTACGCACCGAGCAGCACGTCGACCGTGAGCGCGGACAGGTGGCTGACGTCGCGGTACATCACGAGCAGCGGCGTGAACTCGTTGCCGCCCCACGCGACCGCGAGCATGAGCGCGGCGACGCCGCGCCACGCGTGCGCGCCGACGGCTCTCCCCGCGGGGGCGGCGGGCGAGGTCCGGGGCGGCACGTCGGAGCCGGTCTGCGCGGACGGATCGGGAGCGGACACGTCGCCGGCCGCGCCGGCCGCGCGCGTGGGCGCAGGTGCGGCGGCGGCGACACCCGCGCCCGCCGCGGGCGTGTGGCCTGCCGACGTCGTGCGGCTCACCGCTGCCCTCCGTGCCGCCCGGCGGTGCCGTGCGCGTCGTGCACGTGCGCGGCGAGCCGTGCCCGGAAGCCGGCCGCGTCGCCGTCGGCGATCGCGGCGACGAGCGCCTCGTGCCCGTCGACGAACGTCCCAGCGCGAGCCGACGACCGCCCCACCGAGAGCGCCACCATGCGGCTCTGGCGCTCGCGCAGCGTCCCGGCGACCTGGGTGAGCACGGCGTTGCCGCCCGCCGCGACGATCGCGTGGTGGAACGCGGCGTCGAGGTCGGCGTAGGCGTCGAGGTCGACGTCGTCGGTGTCGGCGTCGAGCGCGTCGCGCTGCCTGGCGACGAGCCCGCGCAGCGTGGCGACGAGCTCCTCGCGCGCGCCCGGCGGCCCCGCGAGCACCTGCTCGACCGCGTGCCCCTCGAGCAGCAGTCGTGCGTCGAGCACGTCCTGCGCCTCGCCCGGCGCCGCGGGGACGACGAGCGCGCCGCGCTTGGGGAACAGCCGCAGCCACCCCTCGGCGGCCAGCCGCAGGAACGCCTCGCGCACGGGGGTGCGGCTCACGCCGAGCTCGGCGGCGACGTCGACCTCGCTGAGCATGCTGCCCCCGGGGTGCCGACCGCCGAGCAGCGCGTCCTTGACGTGCCGGTAGACGGTGTCGGCGGCGGACGCGGGCGGGGCGGACGATCGACGCGGCATGCATGCATCATGCATGCATGCCGCGTCGTAGTCATGGGATGACCAGCGGATGAGATGATGTCACCCCCTGGGCCGCGCCCCGACGCGGCATGCACGCGTCGCACAAGCCGCCCGCGGCGCGCCGACCGTGTCGCGTTCCGGCCGTCCAGCCGCCGCAACGCCGCACGCACCGCGTTCCGCGGGTACCGGCCCGCATACTCCCGCGCACCGCCGCGGCCCGGGGCACGCCGCCCTGGTCCCCGTCAGCCCTCGCCGTCCGCCCGCCGCCGCAGCGCGTCGAGCTCCGCGGCCACCAGGCCGAGCACCAGCAGGTCGACCAGCAGCCCCCACGACGCGTCCCACTGCGAGAGCCGGAACAGGAAGAACTGCGTCACCAGCAGCGACACGATGACCGCGCGGCGGAACCACAGGTAGCCCTCGATCGCGTCCCCGCCGACGCGCAGCAGCCCCACGACGCACAGCACGCCGCTGGCCGCCGCGGCGACGAGCGCGCCGACCAGCACCCACGCGGGGCTGCCGTCACCGCTCCACCACCCCGTCACGGCGCGCGCGATCGTGAACGCCGACGACCCGAGCAGCACGAGCACGGCGAGCCACGGCACGAACCGCGCCTTGATGAGCGTGTGCAGCACGCGCACCGCGAACGACGACACCGCACCGACCGGGTCGGGCAGCGCGACGTCGTCCTCGGCGATGCTGTCGACGAGCGCACGCGCCTGCGCGGCGCCGTGCACGTCGCCCGCGTGCCGCAGGTGCGCCTCGGCCCGGCGCCGCGCCGACGGCGTGAAGCCACCCACGACCCCCGCGACCGCCTCGTCGACGGCGCCCGCGAGCTCCTCGCGCGGGTCCGGGTCGCGCCGCCCGTGCAGCGCCTCGGCGAGCAGCCCCAGCCCGACGACCGTCGCGTACACGATCGCGGCCGTCGGCTCGTAGAAGTAGTCGTTGTCCGAGGTGACGAACTTGCCGACCTCGTCGACGAACAGCCCGAACCCGACGCCGCCGACCAGCGACCCCAGCGGCCGCAGCGCGGGCCCCGCGAACGACAGCAGCAGCACGAACGCGAGCGCCATGAGCAGCCCGCCCCACAGCACGTGCGCGATGTGCAGACCGTCGCCGCCGACCTGCGGGTACCCGGTCGCGGCCAGGAACGCGCGCGTGAGCAGCACGGTCGCCGCGGTCGCGACGAGGAACGTGCCGAGGTGCCGGGTGGCGCGCGGGTCGCGCGGCAGCCCGAGACGCAGCAGCGCGTGCGTCGTGACGCGGCGCGGCGCGGCGCCGTCCTGCAGCGAGGTCACGGCGCCGCCACGCGCACGGTCACCGCCGGCGCTTCTCGCGCACGCGCACCGAGATCGTGATGGGCGTGCCCTCGAACCCGAACGTCTCACGCAGGCGGCGCTCGATGAACCGGCGGTACCCGGCCTCGAGGAACCCGCTCGCGAAGATGACGAACCGCGGCGGGCGCGTCGAGGCCTGCGTCGCGAACAGGATGCGGGGCTGCTTGCCGCCGCGCAGCGGGTGGGGGTGCGCCGAGACCAGCTCGCCGAGGAACGCGTTGAGGCGCCCCGTCGGGATGCGCGTGTCCCACGACGCGAGCGACCGCTCGAGGGCCGGCACCAGGCGGTCGGTGTGCCAGCCGGTGCGGGCCGACACGTTGACGCGCGGCGCCCACTGCACCTGCACGAGCTGCTGCTCGATCTCGCGCTCGAGGAACGGGCGCCGGTCCTCGTCCATGAGGTCCCACTTGTTGTACGCGATGACCAGCGCGCGCCCGGCGTCGATGACCTGCTGCACGACACGGATGTCCTGCTCGGTCATGGGCGCCGACGCGTCGACCAGCACGACCGCGACCTCGGCCTTCTCGACGGCCGCCTGCGTGCGCAGCGACGCGTAGAAGTCCGCACCGGTGGTCTGGTGCACGCGGCGCCGGATGCCGGCCGTGTCGACGAACACCCACGGCCGGCCGCCGAGCGCCACGAGCTCGTCGACCGGGTCACGCGTCGTCCCGGCCGTGTCGTCGACGACCACGCGCTCGGAGCCGACCACCTTGTTGAGCAGCGAGGACTTGCCGACGTTCGGACGACCGACGAGCGCGACGCGGCGCGGCCCGTCGGGCAGCGGCACGGCGTGCGCCGAGACGGTCGGCAGCGCGCGCATCGCGGCGTCGAGCAGGTCACCGGTGCCGCGGCCGTGCAGCGCCGAGATCGGGTGCGGCTCCCCCAGGCCCAGCGACCACAGCGTGGCGGCGTCCGCCTCGACGGCCGGGCCGTCGACCTTGTTGGCGACGAGCACGACCGGCTTGCCCGAGCGGCGCAGCAGCCGCACGACCTGCTCGTCGGTGTCGGTCGAGCCGACGGTCGCGTCGACGACGAACAGCACGGCGTCGGCCAGGTCGATCGCGACCTCGGCCTGCTGCGCGACGCGCTTGTCGATGCCCGCGACGTCGACCTCCCAACCCCCGGTGTCGACGACCGTGAACCGACGCCCGGACCACTCGGCGGGGTAGCTCACGCGGTCGCGCGTGACGCCCGGCTTGTCCTCGACGACGGCCTCGCGGCGCCCGAGGATGCGGTTGACGAGCGTCGACTTGCCGACGTTCGGACGGCCCACGACTGCGAGCACGGGCAGCGCCGCCTCGACGTCGGTGCCGTCGTCGTCCAGGCCCTCGCCCTCGAGGAGCGCGAGGTCCTCGTCCTCGAGCTCGTACTCCTCGAGGCCCGCGCGCAGCGCGCGCTCACGGGCCTCGTCGTCGACGTCGTCGACGGGCGGTGCGGCGGCGTCGAGCGGCGCGCTCGGCTCGGCGGCGTCCTGCGGGTCGACGCGCGTCAGGGTCGGGTCGGGCTGCTCCATGCCCCCATTCTCCCCCGTCGGGCGCCCTGGCACCGACACGGGCCCGCACGCGGCCCCGACGAGCCGTCGGTCAGGCCGTCGAGCGGGGGTCGTCGGCGGGCAGCGCGACGCCCGTGCGCCGCTGCGCCGCGACGACGAGCTCGCTCATCGCGGCCTGCACGAGCCGTCCCGCGCGGTCGATCGCCTCGCGTCGCGACACGCCGTCGGCGGCGACGTCGACGGGGTCGCCGATCTCGACGTGCACGTCGCGCCGCAGCGGCGGCAGGCCCCGCGCGGACTCCCCCGTCAGGCGCGTCCCGAGGATCGCGACGGGCACGACCGGCGCCTCGCCGTGCACCGCGAGCCACGCGACCCCGGCCCGCAGCTGCTCGGCCGTGCCGCGTCCGCGCGTGCCCTCGGGGAAGATCCCGACGGCGCCGCCGCGCCGCAGCACGCCGAGCCCGGCCTGCAGCGCGGGCCGACCCATCGTGCGGTCCACGGGGATCTGACCGCCCGCGCGCAGCACGACCCCGACCGGCCCGTGGAACATCTCCTGCTTCACCAGGATGTGCAGCGGCCGCGGCGCGACGCCGATGAGCAGCGGACCGTCGAGCAGCGTCACGTGGTTGGCCGCGAGCACGACCGGCCCGCTGCGCGGCACGCGCTCGGCGCCGGTGACGTGCGTGTCCCACACGACGCGCGCGAGGAACCGCCCCACCCACCGGGCCCACGCGGGCCCGGCGGCCGACGGCACGTGCGGCGCGTCCGCCACGTCAGCCCCGCGCGGCCAGCGTGCGCTCGACGACCCCGAGCACCGCGTCGACGGTCTGGTCGAGGTCGAGCGCCGAGGAGTCGACCGTGACGACGCCGTCGGCGGCCGTGAGGAACTGCGCGACCGTCGAGTCGTCGGCGTCGCGGCGCACCACCTGGTCCCGCGTCGCCTCGACCGCGGAGGCGTCGTCCGAGCCGTGCACCTCGCGCGCGCGGCGCGCCAGGCGGGCCTCCTCGCTCGCGGTGAGCAGCAGGCGCACGTCGGCGTCCGGCGCGATGACGGTCGTGATGTCGCGCCCCTCGGCGACGATCCCGCGGCCGCCGGCCCACGAGCCGGGCTCGCACTGGAACGCGATCTCGGCACGCTGCCGGCGCGCGAGCTCGGCTCGCACCTCGAGGTTCGTCGCGACCGCGCTGACCGCCGTCGACACCGACGTCTCGCGGATCGCGGCCGTGACGTCGATCCCGCCGACCCACACCTGGGGCTCGCGCGGGTCGACGACCATGACGAGGACCATGTCGCGCACCAGGGCCGCGACGGCGCCGGTGTCCGCGAGGTCGACGCCCTCGTGCACGGCCCACCACGTCGCCGCGCGGTACATGGCTCCCGTGTCCAGGTACGCGAGCTCGAGCCGCTGCGCGACCCGGCGGGACACGCTCGACTTGCCCGACCCCGACGGCCCGTCGATCGCCACGACGATGCTCAACTCACCAGCCTCCATCCCCGAGCGGTCAGCTCGGACTCCAGGTGCTCGGCGCGCGCGGGCAGCACCGAGATCGCCGCCATGCCGACGGCGCGGCCCGCCGCGTGCTCGAGCTGCAGGTCCTCCAGGTTGACGCCCGCGGCGCCCACGTCGCCCAGCAGGCGCGCGAGCTCGCCCGGGGTGTCGGGCACCAGCACCGACACCACGGCGTACTGCTTGTGCGCGCCACCGTGCTTGCCGGGGATGCGCGCGGCACCCGTGTTGCCCTCGGCGATGGTGCGCGCGATGGTCGCGAGCGCACCGAGCTCGACGTCCTCGGGCCCCGTGGCCCCGGCTGCGCGGTCGAGCGCGTCGACCACCACGTCGAGGTCGGCCCGCAGCGCGACGAGCACGTCGCGCACGGCCGCGGCGTTGGCCGCGAGGATCGACGTCCACAGCGCCGGGTCGGACGCCGCGAGCCGCGTCACGTCGCGCAGCCCCTGCCCCGCGAGCGCGAGCGCGGCGTCGTCGGTGCCGCGCAGGCGCGCCGCGACGAGCGAGGACGCGAGCTGCGGCACGTGGGAGACGGCCGCGACCGCGGCGTCGTGCTCGTCGGCCTCCATGACGACGGGCACCGCACCGAGGTCGACCGCGAGGTGGCGCACCGCGAGCAGCGCGTCGTCGCGCGACGTGCCCGAGTCGGTGATGACCCACGGCCGCCCCACGAAGAGCCCCGGCACCGCCGCCGACGGGCCCGAGCGCTCGCGGCCCGCCATGGGGTGCGAGCCGACGTAGCGCGACAGGTCGGCGCCCGACGCGCGCAGCTCGGCGAGCACGTACCCCTTGACGCTCGCGACGTCCGTGACGACGGCGTCGGGGTGGGCCGCGAGCGCGGCCCGCACGGCGTCGGCCGTCACGTCGGGCGGTGCGGCCACCACGACGAGCGCGGGTGCGGTCGACCCGGGGCCGACGGGCGTGCCCGCGCCGACGTCGCGCGCGAGCGCGAGCGCCGTGCGCGACGGGTCCTCGAGCTGCACGTCCACGCCGTGCTGCGTCAGCGCGAGCCCCACGGACGCGCCCAGCAGCCCCGTGCCGACGATCCGCACGGGGCCGACCGTGGCGATGCTCACATGCCCACCGAGGTCATGAGGGAGCCCAGCTCGGTCTTCGACAGCACGCGCGTGCGCCCGGGGCGCAGGTCGCCCAGGCGGATCGGCCCGATGCGCGTGCGCACGAGCTTCGTCACGGGGTGCCCGACCTCGTCCATGAGCCGGCGCACGACACGGTTGCGGCCCTCGTGCAGCACGACCTCGACGAGGCTCGCGTGGCTCGCGACCTGCACGACCTTGAAGTCGTCGACCTTCACCGTGCCGTCCTCGAGCTCGACGCCCTGCTTGAGGCGCGTGCCGAGGGACTCCTTGACGCGGCCCTGCACCTCGACGAGGTACGTCTTGGCGACGCCGTGCGAGGGGTGCGCGAGCCGGTGCGCGAGGTCGCCGTCGTTCGTCAGCAGGATGAGCCCCTCGGAGTCCGAGTCGAGCCGACCGACGTGGAACAGCCGCTCCTCGCGGTTCGCGACGAACTGCGCGAGCGCGGGCCGGCCCTCGGGGTCGTGCATGGTCGACACGACGCCCTTGGGCTTGTTCAGCGCGATCGTGATGAGCGAGGCGTCGAGCTGCACACGCATGCCGTCGACGTGGATCACGGCGTTCTTCGGGTCGACGCGCACGCCGAGCTCCACCACGAGCTGGCCGTCGACCGTCACGCGGCCGTTCGCGATGAGCTCCTCGCACGCGCGCCGCGAGCCGAGGCCCGCGGTCGCGAGAACCTTCTGCAGGCGCACGCCCTCGGGGTCGTGCACGTCCACCGGCTCGGCCGCCGGTGCGGGACGACGCTGGGGGCGGCGCGCGCCTCCGGTCCCGCCGCCCGTGGTGCCGCGACCACGTCCCGGACGCCCGGCTCCTGCCGCGCGCCCACCTCCGCGGTGCCCGCGCGCGTTCGTGCCGCTCATCGTCCGTCCTCCCGTCCGTCGGTCGTGTCGACGCCCTCCAGCGTCTCGATGTCCGGCAGGTAGGGCGCCAGCGGGGGCAGCTCGTCGAGGGTCGACAGGCCGATCCGCTCCAGGAAGTATCCCGTGGTCCCGTACAGCACCGCACCAGTGACCGCGTCCTGACCCACCTCGGCCACCAGGCCGCGCGTCGTCAGGGTCCGCATGACGCCGTCGACGTTGACCCCACGGACCGCCGAGACCTGCCCGCGGCTCACGGGCTGCCGGTACGCGACGACCGCGAGCGTCTCCAGCGCGGCCTGCGTCAGGCGCGCCGTCTGCCCGTCGACGACGAACCGGCCGACGACGTCGCCGTACGCCGGGTCCGAGTAGATCCGCCATCCCTCGCCCGCCTGCCGCAGCTCGAACCCGCGCGGCCTGCCCCCGAGCTCGCCGCGGTACTCGGCGGCGAGCTCGGCCAGCAGGTCCTCGACACGAGCGGTCGGCAGCGCGAGCGCGGTCGCGAGCCGCACGGCCGGGATCGGCTCGTCGGCGACCATGAGCACGGCCTCGAGCGCCGCGAGCGCACCGCCGGGCAGCGCGTCCACGTCGAACCCGAGCTCGTCGGGCTCGGCCTCGCGCGTCCCCGCGACCGTGGCCGTGCCGCCCGGCGCGTCGTCGGCCTGCGGCTCGTCGACCGGTGTCTGCTCGCTCATGTCCCTGCTCCTTGGTCGGCCATGACGCCGTCCGTCGCACCACCCGGCACCGACGCGTCGGCGTCCTCGCGGTCGAAGTCGTCCGAGACGGTCACCTCGCCGTCCTCGCTGCCGGTCCACCGCACCGTGAGCTCCCCGAGCGGCACGACCTGGTCGAACGCGACCGCACCCTCGCGGAACAGCTCGAGCAGCGCGAGGAACCGCACGACCACGACGACGGGCTCGCCCGCGTCGGCCGTGAGCGCCCGGAACGTGCTCGCGCCGTGCTGCCGCAGCCGGTCCACGAGCACGGCGGCCTGCTCGCGCACGCTGACCACCGGCGCGTGCAGGTGACTGAGGTCGACGCGCGGGGGCGGCGGCTTGGGCGCGAGCGCGCGCGCCGCGAGCTCGGCGAGCCGCTCGGGACCGATCTGGAAGACCAGCTCGGGCAGCAGCGCCGCCTGGTGCGGCTCGAGCTCGACCGCGCGCGCGAACCGTCGCGACCCGACCTCGAGCGCGCGGCCGAGGTCGGCCGCGACCTGCTTGTACGCGCGGTACTGCAGGAGCCGGGCGAACAGCAGGTCACGCGCCTCGAGCAGCTCGAGGTCCTCGGCGTCCTCGACCTCGGCCGAGGGCAGCAGCCGCGCGGCCTTGAGGTCGAGCAGCGTCGCGGCGACCACGAGGAACTCGCTGGCCTGCGACAGGTCCCAGTCGCGGCCGCCCTCGGCCGCCGCGCGCTCGGCCGCCCGGATGTGCGCGATGAACTCGTCGGTGACCCTCGACAGCGCGATCTCGGTGATGTCGAGCTTGTGCTTGGCGATCAGCCCGAGCAGCAGGTCGAACGGTCCGCTGAAGACGTCGAGGTGCACCTCGAAGCCGGTGGACCCGGCCGGCGCGTGCTCCTCCGGTGCGCTGTCCGCCGGGGCGACGTCAGGCGGCGTCGCCACGCGCCACGAGCTCGCGCGCGAGCTGGCGGTAGGCCTCGGCACCCGCGTGCGTCGGCGCGTACTGCGTGATCGGCTCGGCGGCCACGGTCGCGTCGGGGAACTTCACGGTCCGTCCGATGACGGTGTGCAGCAGCGTGTCGCCGAACGCCTCGTGCACGCGGGCCACGACCTCGCGGGCGTGCAGCGTGCGCGAGTCGTACATGGTCGCGAGGATCCCGTCGACCTCGAGGCGCGGGTTCAGCCGGTCACGCACCTTCTCGATCGTCTCGACGAGCAGCGCGACGCCGCGCAGCGCGAAGAACTCGCACTCGAGCGGGATGAGCACGCCGTGCGCGGCCGTCAGGGCGTTGACCGTGAGCAGGCCGAGCGACGGCTGGCAGTCGACGAGCACGACGTCGTAGTCGTCGAGCACCGGCCGCAGCACGCGCGAGAGCACGGACTCGCGGGCGACCTCACCCACGAGCTGCACCTCCGCTGCCGAGAGGTCGATGTTCGCGGGCAGCAGGTCCAGCCCGGGGATCGCGGTCTCACGGATCACCTCGTGGATGTCGGCGTCGCGCTCCATGAGCAGGTTGTAGACCGTGCGGTCCAGCTCGTGCGGGCTGATGCCCAGGCCGACGGACGCAGCGCCCTGCGGGTCGAAGTCGACGATGAGCACGCGCCGGCCGTACTCGGCGAGCGCGGCGGCGAGGTTGATGGTGGTCGTCGTCTTGCCGACGCCGCCCTTCTGGTTGCACATCGCGATGACCCGCGCGGGGCCGTGCGACGGCAGCGCCGCCGGCACCGGGAACCTGGGCAGCACGCGGCCCACCGCGTCGAGCGGCTGCTCGGTCGTCTCCTGCGTCATCGGCTCACCATCTGCTTCCCGCCTCGCCCTCCCGGGCCCACCACGCGGCACAACCTACCCGAGCGACGCGCCGTCACGACCACGACAGACCGGACGCCGCGCGATCCGCCTCAGCGTGCACGCGGGTGGCTCGCGGCGTACACCTCGCGCAGCGTGTCGGGCGTCACCATCGTGTAGATCTGCGTCGTCGTCACCGACGCGTGGCCGAGCAGCTCCTGGACCACGCGCACGTCCGCGCCGCCGGCCAGCAGGTGCGTCGCGAACGAGTGCCGCAGCGTGTGCGGCGACACGTGCGCGGTGTCGAGACCGGCCCGCTCGGCCGCCGTGCGCAGCACCGCCCAGGCCGACTGCCGGCTCAGGCGCGCTCCCCGCGTGTTGAGGAACACGGCCGCGTTGCCGCGCCCCGAGGCCGCGAGCGCGGGACGCCCGCGCACGAGGTACGCCTCGACCGCCTCCGCCGCGAACGACCCGACGGGCACGACGCGCTCCTTGCGGCCCTTGCCGAGCAGCCGCACGGCCGACCGGCCGGCCGTGAGGTCGAGGTCGTCGACGTCGACGCCGACGGCCTCCGAGATGCGGGCCCCGGTGGAGTAGACCAGCTCCAGGAGCGCGCGGTCACGCAGCGGCACGGGCCCGTCGCCGAGCCCGGCCGCGTCGATGAGCCGCCCGACGTCCTCGACCGAGATGGCCTTGGGCAGCCGGCGCGGCTGCGCCGGCGGGCGCACGTCGGCGGCGGCGTCCGTGGGCGCGAGCCCGTCGAGCGCGAGGAACCGGTGCCACCCCCGGACCGCGACGACCGAACGCGCCGCCGACGACGCCGAGAGCACCGCCCGTCCGTCGGACCCGGTGCGGAGCACGAGGAGGTAGTCCTCCACGTCCCGCTCGGTGATCTGCGCGGGGTCGTCGCGGCCCGCCGCGAGCAGGTGCGCGACGTACCGCGTGAGGTCGCGCCGGTAGGCGGACAGCGTGTGCGGGGCCAGCCCGCGCTCGACGGACAGGTGCGCGAGATACCCCTCGAGGGCGGGCGTCAGACGGTCGGCCACGGCCTGGGGGTCACAGCGGCAGGAAGACGTCCACCGCGATCGCGACGGACAGCAGCGTGAGGTACGTGATCGACGCGTGGAAGACGCTCATCGCGCGCAGCGGGCCGCGCTGCGCGTCGTTGGCGCGCCGCAGCAGGCCGATGCACGACCACAGGAACCACGCCCCGAGCACGCCGGCGACGACGGCGTAGACCCACGTCATGCCGGCGACGGGCACGAGCAGCAGCGAGCACGCGATCATCGCGAGGGTGTACGCGATCATCTCCCGCGCGACCTTGGTGTCCGCGGCCACCACGGGCAGCATCGGGACACCCGCGGCGGCGTAGTCGCGGCGGAACTTCATCGACAGCGGCCAGTAGTGCGGGGGCGTCCAGAAGAACACGACGCCGAACAGCAGCACCGCGGCCCACGAGACGCCACCGGTGACGGCCGACCAGCCGATCACCACGGGCATGCACCCCGCGGCACCGCCCCACACGATGTTCTGCGGCGTGCGGCGCTTGAGGATCATGGTGTAGCCGACGACGTAGATGAGGATCGCCGACCCGGTGAACAGCGCCGACGCCGGGTTGACCGCGAACCACAGCCAGACCAGCGACACGGCGCCCAGCACGAGCCCGAACACGAGCGCGGCGCGCGGCGTCACGCGGCCCGTGACGATGGGGCGGCGGCGCGTGCGGTTCATGACGCGGTCGATGTCACGGTCGAGGTACTGGTTGAGGGTGTTCGCCGCGCCCGCGGCGCCCGCCCCGCCGACGAGCGTCGCGACGACCAGTCCCAGCGGCGGGAAGCCCTGGGCCGCGAGGAACATCGTCGGGATCGTCGTGATGAGCAGGAGCTCGATGACGCGCGGCTTCGTCAGCGCGACGTAGGCGCCGACCGTCCCGAGCGTCGCGCGCACCCCGCCGGTCCGCGCCGCGGCCGTCGGCACCTCGTCCGGCGCCGCGACCACCGCGTCCTGGACCTCGACGACGTCGGCCGCGTCGGCGGCGACGTCGGGACGGCTCGCGTCGAGCGGGGACGGGGTGGAGAGGCGCACGGTCTTCGTGCTCCGTTCGGGAGGTCGGACGAGTCTGCCCGGGAGGCGTCGGGGCTCCGCTCGGGCGGTGTCGCGACAGGGGCGGTGGGACCGAGGTCCCGCCCGCCATGCTACGCATGGTGTCGTCGGCGTGGGCGGACCCGACGCGCACCGCGGCCCGGCGGGCACGTGAGATCGGTCGCACCCGGGCGTGATCTGGGCAGTCGTCGCGCTCCCACACCGGGTGGCAAGCGATTGCCTCGCGAGTGGGACGAGTGCGCGCGGTCCCACCACCGCGCTATAGGCTCGACGAGGCAGAGGTCCCGTCCGACGACGTGACGGGGATCCGCCGGGCGCGTCGCTCCCCGCGGCCGACGCCCGACGCTCGGAACGACGCCCCGCGCGTGCGGGACGGGAATGAGGTGCGGTGAACGCGAAGGCTCCCCTGGCCACGACGGTCGGATGGTCCGAGCTCGACATCAAGGCGGTCGACACCGTCCGCGTGCTCGCGGCGGACGCGGTCGAGAAGGTCGGCAACGGCCACCCGGGCACGGCGATCAGCCTGGCCCCCGCGGCCTACCTGCTCTACCAGAACGTGATGCGGCACGACCCGACGGACCCGCACTGGCTCGGCCGCGACCGCTTCGTGCTGTCGGCGGGGCACTCGAGCCTCACGCAGTACATCCAGCTGTACCTGGCCGGCTTCGGCCTGGAGCTCGAGGACCTCGAGGCGCTGCGCACGTGGGGCTCGAAGACCCCCGGCCACCCCGAGTACCGCCACACGGCGGGCGTCGAGATCACGACCGGCCCGCTGGGCCAGGGCCTCGCGTCGTCGGTCGGCTTCGCGATGGCCGCCCGCCGCGAGCGCGGGCTGCTCGACCCCGAGGCGGCGCCGGGCACCAGCCCGTTCGACCACTTCGTGTACGTCATCGCCTCGGACGGCGACCTGCAGGAGGGCGTGACGAGCGAGGCCTCGTCGATCGCCGGCACGCAGGAGCTCGGCAACCTCGTCGTGCTGTGGGACGACAACCACATCTCGATCGAGGGCGACACCCAGATCGCGTTCACCGAGGACGTGCTCAAGCGCTACGAGTCGTACGGCTGGCACGTCCAGTACGTCGACTGGACCGCCGGTGGCGAGTACCGCGAGGACGTCGACGCGCTGCACGCGGCCATCGAGGCGGCCAAGGCCGTGACCGACAAGCCGTCGTTCATCGGCCTGCGCACGCTCATCGCGTGGCCCACGCCCGGCAAGACCGACGACCACTCGTCGCACGGCTCCAAGCTCGGCGGCGAGGCCATCAAGGGCCTCAAGGAGGTCGTCGGCTTCGACCCCGAGAAGTCGTTCGACGTCGCGCCCGAGGTCATCGCGCACACCCGCTCGCTCGCGGGCCGTGCCGCGACCGCGCGCGCCGCGTGGCAGGAGAAGTTCGACGCGTGGGCCGCGGCGAACCCCGAGCGCAAGGCGCTGCTCGACCGCCTCGTCGCGGGCGAGCTGCCCGCCGGCTGGGCCGACGCGCTGCCGGTGTTCCCCGCCGGCAAGGCGGTCGCCACCCGTGCCGCGTCCGGCGAGGTGCTGTCGGCACTCGCGCCGGTGCTGCCCGAGCTGTGGGGCGGTTCGGCCGACCTCGCCGGCTCCAACAACACGACGATGAAGGGCGAGCCGTCGTTCCTGCCGGCGCACCGCTCGTCGCACGACTTCGCGGGCGACCAGTACGGCCGCACGCTGCACTTCGGCATCCGCGAGCACGCGATGGGCTCGATCCTGTCGGGCATCCGCCTGCACGGGCTCACGCGGCCCTACGGCGGCACGTTCTTCACGTTCTCGGACTACATGCGCGGCGCCGTGCGTCTCGCGGCCCTCATGGGCGTGAACGCGACGTACGTGTGGACGCACGACTCGATCGGCCTCGGCGAGGACGGCCCGACCCACCAGCCGGTCGAGCACCTCACGGCCGTGCGCGCGATCCCCGGCCTCGCGGTCGTCCGGCCCGCGGACGCCAACGAGACCGCGCACGCGTGGAAGGCGACGCTCGAGCGTTCCGACGGCCCCGTGGCCCTCGTCCTCACGCGGCAGAACGTCCCGACGTTCCCGCGCGGCGAGGACGGCTGGGGCACGGCCGACGGCGTCGCGAAGGGCGCGTACGTGCTGCGCGACGCGTCGTCGGGCACGCCCGACGTCGTGCTGATCGCCACGGGCTCCGAGGTCCAGCTCGCCGTCGAGGCGCGCGAGACCCTCGAGGCCGCGGGCGTCGCGACGCGCGTCGTGTCGGCGCCGTGCCTCGAGTGGTTCGCCGAGCAGGACGAGGCGTACCGCGAGTCGGTGCTGCCGTCCTCGGTGCGCGCACGTGTGTCGGTCGAGGCCGGCATCGCGATGTCGTGGGACAAGATCGTGGGCGACGCGGGCCGCTCGGTCTCGCTCGAGCACTACGGCGCGTCGGCGGACTACCAGACGCTGTACCGCGAGTTCGGGATCACCGCCGAGGCTGTCGTGGCCGCGGCGCACGAGTCGATCGAGGCGGCGCGTGGGGCGCACGCCCCGGCCGACTCGGCAGCCACGCCCACGCAGTCCGGCACGGGCGACCTGCCCGCCTGACGCACCACCGCCTGACGCACCACGCGGCGGGGCCGGCTCCAGCACCGGCCCCGCCGCGCACGACCCGCACCAGCTCGTCGTGGGATCGAAGGGGAACGACCATGACCTCCAGCACCACCCCTGTCCAGGCCCTGCGTGACGCGGGGGTCGCCGTCTGGCTCGACGACCTGTCGCGGCAACGGATCGCGTCCGGGGGTCTGGCCGACCTCGTGACGCGCGGCGTCGTCGGCGTCACGACCAACCCGACGATCTTCGCCTCCGCCCTCGCGCACGGCGACGCCTACGACGCGCAGCTGCGCACGCTGGCCGCCGACGGCGCGGCCGTCGAGGAGGCGGTCCTGCGCATCACGACCGACGACGTGCGCGACGCGTGCGACGTGCTGCGGCCGGTCTACGACGCGACGCGCGGCGTCGACGGACGCGTGTCGATCGAGGTCGACCCGCGCCTCGCGCGCGACACGGCGGGCACGACCGCCTCGGCGGAGACGCTCTGGTCGGAGATCGAGCGACCGAACCTGTTCGTCAAGATCCCGGCGACCCTCGAGGGCCTGCCCGCGATCACCGCGGCGCTCGCGCAGGGCATCAGCGTCAACGTCACGCTGATCTTCTCCCTGCAGCGCTACCGCGCCGTGCTCGACGCGTTCCTCGACGGGCTCGAGCAGGCCCACGCCGCGGGGATCGACCTCGCGCCGATCGGCTCGGTCGCGTCGTTCTTCGTCTCGCGCGTCGACGCGGCGATCGACCCGCGCCTCGACGAGATCGGCGGCGACGAGGCCGCGCAGCTGCGCGGGACCGCCGCGATCGCGAACGCGCGCCTCGCGTGGGGCGTCTACCAGGAGGTCGTCGCGGGCGAGCGCTGGCAGGCGCTCGCGGCGGCCGGCGCGCAGCCGCAGCGCCCGCTGTGGGCGTCGACGGGCGTCAAGGACCCCGCCTACCCCGACACGCGCTACGTCGACGAGCTCGTCGTGGCCGGCAGCGTCAACACCATGCCCGAGAAGACGCTCGACGCGGTCGCCGACCACGGCGCCGTGCGCGGCGACACGGTCACGGGCACGCAGGACGCCTCGGCGGCGCTGCTCGACCGCATCGAGGCCCTCGGGATCTCGGTCGACGAGGTCACCGACCGGCTCGAGGTCGAGGGGCTGGAGAAGTTCGAGGCCTCGTGGTCCGAGCTGCTCGGCACCGTCGAGGCCGGGCTCACGTCCGCCGCGTCGTCGACCGAGGAGGCCCGGTGAGCGGCGCCAAGGTCGGCCCCGACCAGAACCCGCTCCGGGACGCGCGCGACCGCCGTCTCCCCCGCATCGCCGGGCCGTGCGGCCTCGTGATCTTCGGCGTCACGGGCGACCTCGCGCGCAAGAAGCTCATGCCGGCGGTCTACGACCTCACCAACCGCGGCCTGCTGCCCCCCGGCTTCGCGCTCACCGGCTTCGCCCGGCGCGACTGGGAGACGCAGGACTTCGAGCAGGTCGTGCACGACTCGGTCAAGGAGCACGCCCGCACGCCGTTCCGCGAGGCGACGTGGCGCCAGCTGTCCGAGGGCATCCGGTTCGTGCAGGGGTCGTTCGACGACGACGACGCGTTCGACCGCCTCCGCGAGACGGTCGAGGACCTCGACGTCACGCGCGGCACGGGCGGCAACCACGCGTTCTACCTGTCGGTGCCGCCGAGCTCGTTCCCGGTGGTCTGCCAGCAGCTCGCCCGCTCGGGCCTGTCGCAGCCCAAGGACGGCACGTGGCGCCGCGTCGTCATCGAGAAGCCGTTCGGCCACGACCTGGCCTCGGCCCGCGAGCTCAACGACATCGTGTCCGAGGTCTTCCGGCCCGACGACATCTTCCGGATCGACCACTACCTGGGCAAGGAGACGGTCCAGAACCTGCTGGCGCTGCGCTTCGCCAACCAGCTGTTCGAGCCGATCTGGAACGGCAACTACGTCGACCACGTGCAGATCACGATGGCCGAGGACATCGGCATCGGCGGTCGCGCGGGGTACTACGACGGGATCGGCGCGGCGCGCGACGTCATCCAGAACCACCTGCTGCAGCTGCTCGCGCTCACGGCGATGGAGGAGCCGGTCTCGTTCGACGCGGCCGCGCTGCGCGCCGAGAAGACCAAGGTGCTCTCGGCGCTGCGCCTGCCGCGCGACCTGGGCAAGCACACGGCTCGTGGGCAGTACGCCGCGGGCTGGCAGGGCGGCGAGAAGGTCGTCGGCTACGCCGAGGAGGAAGGTTTCAACCCGGACTCCACGACCGAGACGTACGCGGCGATCCGCGTCGACATCGACACCCGCCGCTGGGCCGGGGTGCCGTTCTACCTGCGCACGGGCAAGCGTCTGGGTCGGCGCGTCACCGAGATCGCGGTCGTCTTCAAGCGCGCGCCGCACCTGCCGTTCGAGTCGACCTCGACGTCCGAGCTCGGCAAGAACGCCCTGGTGATCCGTGTGCAGCCCGACGAGGGCGTGACGCTGCGGTTCGGCGCCAAGGTGCCGGGGACCGCGATGGAGGTCCGTGACGTCACCATGGACTTCGGGTACGGGCACGCGTTCACCGAGTCCTCGCCCGAGGCGTACGAGCGCCTCATCCTCGACGTGCTGCTCGGCGACCCGCCGCTGTTCCCGCAGCACGAGGAGGTCGAGCTGTCGTGGAAGATCCTCGACCCGGTCACCGCGTACTGGGCGAGCCACGGCAAGCCCGACGAGTACCGCGCCGGCACGTGGGGTCCGGCGTCGGCCGACGAGATGATGGCCCGCGACGGCCGGGCGTGGAGGCTCCCGTGATCATCGACATGCCGGACACGACCACCCGGGACATCAACAAGCGACTCCTGCAGGAGCGCGACGAGGGCGGCGCGATCGCGCTGGGCCGCGTGCTGACGCTCATCATCGACGCCGACGCGCACGACCCCGAGGACGCGATCGAGGCGGCGAACGCCGCGAGCCGGGAGCACCCCTGCCGGATCATCGTCATCACCGAGGGCACCGAGGACCGGGCCGCGAACCTCGACGCGCAGATCCGCCTCGGCGGCGACGCCGGGGCGAGCGAGGTCGTCGTGCTGCGCATCTCCGGCGGCGTCACGCGGCACCTCGACACGCTCGTCATGCCGCTGCTGCTGCCCGACGCGCCGATCGTCGCGTGGTGGCCCTACGACGTGCCCGAGAACCCGTCGGAGCACCCGCTGGGCGCGATGGCGCAGCGGCGCATCACCGACACCTCGACGTGCTCGCGCCCGGGCCGCGCGCTGCGCAACCTGGCGCGGGTCTACGCCGAGGGCGACACCGACCTCGCCTGGACCCGCGCGACCCTGTGGCGCGGCCTGATCGCCGCGACGCTGGACCAGCCGCCGTACGAGCCGGTGCGCCGCGCCGTGGTCACCGGGGAGAGCACGCACCCGTCGGTCGACCTCATGGCCGCGTGGCTCGCGCACTCCCTGCGGTGCCCGGTCGAGATCGAGCGCGTCCCCGGGGCGCCCGCGATCACGCAGGTGCGACTCGAGCGCGCGTCGGGCGACATCGTGCTGGACCGGCCCGACGGCAAGACCGCCGCGCTGCGCCAGCCCGAGCAGCCCGAGCACCGCATCGCGCTGCCCATCCGCCAGCTGCGCGAGTGCCTCGTCGAGGAGCTGCGGCGCCTCGACGCCGACGAGGTGTACGGCGAGGTCCTCCAGAAGGGCCTCGCGCGCATCGACGCCTGACCCACCGACGGGCCGCCCCGCCCCACCGCGTGCGCCGGGCGGCCCGTCGGCACCCCCGCGACGACCGCCCGGGCCGCGCCGGACCGGGCCGAGGAGGAGACGCATGAGCACCGCCACGCCCGAGGTCCTGGTCCACCCCGACGCCGACGTCCTCGCCGCCGCCGCGGCCGCGCGGCTGCTGACGCGCCTGGTGGACCTGCAGTCGCACCGCTCGCCCGTGCACGTCGTGCTCACGGGCGGCACGGTGGGCATCGCGACGCTGCGGGCCGTCGCGGACTCGCCGGTGCGGGACGCCGTCGACTGGTCGGGCGTGCACCTGTGGTGGGGCGACGAGCGCTTCCTGCCCGCAGGCGACGCGGACCGCAACGAGACGCAGGCCCGCGCGGCGCTCATCGACGCCCTCGGCGACGCGCTGCCGGCCGCGAACGTGCACGCCGTCCCCGGGCCCGGCGACGACGTGCCGGACGGTGAGGCCGCCGCGCGCGCGTACGCCGCCGAGCTGCGCGCGCACGCGGCCGACGACGGGCTCGCCCCCCGGTTCGACGTGCTGCTGCTCGGCATGGGACCGGACGGGCACGTCGCGTCGCTGTTCCCCGAGCGGTCGTCGCTGTACGAGGCGAACCTGCTCGTGGTCGCGGAGCACGACTCCCCCAAGCCGCCGTCCGAGCGCGTGTCGCTCACGTTCCCGCTCATCCAGACGGCGCGCGAGGTGTGGGTCGTCGCCGCCGGGGCCGAGAAGGCGCCCGCGGTCGCGCGGGCCCTCGCCGGCGACGACGTGCGGACCACTCCCGCCGCCGCCGCCCGCGGGCAGGAGCGCACGCTGTGGCTCGTCGACGTCGCGTCGGCGGCCGAGCTGCCGGGCGCGGACCCCGCCGCCCTGGCCGCCGC
>NZ_LNTD01000228.1 GCF_001462455.1 Cellulomonas sp. B6
GTGGTGGGCGTGGTCATCGCGGGGTTCCGTTCGTGGGGGCGTCCTCGAGCCAGCGCAGCACCGCGAGCACGCGGCGGTGGTCGGACGCGTCGGGCGGCAGGTCGAGCTTGGTGAGGATGGACGTGACGTGCTTCTCGACGGCCGGCAGGCCGATGAACAGGCGCTCGGAGATGGCCGCGTTGGACCGGCCCTCGGCCATGAGGCCGATGACGTCGCGCTCACGAGGCGTCAGCGCGTCGAGCGTGCTGCGGCGCGAGCGTGCGAACACCTGCGCGACGACCTCGGGGTCGACGACCGTGCCGCCGGCGGCGACCCGGGCGAGCGCGTCGAGGAAGTCGTCGACGTCGGCCACGCGGTCCTTCAGCACGTAGCCCAGGCCGCGCGCGTCGGCCGCGAGCAGGTCCTGCGCGTAGCGGGCCTCGACGTACTGCGAGAGCACCAGCACGGGGAGCCCGCGGTGCAGGCCGCGCAGGTGGACGGCGGCCCGCAGGCCCTCGTCGGTGTGCGTGGGCGGCATGCGGACGTCGGTCAGGAGCAGGTCCGGCAGGTCCGCGTCCGGGTCCCCCAGGACGGCGACGAGCTCGTCGGCCGTGCGGTAGCCGGTGACGTCGTGGCCCTCGGCGACCAGCAGCCGCGTGAGCCCGTCGAGCAGGAGGACCGAGTCCTCGGCGATCACGATGCGCACGGCACCTCCACGGTGAGCACGGTGCCGCCCGTCGCCGGGCTGAGCAGCAGGAACGCGCCGTCGAGGGCCTCGACCCGGCGCCGCAGGCCGTCGAGCCCGCCGCCGGGTGCGGCGGTGGCCCCGCCGCGGCCGTCGTCGGCGACCTCCACGCGGAGCCGGTCGCCCGCCACGGTCGCCCGCACCACCACCTGGGCGGCGTGCGCGTGCTTGGCGACGTTGGTGAGCGCCTCGGCGACCACGAAGTACGCGGCCGCCTGGGCCTGCACGCACATCCCGGCCTCGAGACCGCGGGTCTCGACGTCGACCGGCACCGGGCTGCGTGCCGCGAGCGCCGAGAGCGCCGCGTCGAGCCCGCGGTCGGTGAGCACGGCGGGGTGCACGCCGCGCACCAGGTCGCGCAGCTCGGCCAGCACCTCCTTGATCTCGCCGTGCGCGGCGTCGACCGCCGCGACCGCGGCCTGCGGGTCGTGCACCGCGGCCCGGCGCGCGACCCCGAGCTCGACGCCCAGCGCGACCAGCCGCTGCTGCGCGCCGTCGTGCAGGTCACGCTCGATGCGGCGGCGCTCGTCGTCGGCGGCGTCGACCGCGGCGCTGCGGGTCTCGCGCAGGTGCTCGGCGCGCCCCTCGGCGGCGCTCGCACGGGTCTCGGCCTCGCGGGCGGCGCGCTCGACGTCGGCGCGTGACCGGCCACCGAGCAGCGTGCGGCCCATCCGGACCTGCGCGAGCGTCGTGAGCTGCACGACCAGCGCGGACACCCACGGCAGCACGAGCGCGACGGGCACCGCGAACCACGCGGGCACGTGGATGACGTCGAACGGCTGCCGCGGGGCGTCGACGAACGGCGTCGCGAGCAGGATCCACGGCACCGCCGCGAACGACGCCCCGAGCGGCACCGCGACCGAGGTCAGGACGCTCGCGACCGCGGCGTGCGCGACGGCCGCCCACGCGCGGTCGTCCCGGGCGCGCGGCCACCACGACCGCCGGCCCCACCCGGCGGGTGCGGGCGACGGCGGCGGCACGACGACGCCGAGCTGCGCGGCGAGGCGGGTGCGCTCGATGCGCCCGTAGCCGCGGGCCAGGGCGAGCGTGCCCAGCAGGACCGGGACGCCGACCACGACGAGCGCGGTGCCCACACCCACCGCGACACCGGTGATCAGGAGGATCGCGGCGAGCACGGTGAACAGCGTGGACACCGCGAGCTGGCCCGCACCGCTCCAGGTGGCCGCGGAGACGGGTGCCAGCAGCAGCGCGCGTCCGCCGCGCAGCGCGGGCGCGACGTGCTGCACGTCGACGGCGACCGGGACGCGGTCGGACGGGTCGCGGGGAGCCACGAGGGACGGGGCGGACCGGCCCGCGCGGGGCGGGGCGGTGACGGGGCCGGTGGTCATGACCACGAACCTAGGGCGCGGCGGCGCG
>NZ_LNTD01000229.1 GCF_001462455.1 Cellulomonas sp. B6
GTCGCCCCCCGGGGCCGCCGCACCCGTCGCGGCGGCCCCGGGGGGCGACGGTGGGGCGGGGCACGACATGCCCGGCACGGCGGGCACGCACCACGGCGGAGCGGGCGACGGCACGCGCGCGGCCGACCTGCTCGACCTCATGGCCGCACCCGACGACGCGTTCGTCGCGCGCGACGCGACGCTGCCGCCGGTCGGCGACGGCACGACCCACCACGTCACGCTCGAGGTCACCGAGACCGTCCAGGAGGTCGCCCCCGGCGTCACGCGCACCGCCTGGACGTTCGGCGGCACCGCACCCGGCCCGGTGCTGCACGGGCGCGTCGGCGACACGTTCGTCGTCACGCTCGTCAACGACGGCAGCCTCGGGCACTCGGTCGACTTCCACGCCGGGGCGCTCGCACCCGACGACGTGATGCGGACCATCGAGCCCGGCGAGACGCTCACGTACACGTTCCGCGCGACCCGCAGCGGCATCTGGATGTACCACTGCTCGACCATGCCGATGAGCCTGCACATCGCCAACGGCATGTTCGGCGCGGTCGTCATCGACCCGCCCGGCCTGCCCGAGGTCGACCACGAGTACGTGCTCGTGCAGTCCGAGCTGTACCTGGGCAAGCAGGGCGGCACCGCCGACGAGGCCGCGCTCACCGCGCAGCAGCCCACGCTGCTGACGTTCAACGGCTACGCCAACCAGTACCGTGACCGACCCCTCGCGGTCCGCGCGGGCGAGCGCGTGCGCGTGTGGGTGCTCGACGCCGGGCCGAACCGGCCGTCGTCGTTCCACGTCGTCGGCGGGCAGTTCGACACCGTCTACCGCGAGGGCGACTGGACCCTGCGCGACGGCGGGTCGACCGGGACCGGTGGCTCCCAGGTGCTCGCGCTCGCGCCCGCCGAGGGCGGGTTCGTCGAGCTGACCTTCCCCGAGGCGGGCACGTACCCGTTCGTCACGCACGCCATGGGCGACGCCGAGCGCGGCGCGCAGGGACGGTTCCGCGTCACGGACTGACGGCGACGACGCCACGCGGCCCGGGGGAGTTCTCACACCCCGGGCCGCCGGCGTGTGCGCGGAACGTTGCGGGCCGGTGACGCGGGTGCGCGTCCGGGCGAAACACGCGCTGCCTAGCGTCCTGCTCGACGCCGGCCCCACGCGGCGACGCCCGCCGGGCACCGCCCGGCCCCGACGCCCGACCCCGCGCAGCCCTGCACGGACCGACGCCCGGAGGCTCCCCGTGACCCAGACCCCGACGACCGACGCGCCCGCCGCCGCGGCGACCGCGCCCGCAGACCCCACCCCGGCACCCCCGACCGCGGCACCCGACGCCGAGGTCCTCACCCCCGCGGGCGTCGAGCCCGTGCTCGTCCGGCACCGCGGCCGCTGGCTGCACGGCTGGGACCCCGAGGCGCCCGAGCAGTGGCGTACCGCGGGGCGCGCCGTCGCGCGCCGCAACCTCGTGCTGTCGATCCTCGCGGAGTTCCTCGGGTTCGCGGTGTGGGCGCTGTGGAGCATCGTCGTGCCGCAGCTGCCGGCGGCCGGGTTCGCGCTGACCGCCGACCAGATGTTCTGGCTCATCGCGGTGCCGTCGCTCGTCGGCGCGACGCTGCGCATCCCGTACACGTTCGCCGTCCCCGTCTTCGGCGGGCGCAACTGGACCGTCGTGTCCGCGCTGCTGCTCCTGCTGCCCGCCGGTGCGTTGACGTGGGCCGTGCAACGACCCGACCTGCCGTTCGGCGCGCTGCTCGCGGTCGCCGCGCTCGCGGGCGTCGGCGGCGGCAACTTCGCGTCCTCGATGGCCAACATCTCGTTCTTCTACCCCGAGCGCGAGAAGGGCCGGGCGCTGGGCCTCAACGCCGCGGGCGGCAACGTCGGCACCGCGGCCGTGCAGCTCGCGGTGCCGCTGGTCATCGTCGGCGCGGCCGGCGTGCACCTCGAGCGGGCCGGTCTGATGTTCGTGCCGCTCGCGATCCTCGCCGCGGTGCTCGCGTGGCGGCTCATGGACAACGTCAAGGACGCCGCGGCCGACCCGCGCGCGTACGGCTCGGCCGCGCGGCACCGGCACACGTGGGTCATCTCGTTCGTGTACATCGGCACGTTCGGCTCGTTCATCGGGTTCTCGGGGGCGTTCCCCACGCTGCTCAAGGCCCAGTTCCCCGACGTGACGCTCTCGATCGCGTTCCTCGGCGCGCTCGTCGGCTCGGTGGCTCGGCCGGCGGGCGGTGCGCTCGCCGACCGTCTCGGCGGCGCCCGCGTCACGGTCGCGGCGTTCGCGGTCATGGCGGTCGGGACGGTGTCGGCGATCCTCGCGCTGCGGGCCGGGTCGTTCCCGCTGTTCTTCGGCTCGTTCCTGCTGCTGTTCCTCGCCACGGGCGCCGGCAACGGGTCGGTGTACCGCATGATCCCGGCGGTGTTCCGGCACGGCGCGACCGACGACGCCGACCGCGGGCGGCGGGCCAAGGCCGCCGCGGGGTGCATCGGCATCGCGGGCGCGGTCGGGGCCGTCGGCGGGTTCCTGGTGCCGCGCGGGTTCGCGGCGTCGACCACCGCGACGGGCGGCATCGAGGCGGCGCTGTGGGTGATCGTCGCGACCTACGCCGTCATGGCCGCCACCACGTGGGTCGTGTACGCGCGCCGCGGCTCGGCGTTCGGCGACGCCGTCATCTGATGACGGCCACCACCACCGCGCGGGACGAGCGCACGGCCACGACGCAGGTCGCGACCGTGTGCTCGTACTGCGGCGTCGGCTGCGGGATCGTCCTCGACGTCGGGGACGACGGCACGGTGCGCCGCGCGAGCGGCGACCGGTCGCACCCCGCGAACGCCGGGCGCCTGTGCACCAAGGGCGCGACGAGCGCGACGATGCTCGCGGCCGGCGGACGCGTGACGACCGCGCTCGTGCGGCCCGAGCGCGGCACCGAGCCCGTGCCGGCCGACGTCGACGTCGCGGTCGCGGACGTCGCCCGCCGGCTGCGCGCGATCCTCGACCGCGACGGTCCCGACGCGATCGCGCTGTACGTGTCGGGCCAGCTGAGCATCGAGGCGCAGTACCTGGCGAACAAGCTCGCCAAGGGGTACCTGCGCACGCGGTGGATCGAGTCGAACTCGCGGCTGTGCATGGCGAGCGCGGGCACGGGCTACAAGCTGTCGCTCGGTGCGGACGGCCCGCCGGGGTCGTACGACGACCTCGACCACGCCGACGTGTTCCTGCTCGTCGGCGCGAACATGGCCGACTGCCACCCCGTGCTCTTCCTGCGGCTGCTCGACCGCGTCAAGGCCGGCGCGAGGCTCATCGTCGTCGACCCGCGGCGCACGGCCACGGCCGAGAAGGCGGACCTGTTCCTGCAGGTCCGGCCGGGCAGCGACCTCGCCCTGCTCAACGGGCTGCTGCACCTGCTCGTCGAGGCCGGCGCGGTCGACGAGGAGTTCGTCGCCGAGCACACCGAGGGCTGGGACGCGATGCCCGCGTTCCTCGCCGACTACCCGCCGGACGTCGTCGAGCGGCTCACGGGCGTGCCCGCGGCCGACCTGCGCGCGGCCGCCGCGATGATCGCCGGTGCGGGCGACTGGGTGTCGTGCTGGACGATGGGCCTCAACCAGTCGACCCACGGCACCTGGAACACCAACGCCCTGGTCAACCTGCACCTCGCGACCGGTGCGATCGGGCGCCGCGGGAGCGGCCCGTTCTCGCTCACCGGCCAGCCCAACGCGATGGGCGGGCGCGAGATGGGCTACATGGGCCCCGGGCTGCCCGGTCAGCGCAGCGTGCTCGACGCCGACGACCGCGCGTTCTGCGAGGAGCTGTGGGACCTCCCGCCCGGGACGATCCGCACCGAGGTCGGCACCGGCACGGTCGACATGTTCCGCCGCATGGCCGACGGCGAGATCCGCGCCGCGTGGGTGATCTGCACCAACCCGGTCGCGTCGGTCGGCAACCGCCGCACCGTGATCGAGGGTCTCGAGCGCGCCGAGCTCGTCGTCACGCAGGACGTGTTCGCCGACACCGAGACCAACGCGTACGCCGACGTCGTGCTGCCGGCCGCGCTGTGGTCCGAGGCCGACGGCGTCATGGTGAGCTCCGAGCGCACCATGACGCTCGCGCGGCGGGCGCTGGCCGCACCGGGGCAGGCGCTGCCGGACTGGCAGCTCGTCGCGCGCGTCGCGACCGCCATGGGCTTCGACGGGTTCGCGTACGCGTCGTCGCAGGAGGTCTTCGACGAGCTGCGACGCGCGAGCAACCCGCGCACGGGCTACGACCTGCGGGGCGTCAGCTACGAGCGGCTGCGCCGCGAGCCCGTGCAGTGGCCCTGCGCGTCCGCCGACGCGCCCGCGCGCAACCCCGTGCGCTACCTCAACGACGGCGCGCACCAGCCGCTGCTCACCCGCCCCGACGGCACGCGCCCGCGCCTGGCGTTCCCCACGCCGAGCGGTCGTGCGGTCTTCCACGCGCGCCCGCACGTCGACCCCGCCGAGCTGCCGGACGACGACCACCCGTTCTGGTTCACGACGGGCCGCGTGCAGCACCAGTGGCACACCATGACCAAGACCGGCAAGGTCCCGGCGCTGAACCGGCTCGAGCCCGGCCCGTTCGTCGAGGTGCACCCCGAGGACGCCGCGCGGCTCGGGCTCGTCGAGCGGGCGCCCGTCGAGGTCGCGTCGCGGCGCGGCCGCGCGGTGCTGCCGGTCGTCGTGACCGACCGCGTGCGCCCCGGCACGCTGTTCGCCCCGTTCCACTGGAACGACGTGTTCGGCGAGTACCTCGCCGTCAACGCCGTCACCCACGACGCGGTCGACCCGCTGTCGCTGCAGCCCGAGCTCAAGGCGTGCGCGGTCGCGCTCACGCCCGTCGTGGGCGTGGCCGACGGCACGCGGGCGTCCGACGCCGTGGCGGGTGCCGCCGTCGACGACGCCCCCGCGGGCCGGGCGGGGGAGCCCGGGCCCGGCGCACGGGCCCTCGACGGCCCCGCCACGATGCGCGCGCTCGCCGCGGCGCTCGGCGTCGACGACGTCGCGCCACCCGCGCTGGGCGACGACGAGCGCCGCTACCTCGCGGGGTTCCTCGCGGGCCTGGGACGCGGTGCCGACGCCGCCGGCGGGACGCCCGTCCTGCCGACGTCGGCACCCCTGCGCGGCGACCACGCGCTGTGGGTCGACGGCGTGCTGGCCGGGATGTTCTCGCGCACGGCCCCGCCGGCCGTCCCACCCGCACCCGCACGGACCGTCACCGTGCTGTGGGCGTCTCAGACGGGCACGGCCGAGGAGGTCGCCGGCGTGGTCGCGCAGCGCCTCGCGGACGCCGGGCACACCCCCCGGGTCGTCGCCATGGACGACGCGCTCGCGGACCTGCCGCGTCGCGGTGACGTCGTGCTGGTCACGAGCACGTTCGGCGACGGCGACGCGCCCGACAACGGCACCGCGCTGTGGGAGGCGCTCGCCGACCCGCAGGCGCCGTCGTTCGGCGGCGCGCGGTTCGCCGTGCTCGCGCTCGGCGACCCGACGTACGACCGGTTCTGCGGCCACGGCCGGCGCCTCGACCACCGGCTCGCCGAGCTCGGCGCGCAGCGGCTGGTCGAGCGGCTCGAGCGCGAGCCCGGCGACGACACGGCGGTCACGACGTGGCTCGACGGGCTGCTCGCGGCGCTGACCGGCGGCACCGACGACGCCCCGGGACCGCGCGACGTCGACGGGCCGCCCGGCCGGGCGCCCGCGCGCACGGCACCCGCCGCGCTACCCACAGCGCCACCGACAGCACCACCGGCAGCGTCACCGACCGCGTCGTCGGACGCCGCGCCACCGGCGCACGCGACCCGGCGCCACCCCGGCGCGGCGCGCCTCGTCGGGCGCCGCCGCCTGGGCGCCCCCGGTTCGGCCAAGGAGGTCCGCGAGATCCTGCTCGACACCGCGGGCTCGCCGCTGCCGGTGCCGTACGCGGCCGGCGACGCGCTCGCGGTGCGTCCGCTCACGGCCGCGCCGCTCGTCGAGGAGTGGTGCGCGGCGACGGGCCTGGACCCCGGCGCGACCGTCGAGCACGACGGCGCGACGCTCGCGCTGGGCGACGCGCTGCGCACGCGCCTCGACCTCGGGCGCCCGACGCCCGCGCTGCTGCGGTTCGTCGCCGAGCGGACCACGCGCACCGCGGGCGACGAGCTGCGCCGCCTGCTGCGCACGGGCGACCGCGCGGCCCTCGACGCGTGGACGTGGGACCGCGGCGTCGTCGACGTCGTCGCGGCGCACCCGCTCGACGCGACGCCCCAGGAGTGGGTCGACGCGCTGCGCACGCTGCAGCCCCGTGCCTACTCGATCTCCTCGAGCCCGCTGGTCGACCCCGAGCGGGTGCGGCTCACGGTGTCGGTCGTGCGCTGGGCCGGACCGGACGGCCGCGCGCGCGGCGGGACGTGCTCGACGTACCTCGCCGACGCACCGGCCGACGCCGAGGTCGCCGTGCACGTGCAGCCCAGCGCGCACTTCCACCCGCCGCAGGACCCGGACGCCCCCGTCGTCATGATCGGCCCGGGCACGGGCGTGGCGCCGTTCGTCGGGTTCCTGGCCGAGCGTGCGGCGCGCGGCGACCGGGGCGAGAGCTGGCTGGTGTTCGGCGAGCAGCACGCCGCGACGGACTTCTGGTACCGCGACGAGCTCGCCGCCTGGCAGGACGCCGGCGTGCTCACGCGCCTCGACGCGGCGTTCTCGCGCGACCAGCGGCAGAAGGTGTACGTGCAGGACCGCCTGCGCGAGCACGGGCCCGCGCTGTGGTCGTGGCTCGAGCGCGGCGCGCACGTGTACGTGTGCGGCGACGCCCGGCGCATGGCGCCCGACGTCGACGCGGCGCTGCGGGACGTCGTGGCGCGCGAGGGACGGCTCGACGCCGACGCGGCCGCGGCGTACCTCCGGCGGCTGGCCGCCGCGCGGCGGTACGTGCGCGACGTGTACTGAACCGGTGAGCGGGCCCCGACCCGGCCCGGACGTCCGCCGGCCGGTCAGACGGGGACCACTCGCGGGAACACGGCACCGCGGCCGTGCGTTGGCCCGGGCGTGCCCGCCCGCCCGGTGCGCACCCCCGACCCCGCTGGAGGTGCCGTGCGCGGCCGCAGGACCCGTGTCGTCGTCGCGACGTTCGTCGTGCTCGGGCTCATCGGCTCGCTCGCGATCGGGCTCGTCGCCGGGACGGGCGGCGGCGGTCGTGTCGAGGTGCCGTCGTCCGGGCCGTGGGCCGTGCTGGTCGGCCCCGAGCACCCGACGGTCGCGTCGTGCACCGACGACCCCGCCGTGGAGCGCGTCTCGGTGCCCGACGGTCAGGAGGGCGGTGCGCTCGCGGTCGTGCTGTACGCCGACGCGGCCCGCCCCGACCTCGACCGCGTGCTCGCGTGCCTGCTGCGCGACCCGGGCGACGCGCAGGTGCAGGTCGTGCAGGTGTCGCGCGGCGTGCAGGGCTGATCGCGTCGAGCACGGACCGCCCCGCGCACGGGCGTCCGGTGCGGGACGCGGCGTCGGGGGCGACGCCCGTCAGGCGACCGTGACGTCGAGCGTGTCGTAGCCCGTCGCGCCGTCGGGGACGACGCCGGCCGGGACGCCCGTCTGCGGCCCCTCGGGGTCCCACGCGCGGACCGCGAGCACGTGGTCGCCCGGCGTGGCGTCCGGCCACGTCCACCGCCACTGCCGCCAGGCGTCGACGCCGCCGTCGGCGGCGAGGTCGGCGTCCTGCCACGGCCCGTCGTCGACGCGCACCTGGACGCGCTCGACCCCGCGGTGCTGCGCCCACGCCGTGCCGGCGACCACGACCTCACCGGCGGTGATGTCCGCGCCCCGGCGGGGCAATTCGATGCGCGACTGCGTCTTCACGGGTCCGCGCTCGGACCAGCCGCGCTGCGTCCAGTACGCGCTGACCCGGTCGAACCGCGTGACCTCGAGCTCGGTGACCCACTTGGTCGCGGACACGTAGCCGTACAGCCCGGGCACGACCATCCGGACGGGGAAGCCGTGCTCGGGCGGCAGGGGGGCGCCGCCCATCGCGACGGCGAGCAGCGCGTCGCGGCCGTCGGTGAGCGCCTCGAGCGGCGTGGAGGCGGTGAACCCGTCGACGCTGCGCGAGAGCACCATGTCGGCGTCCGCGGTCGGCACGGCCCGCGCGAGCACCTCCCGCACCGGCAGGCCGAGCCACCGCTGGTTGCCCACCAGGTCGCCCCCCACGGCGTTGGACACGCACGCGAGCGTCACCCACGCCTCGACGAGCTCGGAGGCGAGCAGCTCGTCCCACGTGAGCACGACCTCCTGCTCGACCAGGCCGCGCACGCGCAGGCGCCAGCCGCTCGGGTCGACCTGCGGCACGACCAGCGCGGTGTCGATGCGGTAGAAGTCGGCGGGTGGCGTGACCCACGGCCCGACGCCCTCGACCTGCACGTCCGGGGGCGGCGTCGGTGCCGGGCGGGCTGCGGCGGGCAGGCGCAGGGCGCTGCGGGCCGCCTGCGCGCCGCGGGCACCCGTCGCGGCGACGCGCCCGGCCACGGCGGCGGCGACCCCGAGCACGGACGCCAGCGCGGTGAGCCGGAGGAACGCACGGCGGTCCGGCGACGGCCGGGGGAGGACGGCGTCGGCGTCGGTTCGGGCGTCGACGCGGGACGGGGGCGGGGGCAGACGACCCACCAGGGTGCTCAGCGTCCACAGGCCCGCGACGGTGCCGACCACCGCGGGTGCCGGTGCGAGCGTCCCGGCGTCGGGCCGCAGGGTCGCGGCGAGCGCCGCGACGCCTCCGAGCGCGACGACGAGCACGGCACCGACCGGCCACCGGCGACGCGCCGCGACGCCCGCGACGGCCGCGAGGCCCGCGAGCACGAGCGCCTCGCCGATGCCGAGCACGAGCTTGTCGGCGGTGCCGAACGCGCGCACCGCGGCGTCCTTGAGCCACGCCGGGGTCGCGTCGACGAACGCCGCGCCCACCGCGACGAGCGGGTCGGTCGACGGTCCCGTGACGATCGCGACCAGCGCACCCGCCCCGACGGTCACCGCGCCGGCCGCGAGGCCGGCGAGCGCCGCGAGCGCGTCGGGGGTGCGCGGACGGTGCGTGCGCGCGGGCGGCACCGCGGGGGTCGTCATGCGCGCCACGCTAGGCCGCGGGCACGGCGCGCGCCACGGCGCACGGGACGAAGGTCTCACACGCGAGGCCCGCCCGGTGAGAGGGAAACGTTCCGACGCCGAAACGGCGGCGCACCCCTGCCGGAAACGGCCGGTTCGTAGCGTCGAGGCACGCCCTCGCCCCACCCGGACCTCCTGGAGGCCCCATGGACCCCCGTCATCTCGTCGTCGTCGGCGGCGGCATGGTCGCCCAGCGCCTCGTCGAGGCCCTGCGCGACCGTGACACCGCCGGCACGTGGCGCGTCACGGTCCTCGCCGAGGAGCCGCGCCGCCCCTACGACCGCGTCGCGCTCACGAGCTACTTCGCGGGCCGCACCCCCGACGACCTCGCGCTCGGCGACGCCGCGCTGTGGGACGACCCGCTCGTCACGCTCGTGCGCGGCGACGCCGTCACCGTCGTCGACCGCGCGGCCCGGACCGTCACGGCCGCCTCGGGCCGCACCTACGCCTACGACCACCTGGTCCTCGCGACGGGGTCGTCGGCGTGGGTGCCGCCCCTGGAGGGTGCCGACCTCGAGGGCGTGTTCGTGTACCGCACGCTCGACGACGTCGCGGCCCTGCGCGGCCACGTCACGCGCCTGGCCGAGCAGCGGCCCGTGCGCGGGGTCGTGCTCGGCGGCGGTCTGCTGGGCCTGGAGGCCGCGGGCGCCCTGGACGCGCTCGGCGCCCGCGCGACCGTGCTGCAGGTCGACACGCACCTCATGTCCGCGCAGGTCGACCTCGGTGGCGGCGAGGCGCTGCGGCGGCTGATCAACCGGCTCGGCATCGGCGTGCGCACGCAGGCCAGGACGACGCGTGTGCTGCCGCACCGTCGCGGGGGCGTCGGCCGCGTCGAGCTCGCCGACGGCACGCGGCTCGACGCCGACGTCGTGGTCGTGGCGGCGGGCGTGCGTCCGCGCGACGAGCTCGCGCGCACCAGCGGCCTCGAGATCGGCCCGCGCGGCGGCGTGGTCGTCGACGACACGTGCCTCACGGCCGACCCGCACGTCTCGGCGGTCGGTGAGGTCGCGTGCATCCAGGGCGTGTGCATCGGGCTCGTCGCGCCCGGGTACACGATGGCCGAGGTGACGGTCGACCGGCTGCTCGGCGGCCGGGCCGCGTACCCCGGTGCCGACACCGCGACCAAGCTCAAGCTCGCGGGTGTCGACGTCGCGAGCTTCGGCGACGCGTTCGCCCGCACGCCGGGCGCGCTCGAGGTCGTGTGGGCCGACCCGGTCGCGGGCGTCTACAAGAAGCTCGTGGTGTCCGACGACGCCCGCACGCTCCTGGGGGGCGTGCTCGTCGGCGACGCGAGCGCCTACGCGAGCCTGCGCCCCATGGTCGGCCGCGAGCTGCCCGGCGACCCGGGCGCGTTCCTGCTGCCCGCCGGGGGAGCTGGCGCACCCGACCTCGAGCTGCCCGACGAGGCCACGGTCTGCTCGTGCAACAACGTCACCGCCGGGTCGATCCGGCACGCCGTGACCGACGAGGGCTGCCACGACCTCGGCGCCGTCAAGGCGTGCACGCGCGCCGGCACCAGCTGCGGGTCCTGCCTGCCGCTGGTCAAGAAGCTCGTGACCACCGAGCTCGCGGCTCTCGGCGTGAGCGTCAGCACCGCGCTGTGCGAGCACTTCGCGCTGTCGCGGGCCCAGCTCTACGACGCCGTGCGCGTCGCCGGCCTACGGACCTTCACCGAGGTCGTCGAGCGGTTCGGCACGCACGGGCGCGGCTGCGACCTCTGCCGCCCCGCGGTCGCGTCGATCCTCGCGACCACGGCCCCCGCGCACGTGCTCGACGGCGAGCGCGCGGCCCTGCAGGACACCAACGACCACGTCATGGCGAACCTGCAGAAGGACGGGTCGTACTCGGTGGTGCCGCGCATGCCCGGCGGCGAGGTCACGCCCGAGGGGCTCATCGTGGTCGGCGAGGTCGCGCGCGACTTCGGGCTCTACACCAAGGTCACGGGCGGCCAGCGCATCGACATGTTCGGCGCGCGCATCGACCAGCTCCCGCTGATCTGGCGGCGGCTGGTCGACGCGGGCTTCGAGTCCGGGCACGCGTACGGCAAGTCGCTGCGCACCGTGAAGTCGTGCGTCGGGTCGACGTGGTGCCGGTTCGGCGTGCAGGACTCCGCGGCGCTCGCGGTCATGCTCGAGCTGCGCTACCGCGGCCTGCGCTCGCCGCACAAGATCAAGCTCGGCGTCTCGGGCTGCGCGCGCGAGTGCGCCGAGGCCCGCGGCAAGGACGTCGGCGTCATCGCGACCGACAAGGGCTGGAACGTGTACGTCGGCGGCAACGGCGGCTTCACGCCCCGCCACGCGCGTCTGCTCGCCGAGGACCTCGACACCGAGGCGCTCGTGCGGACCATCGACCGCTTCCTGCTCTACTACGTGCGCACGGCCGACCGCCTGCAGCGCACCGCGCCGTGGATCGAGGAGGTCGAGGGCGGCCTCGAGGGCGTGCGTGCCGTCGTCATGGACGACGCGCTGGGCATCTGCGCCGACCTGGACGCGCAGATGGACGAGCACGTCGCGCAGTACGAGGACGAGTGGCGCGCGACGCTCGACGACCCCGAGAAGCTCCGGCGGTTCGCGTCGTTCGTCAACGCCCCCGACGTGGCCGACCCGTCCCTGGCGTACGTGCCCGAGCGCGGCCAGGTCCGCCCCGCCACCGCCGACGAGCGCGCCGTGCTCGTCGCCGGCACCACCCTGGAGGTCCGCTCGTGACGACGCTCGACGCCCCCACGACCACGTGGCTGACCGTGTGCCGGCTCGCGGACCTCGCACCCGAGCGCGGTGCCGCGGCGCTCGTGCCCGACCGGGTGGACGGTGCACCGACGCTCACGCAGGTCGCGGTGTTCCGGCTGCTCGACGACACGGTGCACGCCGTGCAGCAGCACGACCCGTTCAGCGACGCGCACGTCCTGGCCCGCGGGATCGTCGGGACGCGCCGCGTCGACGACGCCGACGTGCCGACCGTCGCCTCGCCCATGTACAAGCAGGTGTTCGACCTGCGCACGGGTGCGTGCCTCGACGTCGCGGGCAAGACGCCGGTCGCGGGGCACGGCGCGGACCTGCGGACGTGGGGCGTGCGCGTCGTCGACGGCGACGTGCAGCTCGCGGTGCTCGGCGGTGCGGGGTGACGGCGCTGCTGGGAATCGAGCTCGCGGGTCGCGCCGTGCTCGTCGTCGGTGGGGGACCGGTCGCGGCACGACGCGCGCAGGCGCTGGCCGACGAGGGCGCGCTCGTGCACGTCGTCGCGCCGCACGTGTGCGAGCCCCTCGCCGACCTGGTCGTCGCGGGCCGCGCCCGCTGGTCCGACCGCGAGGTCGTCGAGACCGACCTCGACGACGTGTGGCTCGTGCACACCGCGACGGGCGAGCGTGCGGCGGACGCCGCGGTCGTCGCGTGGGCCACCGCCCGGCGGGTGTTCTGCGTCGACGCCGGCGGTCCGCGCCGCGCGGCCGCGGGCACGGCCCGCACGCCCGCCACCACGCGCACGGGTGACGTGCTCGTCGGCGTCGTGTCGGCCGTCGGCGCCGACCCGCGGCGCAGCGTCGAGGTGCGCGACCGGCTCGTCGCGCACCTGCACGCCGGCGAGGTCGACCTGCGCCGGCGCCGTCGCGGCGCGGGCCGGGGCCGCGTCGTGCTCGTCGGCGGGGGACCGGGCGACGTCGACCTGCTCACGGTCGCCGGACACCGCGCCCTCGCCGAGGCGGACGTCGTGGTCGCCGACCGCCTCGGCCCGACCGACGTGCTCGACCAGCTGCCCGCCGACGTGGAGGTCGTCGACGTCGGCAAGTCGCCCGGGCACCACCCCGTGCCGCAGGACGAGATCAACCGGGTCCTCATCGAGCACGCGCAGCGCGGGCGTGTCGTCGTGCGACTCAAGGGCGGGGACCCGTTCGTCTACGGCCGCGGCGGCGAGGAGGTGCTCGCGTGCCGCGCCGCGGGCGTGCCGGTGAGCGTCGTGCCGGGTGTCAGCAGCGCGTTCGCTGCCGCCGCGGCGGCCGGGGTGCCGCTGACGCACCGCGGCGTCGTGGGCGCGGTGCACGTCATGAACGGCACCGACGGCTGGTCGGCCGCCGCGCTCACGGGCCTGCGTGACCGCTCGTGCACCGTCGTCGTGCTCATGGGCGTGGCCGCGCTGCCCGGGCTGGTGCGCGACGCGCTGGCCGGTGGCGTCGACCCCGACGTGCCCGTCGCGGTGGTCGAGCGCGCGACGCTGCCCGACCAGCGCGTGACGCGCGCGCCGCTGCACGAGGTCGCGGCTGTCGCGGCCGCGCGCGGCGTGCGCGCGCCGGCCGTGGTCGTCGTCGGTCACGTCGCGGCGCCCGACCTGCTGACGCCCACGGCGGCGGACCCCGCACCGGAGCTCGTGGACGAGGTGGACGCCACGCCCCCGGCGCCGGTGACAATGGACGCGTGAGCGCACAGATGATCGACCAGACCCTGGCCGGTTGCGTCGTGCTCGTCACGGCCGACCGGCGCTCCTCCGAGCTGCGGGCCGCGCTCGAGCGGCGCGGCGCGAGCGTGCGGCACGCGGCCGCGCTCGGCATGGTGCCGCACACCGACGACGCGCTGCTGCTCGAGCGCACGCGCAGCGTGCTCGCCGAGCCGCCCGACACCGTCGTCGTCACGACCGGCATCGGCTTCCGCGGCTGGATCGAGGCGGCGGACGCCGCGGGTGTCGCCGACCGTCTGCTCGAGGTGCTCGCGGGCACCCGGATCGTCGCGCGCGGCCCCAAGGCGCGAGGGGCGATCCAGGCCGCCGGGCTGAGCGCCGACTGGGTCGCCGAGTCCGAGACGAGCGCCGAGATCGCCGAGACGCTCCTTGACGAGGGCGTCGCGGGCCGTGACATCGTCATCCAGCACCATGGCGCCGGTGCCGACGGCCTCGACGAGGCGTTCGCGCTGGCCGGGGCGCGCGTGCGCAGCCTCGTCGTGTACCGGTGGGGGCCGCCGCCCGACCCCGCGCTGGTGCGGGACTCGACGCGCGCGGTCGCCGACGGCGAGGTCGACGCCGTGGTCTTCACCTCGGCGCCCGGCGCGGCGGCGTGGCTCGACGCCGCGCGCGACGCCGGCGCGCTCGACGACGTGCTGGGCCGGCACCGCACGGGCGCGGTGGTGTTCGCGGCCGTAGGTCCGGTGACCGCCAAACCGCTGCAGGAGGCCGGCATCGAGCCGCTCGTGCCCGACCGCGGCCGCCTCGGCTCGCTCGTGCGCGCGGTCGTCACGCATTACGGCGGCATCGAGGCCCTCGACACGGTCGCCGGCCCGCTGCGCGTGCACCGCGCGGCCGCCGTGCTCGACGGTCGCGTGCTGCCGCTGTCGCGCACGGGCCTGGAGGTGCTGCGGCTGCTCGCGCACGCACGCGGCTCGGTCGTCCCGCGCGACCAGGTGCTCGCGGCGCTGCCGGGCGACTCGTCCGACCCGCACGCGGCCGAGGTCGCGATCGCGCGGCTGCGCGACGCGAGCGGCAGCCGCGCCCTCGTGCGCACCGTCGTCAAGCGCGGGTACCGCCTCGAGCTTCAGGAGCAGTCATGACCACCACCCCCGCGCCCGTGCTCGTCGGCTGCTCGCACGGCACCGACAGCCACGCGGGCCGCGCCGCGATCGCCTCGATCCTCGTCGACCTGGCGGACCTGCGGCCCGAACTCGACGTGCGCGAGGCGTTCGTCGACGTGCAGCAGCCCGAGCTGCCCGACGTCGTGGCGGACGCCGTCGTCGACGCCCCGACGGTCGTGGTGCCGCTGCTGCTGTCGACGGGCTTCCACGTGAAGACCGACGTCGCCGAGGCCGTCGACCGCGCCGGTGCCGCCGCGGGCCGGCCGATGGGTCCCGACCCGCGTCTCGTGGAGATCCTCGCCGACCGGCTCGCGGCCGCGGGGCTGCGCGACGACGACGCGGTCGTCGTCGCGGCGGCCGGGTCGAGCGACCCCGAGGCCGCGACCGCGGTGCGCGAGGTCGTCGCGGGCCTGGCCGAGCGGCTGGGTCGACCCGTGACGGTCGGGTACGGCGCGGGCGCGCACCCGCGCGTGCCCGTCGCGATCGCCGACGCGCGCACCACACTGGCCCCGGGCGGGCGCGTCGTCGTGGCGTCGTACCTGCTGGCTCCCGGCTTCTTCCTCGACCGTGTGCGCGAGGCCGGCGCCGACGTCGTGGCGGCGCCGCTGGCACCGGACGTGCGGCTGGCGCAGATCGCGCTCGACCGGTTCGACGAGGTCAGCGCGCAGGCGTCGGCGACGTGGGTGCCGAGCGCGTCGCGCGCGGGAGCGTGAGCAGCGCCGACGCGACGAGGCACCTCACGAGTCCCGGTGCTCGATCTCGCCGGATCCGGGGCACCGGCGTGCACGCCGCACCGCCCGGTGTGACGGTGGACGGCATGAGCGAGCAGACCACGGGCTACGACCCCGCGCAGGACCCGGACGCCGACCCCGCCAGCCTCAACCCGCGCACGGGATCGCAGGCCGCCGGCGGTGACGAGCAGGACGTCGACACCGACGCCGAGCCCGCCAACCTCAACCCGCGCGGCACCGAGGGCGAGGTCTGAGCGGTCCGGTGCCGCGTCGGACGCCCGTCGTGTCGGTCGTCGTGCCCGTGCGGGACGACGCCGCGCACCTCGACGCGTGCCTGCATCTGCTCGCCGCGCAGACCCGCCCGCCGGACGAGGTGGTCGTGGTCGACAACGCGTCGAGCGACGCGAGCGCGCAGGTCGCGCACGAGCACGGGGCACGCGTGGTCGTCGAGCCGCGCGTCGGGATCCCCGCCGCGGCCGCAGCGGGGTACGACGCGGCGCGCGGCGACGTCGTGCTGCGGCTCGACGCCGACTCCCGGCCGGCCTCCGACTGGGTCGAGCGCGCGCTCACGACGCTCGCCGACCCCCGGGTCGACGCGGTGACGGGCCACGGCGTGTTCGACCTGCCGGGGCGGCGCGGCGTGGGCCTCGCGCGCGCCTACCTGGGCGCGTACTACGCGCTGGGCCACCTCGGGGCCGGCCACCCGGTGCTGTGGGGGTCGTCGATGGCGTTCCGCGCGTCGGTGTGGCGCGCGGCGCGGCACCGCGTGACCCGCACGGGCGACGTGCACGACGACCTCGACCTTGCGCTGGCGATCGGGCCGGGTGCGCGCGTCGTCGTCGACCCGGGATGGTCGGTCGGCGTGTCCGCGCGTGCCGTACGCCCCGGGCGGCAGTGGGTGCCGCGCGTGCGGCGCGCGCTCACGACGCTCGCGCGGCACTGGCGGCGCGTGCCGCCGTGGCGACGGTGGTTGGACCACCGTCGGTCGAGGTCGGCCTGAGCTGTACCGGGTGTGCATCCGCGGGCCGTGCGTGGGGGATCGGCTGCCCCAGGGAACCACGAAGGCCCCAGGTCGATGACCTGGGGCCTTGCTGGTGGGCGATACTGGGATCGAACCAGTGACCTCTTCCGTGTCAGGGAAGCGCGCTACCGCTGCGCCAATCGCCCGCGTGGGGTGCTACGAGGTGGAGACGGGATTCGAACCCGTGTATACGGCTTTGCAGGCCGCTGCCTCGCCTCTCGGCCACTCCACCGCTGAGACCGCAGTCCACGACGGCGGTGACGCCGAAGGGGATAGCCTCCGAGCGGACGACGGGATTCGAACCCGCGACCCTCACCTTGGCAAGGTGATGCTCTACCACTGAGCCACGTCCGCACGCTCAGTCCCGCCGTTTCACCGGCGTTTCCTGGTGCGTCGAAGACTCTAGACGACAAACTCGGGGAGAGTCCAACCGGCTCGCTGAGCGCGTCGTCACAGCGTGCCCCCGGCGTGTCCGCGTGACGAGCGCGGGGGAGTGTGCTGCCTGTCCGTCCGCAGGTCACCGGGCGTCCGCCGACTCGTCGCGCGTCGCTCACCCGGGCGTCGCTGGAGGACGCCGTGACGTGGTCGTGCCGCGGGTCCGGTGCGCCGCGTCGGTAGGTTGGGGCCGTGCCCGCACCCGCGATCCCGCCCGCCCCCGTGGCGCCGGGCGTCGCGTGGTTCGGTGGGCGTCGGGCGATCGGCGTCGTCGAGCACGCGGACCTGCGCGAGCGCCCCGGCGCACTCGCGACACCCGGCTGGTGGGCACTCGTGGGGGAGTTCGAGGGTCGCGTCGACGCATGGCGGTTCGCGCGCGTCGGGCCCGACCGGGTCACCACCGACCCCGCGACGTGGCGAGGCCCGGACCCCGGCACGTGGACGACGTCCCTCGACCGGGGCTCGTACGTCTCCGCGGTCGACGCCGTGCGTGCGCACGTCCGCGAGGGGCTCGTCTACCAGGCCAACCTCTGCCGCGTGCTGTCCGCGCCCCTGCTCGCTGCCGGTGGCGACGAGCCGGACGCGCGCGCCCTCGCGGCGCGCCTGGCGGCCGGCAACCCTGCGCCGTACGCGGGCGGCGTGCACGTGCCGTCCGGCGGCGCCGTGCCCGGCACGTGGGTCGTGACGGCCTCGCCCGAGCTGTTCCTGCGCGTGCGCGACGGCGTCGTGACGTCCGGCCCCATCAAGGGCACGGCGGCAACCCCGGGCGGCCTCACGGCCAAGGACCGGGCCGAGAACGTCATGATCACCGACCTCGTGCGCAACGACCTGCAGCGCGTGTGCCGCCCCGGCACGGTCGCGGTGACCGACCTGCTCGCGACCGAGGCCCACCCCGGCCTCGTGCACCTGGTCTCGACCGTGGCCGGCGAGCTCGAGCCCGGTGTCGCGCACGCGCCCGACCTCGTCGCGCGGCTGCTGGACGCGACCTACCCGCCCGGCTCGGTGTCCGGTGCGCCCAAGAGCTCGGCCCTCCGCGTCATCTCCGAGCTCGAGCCCGTGCCGCGCGGCCCGTACTGCGGGCTCGTCGGCTGGGTGCGTGTCGGCGAGGACGGCACGGTCGAGGCCGAGCTCGCCGTCGGCATCCGCACGTTCTGGTGGCGCGACGGCACGCTGCGGTTCGGCACCGGCGCGGGCATCACGTGGGGGAGCGACGCCGCGGCGGAGTGGGACGAGACCGAGCTGAAGGCCGCGCGGCTCGTCGCGCTCGCGTCCGGGCCCTGACGCGCCCGCCGCGCGACGCCCGGTGGCAGGATGACCGGGTGGACCTCGCGATCTGGGCCGGCGGCCGGCTGCACACCCCCGACGAGCCCGTGCTGACGGCGGTCGACCACGGCCTGACGGTCGGCGACGGCGTCTTCGAGACGTGCGGCGTGCACCGCGGCACCGCGTTCGCCCTCACGCGCCACCTCGCGCGTCTGGAGCGCTCCGCGGCGGGCCTGGGCCTGCCGCCGTTGCCGCTCGACGAGGTCCGCGAGGGTGTCCGCGCCGTCCTGGCGGCCGCGGGCGACCGCGCCGGCCGGCTGCGCATCACCGTGACGGGCGGACCCGGCCCGATGGGGTCGCAGCGCCTCGCGCCCGCCGAGCAGCGGCCGACCGTGGTCGTCGTGGCGGCGCCCGGGGGAGCGAGCGACGTGTCGCGGGCGGTGCGCGTGCCCTGGGTGCGCAACGAGCGGTCCCCGATCGCCGGGCTCAAGACGACGTCGTACGCCGAGAACGTCGTCGCGCTCGCGCGGGCGCGCGAGGTCGGCGCGGACGAGGCGCTGCTCGCCGACACGCGGGGGCGCCTCAGCGAGGGCACCGGCTCGAACGTGTTCGTCGAGGTCGGCGGCGAGCTGCTGACGCCCTCGCTCGAGACCGGCTGCCTCGCGGGCATCACGCGCGACCTGCTGCTGCTGTGGGGTGCCGAGGCGGGGCTGCCGGTCCGCGAGGCCGCGCCCGACGAGCTGCCGTGGGAGGTGCTCGACGACGTCGTGGCCGGGCGCGCGCACCTCGTGCTCACGGGCTCCGTCCGCAACGTCACGCCCGTCGTCCGGCTCGACGACGCCGACGTGGCCGCGGGCCCGCTGTCGGTCGAGGCGCGCCGCGTCTTCCTCGCACGGCTCGCGGACGACCTCGACCCCTGACCCGTCGTCGCCGCGCGACCGCTCCCCGACGCGCGACGGCCGGTCCCGCGAGGCGGGACCGGCCGGGTGCCGTGGGACGCCGGGGCGTCGGGAGGGAGGTCGTCAGGCGGTCAGCAGCGCCGCGATGAGCGCCGTGATCTCGCCCTCCATCTTGTCGGACTCGTTGCCGACCGGGACGAGCGACTCGGTCGCGGCCAGGAACCGCAGCAGGGGCTCGGTGGGCGCCGCCAGCAGCGCGCTGCCCTCCACGCCCGACAGCGAGACGAGCGTGTAGTCGGGGTCGTCGTCGCGCCACACCTGCACGTCGCCCGTGCCCGCCGGGGCGTCCGCGACCGCGTGCACGCCCTGCACCAGCAGCTCGCGCCCCAGCAGCCACGTGGACATAGTGTGCGCGCCCGTGAAGACCGCGCGGACCGTGTACGGGTCGGTGGTCCGGAAGGACAGCTCCGCGGACACCGGGATGACTGTCGCGTCGGACCCGATCAGCTGCATGGCGACGACCTCGACGACGTCGTACGACGAGTCCGTCATCAAGGTCCTCCTGTCGCGGGTGCGGCCCGTCGGCGGGCCGTGGGAACACATCATGGCAGGACGGATGTCCCATTGGACCGGTGCGTGCCCACAGTTCACCCGCCCGGACCCTTCCTGACCAGTAGGAAAGCGTTAGCCATCCCGTCACGGGTGATCGGTAAGCGCCTTCTGCGGTGCTTTGCACGACTTCCCGTGCCGATCGCGGGCTCGGTTCGGAGATCCGGCCGACGTCCGCTAGCATCGTCTCCCGTGCCGCCCCCGGGTGGTGCACGTCGTTCGACACGACGGGCGATTGGCTCAGTGGTAGAGCGCCTCGTTCACACCGAGGAGGTCACTGGTTCGAACCCAGTATCGCCCACCCGCACAGCACGCCCCCGGCCTCGGCCGGGGGCGTGCTGCGTCTCCCGGGGATCACGCCCGTCGTCCCGGCTGGTCCGTGCCCGTCCGTGGCAGGTCCCGCGCGGACGGCGTCGCCGCAGGTGGCGCCCCGACGCGCGTGCCAGACTCGACGCCGTGGACTTCCTCTCCGCCTACGCCCACGGGTTCGCCCGCGTGGCCGCCTGCACGGTCCCCGTCACGGTCGCCGACCCGGCGCGCAACGCCGCGGCCGTCATCGCCGCGGCGCGGGCCGCGCACGACGACGCGGTCGCCGTCGCGGTCCTGCCCGAGCTGTGCCTGTCGGGTTACGCGATCGACGACCTGTTCCTCCAGGACGCCCTGCTCGAGTCCGTGCGCGACGCGCTCGAGGAGGTCGTGACCGCGTCGAGGGACCTTCGACCCGTGCTCGTCGTCGGCGCGCCGCTCGCCCACGGCTCGCGCGTGCTGAACGCCGCCGTGGTCGTCCACCGGGGACGCGTGCTGGGGGTCGCCCCCAAGTCGTACCTGCCCACCTACCGCGAGTTCTACGAGCGGCGCTGGTTCGCGCCGGGCGACGACGTGCGCGGGACCACCACGGTCGCGGGGCAGGACGTGCCCATCGGGCCCGATCTGCTGTTCGAGGCGACCGACGTGCGCGGCCTGGTCGTCCACGTCGAGGTGTGCGAGGACATGTGGGTGCCCGTGCCGCCCAGCGCGACGGCCGCGCTCGCCGGGGCCACGGTCCTGGTCAACCTCTCGAGCAGCCCCGTCACGGTCGCGCGCGCCGAGGACCGCCGTCTGCTCGTGCGCTCGGCCTCGGCGCGCTGCCAGGCCGCCTACGTGTACGCGGCGGCCGGGCAGGGGGAGTCGACGACCGACCTGTCCTGGGACGGTCAGACCATGCTCTACGAGCTCGGCGAGCTGCTGGCCGAGGGAGAGCGCTTCGCCGACGGCGTCGTGCTGACGACCGCCGACGTCGACCTCGACCGCATCCGCCAGGAGCGGATCCGGATGGGCACGTTCGACGACAACCGGCGCGGTCTCGGCCTGCCGCCGGCCGGGGCGTCCCACCGCACGGTGACCTTCACGCTCGACGCGCCGACCGGTGACGTCGGCCTGCGGCGGCCCGTCGACCGGTTCCCGTTCGTCCCCGACGACCCGGCGCGCCTCGCGCTCGACTGCTACGAGGCCTACAACATCCAGGTCTCGGGCCTCGAGCAGCGGCTGCGCGCGATCGGCGGCGCGAAGGTCGTCATCGGCGTGTCCGGCGGCCTGGACTCGACGCACGCGCTCATCGTCGCGGCCCGCGCGATGGACCGCCTCGGCCGGCCGCGCAGCGACATCCTCGCCTTCACGATGCCGGGCTTCGCGACGAGCAGCACGACGCTGGCCAGCGCGCTGGCGCTCATGGAGTCGCTCGGGACGACGGCCGAGACGATCGACATCCGGCCGGCGGCGACGCAGATGCTCGCCGACCTGGGCCACCCCGCCGGCGCGGGCGAGGAGGTCTACGACGTCACGTTCGAGAACGTGCAGGCCGGCCTGCGCACCGACTACCTGTTCCGCGCCGCCAACCAGCGCGGCGGGATCGTGCTCGGCACGGGCGACCTCTCGGAGCTCGCGCTGGGCTGGTGCACCTACGGCGTCGGCGACCAGATGTCGCACTACGCGGTCAACGCCGGCGTCCCCAAGACCCTCATCCAGCACCTCATCCGCTGGGTCGTGGGGGAGCGGCACTTCGACGACGCGACCAACGAGGTGCTGCTGCGGGTCCTGGACCAGGAGATCTCGCCCGAGCTCGTGCCCGTCCGCGACGGCGAGCCGCTGCAGTCCACCGAGGACACGATCGGCCCGTACGCGCTGCACGACTTCGCGCTCTACCAGGTGCTGCGGCACGGCACGCGACCCAGCAAGGTCGCGTTCCTCGCGTGGCACGCGTGGCACGACGCCACGGCCGGGGCCTGGCCGTCGGGCTGGCCCGACGACCGCCGCACGGCCTACGACCTGCCGACCGTGCGGCGCTGGCTCGAGGTCTTCCTGCGCCGGTTCTTCGCGTCGCAGTTCAAGCGCTCGGCGCTGCCCAACGGCCCCAAGGTCAGCGCGGGCGGCACGATGTCGCCGCGCGGGGACTGGCGCATGCCGTCCGACGCGTCGGCCGCCGCGTGGCTCGCCGAGCTCGACGCCCGCGTGCCGCACGACCTGCCGGGCGTCTGACCACCGCCTGACCTTGTCGGTCGCGGCGTATCGCGTCGGTGGTCGGGCGTCGCGGTCGGTAGCATCGACCACGCCCTGGTCGGCGAGCGCCGACGTGCCGCGACGCGGCGGGCGTGCACCCGAGGAGCCCTGATCGTGCCCGAGCAGATCACCCTGACCGTCGACGGCGTCGAGACCCCGGTCGCGCAGGGCACGACGGGCACGGACCTGTTCGGCGACCGCCGCGACGTCGTCGTCGTGCGCGTGGACGGCGAGCTCACGGACCTCGCGCTGCCGCTGCCCGCCGGCGCGGTCGTCGAGGCCGTCACCATCGACTCGCCCGACGGGCTGTCGGTGCTGCGGCACTCGGCGGCGCACGTGCTCGCGCAGGCCGTGCAGGAGGTCAACCCGCAGGCGCGCCTGGGCATCGGCCCGCCCATCACCGACGGGTTCTACTACGACTTCGACGTCGAGACCCCGTTCACGCCCGAGGACCTCAAGGCGATCGAGAAGGTCATGAACCGGATCGTCAAGGAGGGGCAGACCTTCCGCCGGTGGGACGTGACCGAGGCGCAGGCGCGCGAGGAGCTCGCGGCCGAGCCGTACAAGCTCGAGCTCATCGGGCTCAAGGGCGAGGCAGGTGACGCGGCCGACGGCGCGTCGGTCGAGGTCGGTCTCGGCGGGCTGTCGATCTACCAGAACGTGCGCGGCGCGGGCCGCGAGTCCGAGACCGTCGTGTGGCAGGACCTGTGCCGCGGGCCGCACCTGCCCAGCACCCGCCTCATCGGCAACGGCTTCCAGCTCACCCGGTCCGCCGCGGCGTACTGGCGCGGGTCCGAGAAGAACCCGCAGCTGCAGCGCGTGTACGGCACCGCGTGGCCCACCAAGGATGAGCTCAAGGCCCACCTCGAGCGCCTCGCCGAGGCCGAGCGCCGCGACCACCGCCGCCTGGGCAACGAGCTCGACCTGTTCTCGTTCCCCGAGGAGATCGGCTCCGGCCTGTCGGTGTTCCACCCCAAGGGCGGCATCGTCCGCATGGAGATGGAGCACTACTCCCGCAGGCGCCACGTGGAGTCGGGCTACTCGTTCGTCAACACGCCGCACATCACCAAGGAGCAGCTCTTCCAGATCTCGGGCCACCTCGACTGGTACGCCGACGGCATGTACCCGCCGATGCAGCTCGACGAGGAGCGCGACGCCGACGGCAACGTGCGGCGCGCGGGGCAGAACTACTACCTCAAGCCCATGAACTGCCCCATGCACAACCTCATCTTCAAGTCGCGCGGGCGCTCGTACCGCGAGCTGCCGCTGCGGCTGTTCGAGTTCGGCACCGTCTACCGGTACGAGAAGTCGGGCGTCGTGCACGGCATGACCCGCGGGCGCGGCTTCACGCAGGACGACGCGCACATCTACTGCACCCGCGAGCAGATGCGCGACGAGCTCACGAGCCTGCTCACGTTCGTCCTCGAGCTCCTCAAGGACTACGGCCTCGACGACTTCTACCTCGAGCTGTCGACCCGCAACCCCGAGAAGTCCGTCGGCTCGGACGAGGTGTGGGAGGAGGCCACCGAGACGCTGCGCGCGGTCGCCGAGGCCTCGGGCCTCGACCTCGTGCCCGACCCGGGCGGCGCCGCGTTCTACGGCCCCAAGATCTCCGTCCAGGCCAAGGACGCGATCGGCCGCACGTGGCAGATGTCGACCATCCAGCTCGACTTCAACCTGCCCGAGCGGTTCGAGCTGGAGTACACCGCGCCCGACGGCAGCCGGCAGCGGCCCGTCATGATCCACCGCGCGCTGTTCGGCTCGATCGAGCGGTTCTTCGCGGTCCTCACCGAGCACTACGCGGGCGCCTTCCCGGCGTGGCTCGCTCCCGTGCAGGTGCTCGCCGTGCCCGTCGCCGAGCCGTTCGAGCCGTACCTCGACGAGGTCGTGTCGCGCCTGCGGGCGCAGGGCGTGCGCGCCGAGGTCGACCGCTCGGACGACCGGTTCGGCAAGAAGATCCGCAACGCCTCGACGCAGAAGATCCCGTTCGTGCTCATCGCGGGCGGCGAGGACGCCGAGGCCGGTGCGGTCTCGTTCCGCTACCGCGACGGCCGCCAGGACAACGGCGTGCCCGTCGACGAGGCGATCGAGCGGATCGTCACGGCCGTGCGCGACCGCGTGCAGGTCTGAGCCGTGACCTCCTCCGACGAGGTCGAGGTCGAGCCCGCCGGTGCCTTCGCGGGCGACCCGGACGGGCTCGACCGGCTGTGGACGCCGCACCGCATGGTGTACATCGGCGGGCAGGACAAGCCCGTCGACGACGCCCCCGGCGACGGCTGCCCGTTCTGCCGCATCCCCGCGCTGAGCGACGAGCAGGGGCTCGTCGTGCACCGCGGCGCGGTCGCCTACGTGGTGATGAACCTCTACCCGTACAACTCGGGCCACCTGCTGGTGTGCCCGTACCGCCACGTCGCCGACTACACGGACCTCACCGAGCCCGAGGTCGCCGAGGTCGCCGCGCTCACCCGCACCGCCATGCGCGTCGTGCGCGACGTGATGGCGCCCCAGGGGTTCAACCTCGGGATGAACCAGGGGCAGGTCGCCGGCGCCGGCATCCAGGCGCACCTGCACCAGCACGTCGTCCCCCGCTGGGGCGGCGACGCGAACTTCCTGCCCGTCGTCGCCCGCACGCGTGCGCTGCCCGCCCTGCTCGGCGACACGCGCGCCGCGCTCGCGGCCGCGTGGCCCACCGGCACGGAGGTCTGACGCGTGCTCAGCCGCCTGCGCGGTCTCATGACGCGCCTGTGGACCCCGCTCGCCGACGTGCTCCTGCGCGCCGGCGTCTCGCCCGACGCGGTGACGATCACCGGCACGCTCGTCGTGGTCGCGACCGCGCTGTGGGCGTTCCCCACCGGGCACCTGCTGCTCGGTGCCCTGCTCATCGCGCTGTTCACGCTCACCGACTCGATCGACGGCGTCATGGCGCGCCGCGCGGGCCGCAGCGGCCCCTGGGGCGCGTTCCTCGACTCGACGCTCGACCGGTTCGGCGACGGCGCGATCTTCGCGGGCCTCGTGCTCTGGTACACCGGCGCGGGCGACCACCGGCCCACGGCGGTGCTGGCCCTCGCGTGCCTCGTCCTCGGCTCGATCGTGCCCTACGCGCGCGCCCGCGCCGAGGGGCTCGGCATGACCGCCTCGGGTGGCATCGCGGAGCGCGCCGACCGGCTCTTCGCCGTGCTGCTGGCCGCGTTCCTCGTCGGCCTCGGCCTGCCGGTCGTCGTCATGACCGTGGTGCTCGCGCTGCTCGCGCTCGCGTCCGCCGTCACCGTCGTCCAGCGCATGGCCGCCGTGCGCCGCCAGGTCCGGGAGGCGGCCTCGTGAGGTTCGACGTCGCGCGCGCCTACCACCTCGCCTGGCGCGTCGGTCACCGCGTCCCGGGGCCCGTCGTGCGCGCGCTCACCACGCTCGGGGCCGACGTCGCGTGGTGGCGCCGCGGGTCCGGCGTGCGGCGCCTCGAGGCGAACCTCGCGCGCGTGCGGCCCGAGCTCGACCCCGCCGCGCTGCGGAGGCTGTCACGCGCCGGCATGCGGTCGTACATGCGCTACTTCGGCGAGACCCTCACGCTGCGCGGCGCGAGCCCCGAGCGCATCGCCGCGCGCGTGCGCGCCGCCGACGACCAGCCCGTCCGCGACCTGCTCGCCGACGGGCACGAGGTCGTCCTCGCCCTCGCCCACATGGGCAACTGGGACCTCGCGGGCGCCTGGGCCACCGCCCACCTCGCACCCGTGACGACGGTCGCCGAACGGCTCGAGCCCGAGGAGCTGTTCCAGGAGTTCCTCGCGTTCCGCGAGTCCATCGGCCTGACGATCATCCCGCTCACCGGCGGCGGCGACGTGTTCCGGCAGCTCGTGCGCGTCGCCCGGGGCGGTCCGGGGGTCCTGCCGCTGCTGGCCGACCGCGACCTCACGGCCAGGGGCGTCGAGGTCGACCTGTTCGGGCGCCGCGCGCGCGTGGCCGCCGGCCCCGCCGCGCTGGCGGTCTCGACCGGTGCGCCCCTGGTGCCCGCCGCCATCACCTACGAGCGTCTGCACGGCGCCCGCCGCCGCGCGGCCGGCACGCCGTGGGGCATCGTCATCACGTTCCTGCCGCGGGTCGCCGTCCCCGCGGACCTGCCGCGGGCCCAGCAGCTGCAGACCGTCACGCAGGGCTGGGTCGACGCCCTCGCGGGGGTGATCCACGCACGACCGCAGGACTGGCACATGCTGCAGCGCGTGTTCGTCGAGGACCTCGACCCGGCGCGCGACGCCGCCCGGCGCGCCGCCGCGACGCCGGACCTCGCCGCCGGTGGCGAGGAGGGCGCGTCATGAGCGAACGACCGCTGCGCGTCGGGATCGTCTGCCCGTACTCGTTCGACGTGCCCGGGGGCGTGCAGTTCCACGTGCGCGACCTCGCGGAGTCGCTCCTGCAGCGCGGGCACGACGTGTCCGTGCTCGCGCCCGCGGCCGAGGACACGCCCGTCCCGCCGTACCTGGTCCCCGCGGGCCGTGCCGTGCCGGTCCACTACAACGGGTCGGTCGCGCGCCTGACGTTCGGGCCCGTGACCGCCGGTCGCGTGCGCCGCTGGCTCGCCGCCGGCCGCTTCGACGTGCTGCACCTCCACGAGCCCGTGACGCCCAGCCTGGGCATGCTCGCGCTGTGGATCGCGGACGGCCCGGTCGTCGCCACGTTCCACACGTCCATCACGCGTTCGCGCTCGCTGCAGGTCGCGTACCCGCTCGTCCGGCAGTCGCTCGAGAAGATCTCGCTGCGCATCGCCGTCTCCGAGGACGCCCGGCGCACGCTCGTCGAGCACCTCGGCGGCGACGCGGTCGTCATCCCCAACGGCGTCCAGGTCGACGCGTTCGAGGGAGTCGGCACCGACCCCCGCTGGACCGGCACGCCCGACGCCCCCACGCTCGCGTTCCTCGGCCGGCTCGACGAGCCGCGCAAGGGCCTCGCGGTGCTGCTGAAGGCCATGCCCGCCGTCCTCGACGCCTACCCGGGCGCGCGGCTACTCGTCGCGGGCCGCGGCGACACCGGCGCCGAGCAGGCGCGCGAGGCGCTCGGCGACCGGGCGGGCGCGGTCGAGCTGCTCGGCGGCGTGAGCGAGCAGGACAAGGCGCGCCTGCTCGCGTCGGTCGACGCGTACGTCGCGCCGCAGACCGGCGGCGAGAGCTTCGGCATCGTGCTGGTCGAGGCGATGAGCGCCGGCAGCGCGGTCGTCGCGAGCGACCTCGGCGCGTTCTCGCGCGTGCTCGACGGCGGCGAGGCGGGCGTGCTGTTCCGCACCGGTGACCCGGCCGACCTCGGCGCGACGCTGGTCCGCGTGCTCGGCGACCCCGAGCTGCGCGCCCGGGTGACCGCGCGCGCGTCGCAGGTCGTGCGCCGGTACGACTGGTCGGCCGTCACGGACCAGGTGCTCGCGGTGTACGAGATGGCCGTCGCCGGGCGTGACGCCCCCGTCGGCGAGGACCCCTCGTCGCTGCGCGGCGCGCGCCTGCTCGAGCTGCGCAGGGGGAGGTCGTCGTGACGGCCGAGATGTGGGCCGACGGCACGGTCGTGCTCGTCGTCGTGGGCGTCGTGCTGCTGCTCGCGTGGCTCGTGTGGGTGCAGGCCTCGCGGCTGGACCGGCTGCACCGCAAGGTCGGCGCGTCGCGTGCGGTCGTCGAGGCGCAGCTCGTGCGCCGCGCCGGCGTGGCGGCCGAGCTCGCGACGAGCGGGCAGCTCGACCCCGCCAGCTCGGTGCTCGTGGGCGAGGCCGCGTGGGCCGCGCTCACGGCCGGCGGGGCCGGCGGCGACGTGCCGTCCTCGGGTCTGCTCCCGCCGGACCTGCGCGCGTTCCTCGGCACGTCGGCGGCCGCGCGGGGCCTCGACCGCGGGCAGGTCGAGAGCGAGCTCAGCGCGACGCTCGACGAGGTGCTCGACGAGCCCGAGGAGGTCGCCGCGCTCACGGCCGACCCCGTGGGCGAGCGGCTGCTCGGCGAGCTCGCGGCGGCCTGGTACCGCGTGCAGCTCGCGCGCCGCTTCCACAACGAGGCCGTCGCGCAGACGCAGCGCGTGCGCCGCGGCGCGCTCGTGCGGCTACTGCGGCTCGCGGGGCACGCGCCCGAGCCGCGCACGCTCGAGCTCGACGACGCGTGGCCGCGCGGCCTGCCGCTGCCCGGCGAGGCCGCGTCGGCGCGTCAGCCGCGCCCCGGGACCGCGGGCTGACGCACCGGACGACGCGCCCGCCGGTCGGCCGGCGTCCGCGTGCCGGTCACCCGGCGGCCGCGCGCGGGCCGCGACCTAGGATGGGCGCGCCCCGACCACGGCGGCCGGTGTCACGCCCGTCCCCGGGGTCCGCCGGGGCGCCGCGCGTCCCGAACCCACGGATCGAAGAGGTCTGACGTGACCGAGAACTCCCAGCCCGCGGCCGCGGGCGAGGTCGGCACCGCCCGCGTCAAGCGCGGCATGGCCGAGATGCTCAAGGGCGGCGTCATCATGGACGTCGTCACGCCCGAGCAGGCGAAGATCGCCGAGGACGCCGGGGCCGTCGCGGTCATGGCGCTCGAGCGCGTGCCGGCCGACATCCGCGCGCAGGGCGGGGTCGCGCGCATGAGCGACCCCGACCTCATCGACGGGATTATCTCGACGGTGTCGATCCCGGTGATGGCCAAGGCCCGCATCGGGCACTTCGTCGAGGCGCAGGTGCTGCAGTCGCTCGGCGTCGACTACGTCGACGAGTCGGAGGTGCTCACGCCCGCCGACTACGCGCACCACATCGACAAGTGGGCGTTCACGGTGCCGTTCGTGTGCGGTGCGACCAACCTGGGCGAGGCGCTGCGCCGCATCACCGAGGGCGCGGCGATGATCCGCTCGAAGGGCGAGGCCGGCACGGGCGACGTGTCGAACGCGACGACGCACATGCGCACGCTGCGCGACGAGATCCGCCGCCTCACGTCGCTGCCCGAGGACGAGCTGTTCCTCGCCGCGAAGGAGCTGCAGGCGCCGTACGACCTCGTCAAGGAGGTCGCGACCACCGGCAAGCTGCCCGTCGTGCTGTTCACGGCGGGCGGGATCGCGACCCCGGCCGACGCCGCGATGATGATGCAGCTGGGCGCCGAGGGCGTGTTCGTCGGCTCGGGCATCTTCAAGTCCGGCAACCCGGCGCAGCGCGCGGCGGCCATCGTCAAGGCCACGACGTTCTACGACGACCCCGACGTGGTCGCGCAGACGTCGCGCGGCCTCGGCGAGGCGATGGTCGGCATCAACGTCGACGACGTGCCGGTGCCGCACCGCCTGGCCGAGCGGGGCTGGTGACCACGGACGAGCAGCGGCCCACCGGGACCGTCCCCGCCGCCGGTGCGGACGGGGGCGGTCCCGGGGGCGCCTTCGGGGCCGAGTGGGTCCCGGGTCCGGACGGGCTGCTGGAGCGCTCGGCCGCGCGCGTGATCCTGCTCGACGAGCACGACCGCGTGCTGCTCGTGCGCGGGCACGACGTCGACCTGCCCGACCGCTCGTGGTGGTTCACGGTCGGCGGCGGCATCGACGCGGGGGAGGACGCCCGCGCGGCCGCGGTGCGCGAGGTCCGCGAGGAGACCGGCATCGGGCTCGACGCCGACGACCTCGTCGGCCCGGTCTACACGCGCTCGGCCGTGTTCGACTTCGCCGCCCGCACGTGCCGGCAGCACGAGGTGCTGTTCCTCGCGCGCGTGAGCAGCGCGGACCTGGCGCTCAGCCGCGACGGCTGGACCGACGTCGAGCTCGAGGTGATCGACGAGCTGCGCTGGTGGGACCTCGACGCCCTGGCCCAGGTCACGATCGAGGTGTTCCCGGCGGGCCTCGCCGACCTCGTGCGGGACGTCCTGGTGTGGGACGGCACCACGCGGCACCTGGGGCTCGCACGCGAGTGAGCCTCGCCCGTGCCGGGCGAACCGCCGCGCGTACCGGTCGGTAACGTCGCCGTCACGCGGCGGGTCTACCGTCCGGGCCATGCCCACCCCTGCCGCCGCCTCGCCCGTCACCCGCATCCCGCGCTCGGGGATCCGCGAGCTCATGGAGCTCGCGCTGGGCGACCCGGACGCGATCCACCTCGAGATCGGCGAGCCGGACGTCGGTCCGCCCGCGCACGTCGTCGACGCGGTCGCGGCGGCTGCGCGCGACGGCCGCACCGGCTACACCTCGAGCCTCGGCCTCGACGCGCTGCGCTCGGCCGCGGCCGAGCGCGTGACCCGCACGCACGGGCGCCCGACCACGGCGGCCGAGGTCGTCGTCACGCACGGCGCCATGCACGGCCTGGCGATGGCGATGGCGTCGCTGCTCGCGCCCGGCGACGAGATCCTGTTCCCCGACCCCGGCTTCCCCAACTGGGAGATGGCGGCGGTCGCGGCGTCGGCCGTCGCGCGGCGGTACCCGACGCACGCCGTCGCCGGGTTCGTGCCCGACCCCGCCGAGGTCGAGGCGCGCATCACGCCCCGCACGCGTGCGATCGTCGTGTGCTCGCCCAACAACCCGACGGGAGCGGTCTACCCCGACCACGTGCTCGCCGCGATCGTCGACGTCGCGCGGCGCCACGACCTGTGGGTGCTGTCCGACGAGTGCTACGAGGCCATCACGTTCGGCGTGCCGCACGCGAGCCCGCTCGCGCACGACACCGACGGGCGGGTGCTCGGCTTCTTCAGCCTCTCCAAGACGTACGCGATGACCGGGTGGCGCGCGGGCTACGTCGTGGTGCCGGACGCGCGCGTCGTCGAGGCCCTGGGCCACCTCGCGGAGGCGACGGTCGCGTGCCCGTCGACGACGGGCCAGGTCGGTGCCCTCGCCGCGCTCACGGGACCGCAGGACGCGGTCGCGGCCGCCGTCGCGTCGTACCGCGAGCGGCGCGACGCGGCGTGCGCGCTGCTGCGGCGCCGCGGCGTGCGGCACGTCTCGCCCGACGGCGCGTTCTACCTCATGGTCGACGTCGGCGAGCCCGACACCGACGGGTTCGCGCGGCGCCTGCTCGCGCGGCGCGGCGTCGCGGTCGCGCCCGGTTCGACGTTCGGCGAGCACGCCGCGGGGCTCGTCCGGGTCTCGCTCGCCGCGCCGCGCGACCTGCTGCTCATGGGCCTCGACCGGCTCGCCGACGAGGTCGGGCGTGCGGGCGGCGCCGGGGTCGCGGGTCGCGACGTCGCGGCCGCGCGGTGACACGGTCCCGCGGGTCGTCCGGCCCACGGCCCGTCCGCCGCCGGCCGGGGCGCGGCGCCTAGGATCGGCTGCCGTGCCCCTCACGAGCCCCACGATCGGTGTCCTCGCCCTGCAGGGTGACGTCCGCGAGCACGTCGCCGCGCTGACGTCGCTCGGCGTCGCGGCGGTCGGCGTGCGCCGTCGGTCCGAGCTCGACGCGGTCGACGCGCTCGTCCTGCCGGGCGGCGAGTCCACGACGATCGACAAGCTGCTGCGCGCCTTCGAGCTCGACGGCCCCGTGCGCGAGCGGCTCGCCGCGGGCATGCCGGCGTACGGGTCGTGCGCGGGGATGATCCTGCTCGCCGACCGGATCATCGGCGGCATCGAGGGTCAGCGCACGCTCGGCGGCGTGGACGTCACGGTGCGTCGCAACGCGTTCGGGAGGCAGGTCGACTCGTTCGAGACCGACCTCGTCATCGACGGCGTCGCGGACAGCGCGACGAACCCCGTGCACGCGGTCTTCATCCGTGCGCCGTGGGTCGAGGAGGTCGGACCGGCCGCCACGGTCCTCGGTCGCGTGGAGGACGGCCCCGCCGCCGGTAGGATCGTCGCGGTGCGCCAGGGCCCGTTGCTGGTCACGTCCTTCCACCCGGAGGTGACGGGCGACACGCGGGTGCACCGACTGTTCGTGCAGATCGTCCGCGACAGCCTGTGACGTCGCGGCGTCCTGCGGCCCGTCCCTCACGGACGGCGCCGCCGGGGCGCGACGCGGGCGGACCAGCGGAGACGAAGGGGTAACGAGGCATGTCGGGTCACTCCAAGTGGGCCACCACGAAGCACAAGAAGGCCGTCATCGACGCGAAGCGCGGCAAGCTCTTCGCCAAGCTCATCAAGAACATCGAGGTGGCCGCCCGCACGGGCGGCGGTGACCCCGCCGGCAACCCCACGCTCTTCGACGCCATCCAGAAGGCGAAGAAGTCCTCGGTGCCGAACGACAACATCGACCGCGCCGTCAAGCGCGGGTCGGGGGCCGAGGCCGGCGGCGCCGACTACCAGTCGATCACGTACGAGGGCTACGGCCCCGGCGGCATCGCGGTGCTCGTCGAGTGCCTCACCGACAACCGCAACCGCGCCGCGTCGGACGTGCGGGTCGCGTTCACGCGCAACGGCGGCCAGATGGCCGACCCGGGCTCGGTCGCGTACATCTTCAGCCGCAAGGGCGTCGTCATCGTCCCCAAGGAGGGCACCGACGAGGACGCCGTCATGGAGGCCGTGCTCGAGGCCGGCGGCGAGGAGGTCAACGACCTCGGCGAGCAGTTCGAGGTGCTGAGCGAGGCCACCGACCTGGTGCCCGTGCGGTCCTCGCTGCAGGCCGCGGGCATCGACTACGACTCGGCCGACGTCGTGTGGTGGCCCTCGACGCAGATCGAGGTCGACGCCGAGGGCGCGCGCAAGATCCTGCGGCTCATCGACGCGCTCGAGGACTCCGACGACGTGCAGAACGTCTACGCCAACTTCGACGCGTCCGACGAGGTCATGGCCGAGCTCGACGCCGAGTGAGTCGTCCGCCACGGGCCCCGTCACGGTGTGGCGGGGCCCGTGGCGTGCCCGGGCCTGCGACGATGGCGCCGTGCGCGTGCTCGGAGTGGACCCCGGCCTGACCCGCTGCGGCCTGGGCGTCGTCGACGCGCTGCCCGGGCGGCGCGCGCGCCTCGTGCACGTCGACGTCGCCCGCTCCGACCCCGGGCTCGACGTCGACCAGCGGCTCCTGCTCATCGAGCGTGCCATCGAGGAGTGCCTCGAGGAGCACGCTCCGGACACGGTCGCGGTCGAGCGCGTGTTCGCGCAGCACAACGTCAGCACCGTCATGGGGACCGCGCAGGTCGCGGGCCTGGCGATGGTCGCGGCCGCGCGGCGCCGCATCCCCGTCGCGCTGCACACCCCGAGCGAGGTCAAGGCCGCCGTCACGGGGTCCGGGCGCGCCGACAAGGCCCAGGTCCAGACGATGGTCGCGCGGCTGCTCGGGCTCGCGGAGGTCCCGCGGCCGGCCGACGCCGCCGACGCGCTGGCGCTCGCGATCTGCCACCTGTGGCGGCCCGCGGGCGCGCTCGGGTCGCCGCAGCGCGAGCCCGGCGCCCTCACGGCGGCGCAGCGGCAGTGGGCGGCCGCCGAGCAGGCCGCGCGGCGTCGCGCCTGACGCGCGCGTGTCGTTCGTACACGTGTTCGTACGTGTGGCACAGTTGTGCCTGGTCCACGAGGGAGGAGCGCCAGGGTGATCGCATCGGTGCACGGCACGGTGCTGGCGGTGCGGCTCGACGCCGCGGTCGTCGAGGTGGGCGGCGTCGGCATGCTCGTCCAGGCCACGCCGGGGACGCTCGCGGGCCTGCGGCTCGGGCAGCCGGCGCGGCTGTTCACCTCGCTCGTGGTGCGCGAGGACTCCCTCACGCTGTTCGGCTTCGCTGACGACGACGAGCGGGACGTCTTCGAGACCGTGCAGACCGTCTCCGGGGTGGGCCCGCGACTGGCGCTCGCGATGCTCGCCGTGCACACGCCCGACGGGCTGCGGCGCGCCGTCGCCGACGAGGACCTCGCGGCGCTCGTGCGCGTGCCCGGCATCGGGCGCAAGGGCGCGCAGCGCATCGTGCTCGAGCTCAAGGACCGGCTCGGGGCGCCGTCGCCGGCCGGGGGAGCGGGCGCCGTCCCGCTGCCGTCGGACCACCGCGAGCAGGTCGTCGAGGCGCTCGTTGGGCTCGGGTGGCCGCTGCGCGCCGCGCAGGACGCCGTCGGCGCCGTGCTCGACGGCACGAGCGACCCGGTGGGCGCGGACGAGGTGCCCGGCGTGCTGCGTGCCGCGCTGCGGTCGCTGGGCAGCGCCCGTGCGTGACGTGGGCGCGTTCGACGCGCTCCCCGACGACCTCACGGACGCCGGCAGCGGGGCGGACTCGCTCGTGCGCGCGACCGCGGACGAGCCCGAGCGCGCGGCCGAGGCGGCGCTGCGCCCGCGACGGCTCGACGAGTTCGTCGGCCAGCGCGTGGTGCGCGACCAGCTCTCGCTCGTGCTCGAGGCCGCCCTCGGGCGCGGGCGCGCGCCCGACCACGTGCTGCTCTCGGGCCCGCCGGGGTTGGGCAAGACGACGCTCGCGATGATCATCGCCGCCGAGCTCGGTACGTCGCTGCGCGTCACGAGCGGTCCCGCGATCCAGCACGCGGGCGACCTCGCGGCCGTGCTGTCCTCGCTCGAGGAGGGCGAGGTGCTGTTCATCGACGAGATCCACCGTCTCGCGCGCCCGGCCGAGGAGCTGCTGTACGTCGCGATGGAGGACTTCCGCGTCGACGTCGTCGTGGGCAAGGGCGCCGGGGCGAGCGCCATCCCGCTGTCGCTGCCGCCGTTCACGGTCGTCGGTGCGACGACCCGCGCCGGTCTGCTGCCGGCACCGCTGCGCGACCGCTTCGGGTTCACCGGCCACCTCGACTTCTACGCCGACGACGAGCTCGAGCGCGTGCTGGTGCGCTCGGCCGGGCTGCTGGACGTGCCGCTCGACGTCGACGCCGCCGCCGAGATCGCGTCGCGGTCGCGCGGCACGCCTCGTATCGCCAACCGGCTGCTGCGCCGCGTGCGCGACTGGGCGCAGGTCCGCGGCGACGGGCACCTGCACCTCGCGGCCGCCCGGGCGGCGCTCGAGGTGTACGAGGTCGACCAGCGCGGGCTCGACCGGCTCGACCGCGCCGTGCTCGACGCGCTGTGCCGTCGGTTCGGGGGCGGGCCCGTCGGGCTGACGACGCTCGCGGTGGCGGTGGGCGAGGAGCCGGAGACGGTCGAGACGGTCGCCGAGCCGTTCCTCGTGCGCGAGGGGCTGGTGGGTCGGACGCCGCGCGGTCGGGTCGCGCTCGCGCCCGCCTGGGAGCACCTGGGCCTGACGGCACCCGCCCCGGCCGGGTCGCTGTTCGACTGAGGCGGTGCCGCCCCGGCGTGCCACCGGGCGGTCGTCGGCGTCGGCGCGCGCGTCGAGGGAACCCCCGTGCCGCGATGTGCGTTGGAGCGGCGGGCCGCGGCGCCTAGACTGCGGCGGACGTCTGACACGATTGCGGGGACTCTCGACCTCATGGACTACTCGTTCATCATCTTGCTGGTGGTGGCCTTCGGTGGGCTGCTCTTCATGTCGAACCGCTCCCGCAAGCAGCAGCGCGAGGCGCAGGACTTCCGCGCCAACCTCGTCGTCGGCGACGAGGTCATGACGGGCTCCGGCCTCTTCGGCACGGTCTCCGCGATCGACGACGACGTCATCACCCTCGAGTCGACCCCCGGCGTCGAGACCCGGTGGCTGCGCGCCGCTATCGCGCGCAAGGTCGAGCCGCCGGTCGTCGAGGACGACGAGGACGCCACGGGGGGCGACGCCGTGGACGATGCCGTGCTCGAGGTCCCGGACGACCTGTCCTCGCTCCCGCCGGAGCCGCCGACGGCGCGTGAGGACGACCGCGACACCAAGTGACTTCCGGCCCGGGTGACGACGCCCGGGCCCCGATCCCGCCGGGCGCGACCGCGCCCGGTGCGCGCACGAGAGAAGAACTCCGTTGGCACCTCCTCCCCGCCGTCGTGAACGGCCGGTCCGCACGCTCGTCACCCTCGGGGTGGTCGTGGTCGCGCTCTTCGCGACGATCCTCGCCGGCACGCGCTGGGGAGACGCCGCGCTGACGCCGAACCTCGCGCTCGACCTCGAGGGCGGGACGCAGATCGTCCTGCAGCCCGTGCCCGAGGTCGCCGGCCAGGTGACCTCGGACACGATCAACCAGGCCATCGCGGTCATCCGGCAGCGTGTCGACGCCTCGGGCGTCGCGGAGGCCGAGATCACGAGCCAGGGCGGCGACAAGATCGTGGTCGCGCTTCCGGGCCGTCCCGACGAGGCGACGCTCGACCTGGTGCGCACGTCCGCCCAGATGGAGTTCCGGCCGGTGCTCGTCGAGGGCTCGCCGACACCCGCCACCGCGACCGACCCCTCGGCCGAGGCCACGCCGCCGGCCGACGGCGCGACGGCGGCCCCCGCGGACGGAACGGCCGACGACGCCGCGGCACCGGCCGACGACGCCGCGGCTCCGGCAGATGACGCAGCCGCCGCGGCCGACGACGCGGCGGCTCCCGCCGCTGACGCCGCGCCCTCCGACGAGCCCGCGAAGGCCGCCCCGGACAGCCCCAGCGACATCGCGTACTACGTGACCCCCGCGGTCCAGGCGCAGTTCGACGCGCTCGACTGCACGCTGCCCGCGAACCGCACCGGTGGCGCCCCCGGGCCCGCCGACAAGGCGTTCGTCGCGTGCGAGCAGGAGGGCCAGGCGAAGTACATCCTGGGCCCGGTCGAGATCCCGGGTGCCGACATCAAGAGCGCGTCCTCCGGCATGGGGATGAGCCAGTCCGGCGTCTCGACGGGCCAGTGGGTCGTCAACCTCGAGTTCACGTCCGCCGGCACGCCGAAGTTCACCGAGGTCACGACCCGCCTGGCCGGGCAGACCCGACCGCTGAACCAGTTCGCCGTCGTGCTCGACGCGCTCGTCATCTCGGCGCCGTCGGTCAGCAACGTCATCCCGGACGGCAAGGCGGAGATCTCCGGCACGTTCACGCGGCAGACCGCGGCGACGCTGGCCAACCAGCTGAACTTCGGAGCGCTGCCCGTCAGCTTCGAGGTGCAGAGCGAGCAGCAGATCTCCGCGACGCTCGGCTCGGAGCAGCTCGAGAAGGGTCTGCTCGCGGGCATCTTCGGCCTGCTGCTCGTCGTGGTCTACTCCCTGTTCCAGTACCGGACCCTCGGTCTGGTGACGGTGGCCTCGCTGCTCGTGGCCGCCGTCGTCACGTACGGCGTGATCACGTTGCTCTCGTGGTTGCAGGGCTACCGGCTCTCGCTGCCCGGGGTCGCGGGCCTGATCGTCGCCATCGGCATCACCGCGGACTCGTTCATCGTGTACTTCGAACGCATCCGCGACGAGCTGCGCGACGGACGGACCCTCGGTGCGGCGGTCGACAAGGGCTGGGACCGCGCGCGGCGCACGATCCTGGCGTCCGACGCCGTCAACTTCACCGCGGCGATCGTGCTCTACCTGCTCGCGGTCGGCGGCGTGCGCGGCTTCGCCTTCACGCTCGGCCTGACGACCCTCGTCGACCTCGTCGTGGTCTTCCTCTTCACGCACCCGCTCATGACGCTGCTGGCACGGACGCGGTTCTTCGCCGACGGCCACCCGGCCTCGGGTCTCGACCCGCGCCGCCTCGGCGTCGACGGCGCGCGCTACGTCGGCCGCGGTCGTGTCACCACGCCCGGGCAGCGCGCCAAGGGCACCGCGGACGCGCCCACCCCGCGCGAGCCCGTCTCGGTCGGTGCCACGGGCATGACGATCGCGGAGCGCCGCGCGGCGGCGCGAGCGGCCGAGGCGGCGAGCGCACCGCCGCAGGACGACCCACCCACCGCCGGCACGACCGACGCGCCCGTCGACGGCCGTCCCGAGGGGAGCGACCGCTGATGGCCTCCGGATTCGCCCAGTGGGGCAACGACCTGTACACGGGTCGGCGCTCGTACGACATCGTCGGCCGACGCCGCGTCTGGTACGCGATCTCGGCCGTGCTGGTCCTGATCTCCGCGGTGCTGCTCGTCAAGCCCGGGCTCAACCCCGGCATCGAGTTCCGCGGCGGTTCCGAGTTCGTCGTCTCCGGCGTCTCGACGACCGACCAGCAGCTCGCGATCGACACCGTCCAGGCCGTCGCGCCGAGCGAGAGCCCGCGCGTCAGCACGGTCGGCGGCTCGTCGCTGCGGATCCAGACCGCCGAGCTGACCAACGACCAGGTCGAGCAGGTCAAGACCGGCCTGATGACGGCGTTCGACGTCACCCAGGACGAGGTCACGAGCGCCTTCGTCGGACCGTCCTGGGGCAAGGACGTGTCGCAGAAGGCCATCACGGGTCTGATCGTCTTCCTCGTGTTCGTGTCGATCGTCATGACCGTCTACTTCCGCAACTGGCGGATGGCGGCCGCTGCGCTCCTCGCGCTGTTCCACGACCTGATCATCACGGTCGGCATCTACGCGGCGATCGGCTGGGAGGTCACGCCCGCGACGGTCATCGGGTTCCTCACGATCCTCGGGTACTCGATCTACGACACGGTCGTCGTCTTCGACAAGGTGCGCGAGAACACCTCCGACGCGCTCGACCAGAGCAGGTTCACCTACGCGGAGAAGGCGAACCTCGCGGTCAACCAGACGCTCGTCCGGTCGATCAACACCTCGGTCGTCGCGCTCCTGCCCGTCGCCTCGATCCTCGTGGTCGGCGCGTTCATCCTCGGCGCCGGCACGCTGCGGGACATCGCCCTCGCGCTCTTCGTCGGCATGTTCGTCGGGACGTTCTCGTCGATCTTCATCGCGACGCCCCTCGAGGTCACGCTGCGCGAGCGCGAGAAGCCCGTGCGCCAGCACACCGCCAAGGTGCTCGCGGTGCGCTCGGGCGTGACCGCGACGGACGCCCAGGACGGTGCGCCCGTCGCCGTCGGTGCCGGCACGCCGCGCGCCACGGCGGCGCTGCGCCCCGGGGGGCACCTCGGGCAGTCGGCGCAGCCGAAGCGGAAGAAGCGGTGAGCGTCGTGGCCGACGGGACGTCGGCGCGCGACGAGCTCGCCCGGCGCGTCGACGGCCTGCTGCGGACGGTGCCGGACTTCCCGGAGCCGGGCATCCAGTTCCGGGACATCATGCCGCTGCTCGCCGACGCCGCCGCGTTCGCGGCCGTGGTCGACGGGTTCGCGGCGGCCGTCCCCGGCCCGGTCGACCTCGTGGCAGGCATGGAGGCCCGTGGCTTCCTGCTCGCCGCGCCGGTCGCGACCGCGCTCGGCGCAGGCGTCGTCCCCGTGCGCAAGGCGGGCAAGCTGCCGGGACCGGTCGCGTCGCAGTCCTACGCGCTCGAGTACGGGACCGCCGCCGTCGAGGTCCAGCCGTTCACGATCCCCGCGGGGTCGCGCGTCCTGGTCGTCGACGACGTCCTGGCGACCGGCGGGACCGCCGCGGCGACCGTCCGCCTCCTCGAGGAGTGCGGCGCGCAGGTCGTCGGGCTGAGCTTCCTCGTCGAGCTCGGGGCCCTCGCGGGTCGTGCGCTCCTCGACGGACACCGCGTCGACGCGCTGCTGACGATCTGACGCGCCGACGGCGCACCGGTGGACCGCCGGTGCGCCGCCGGTCCGGCGCGCGGCACGCTCGGCCGTAGACTCGTCCGGACCAGGGAGGGTGCGAGATGGCGGACAAGACGGGGACCGGTACGGAGGCCGCCGACGCGGCCGTCACCGGAGCGCCCGCGACGCCGCCGCGCGGTGCGCGGGGCGTGCCGTCGACGCCCGCCGGCGGCGTGACCGGGGTGGGGGAGCCGGAGCCCGCGACGGGCTCGACCAGTCGCGTCCGGGCACGTCTCGCGCGGCTCTCGGGCCGGTCCGGTCCCGCGTACCCCGCGCTCGAACCGGTGCTGCAGGCGGTCCGCACCAACCACCCGAAGGCCGACCTCAGCGTCATCGAGCAGGCCTACGTGGTCGCCGAGCAGGCGCACCGCGGTCAGATGCGCAAGAGCGGCGACCCCTACATCACCCACCCGGTCGCGGTCGCCACGATCCTGGCCGAGCTCGGCATGACCCCGTCGACGCTCGTGGCCGCCCTGCTCCACGACACCGTCGAGGACACCGACTACTCGCTCGACCAGCTGCGCCGCGAGTTCGGCCCCGAGGTCGCGATGCTGGTCGACGGCGTCACGAAGCTCGACAAGGTCGCCTACGGGGACGCCGCGCAGGCCGAGACGGTCCGCAAGATGGTCGTCGCGATGTCGCGCGACATCCGGGTCCTGGTGATCAAGCTCGCCGACCGGCTGCACAACGCGCGGACCTGGAAGTTCGTGTCCTCGGCGTCCGCCGAGAAGAAGGCGCGCGAGACGCTCGAGATCTACGCGCCGCTCGCGCACCGGCTCGGCATGAACACGATCAAGTGGGAGCTCGAGGACCTGTCGTTCGCGACGCTCTACCCCAAGGTCTACGACGAGATCGTGCACCTGGTCGCCGAGCGGGCGCCCGCGCGCGAGGAGTACCTCGCGACCGTCCGGGAGCAGGTGGGGGCGGACCTGCGGTCCGCCAAGATCAAGGCCACCGTGACCGGTCGGCCCAAGCACTACTACTCGATCTACCAGAAGATGATCGTGCGCGGCCGCGACTTCGCCGACATCTACGACCTCGTGGGCGTCCGCGTCCTGGTCGACACGGTCCGCGACTGCTACGCGGCGCTCGGTGCGCTGCACGCGCGGTGGAACCCGGTGCCCGGCCGGTTCAAGGACTACATCGCGATGCCGAAGTTCAACCTCTACCAGTCGCTGCACACGACCGTGATCGGGCCGGGCGGCAAGCCCGTGGAGATCCAGATCCGCACGCACGACATGCACCGGCGCGCGGAGTACGGCGTCGCGGCGCACTGGAAGTACAAGGAGACCGCGAAGAGCGGGCAGCCCGACACCGCCGGCAACGACATGACGTGGCTGCGTCAGCTCGTCGACTGGCAGCGGGAGACCGCCGACCCGACCGAGTTCCTCGACCTGCTGCGCGACGAGATCGCGGGCGCCGAGGTGTACGTCTTCACGCCCAAGGGCGACGTGCAGGCGCTGCCCTCGGGGGCGACACCGGTCGACTTCGCGTACGCCGTGCACACCGACGTCGGCCACCGCACGATGGGCGCGCGCGTCAACGGTCGGCTGGTCCCGCTGGACTCGGTGCTCGAGAACGGCGACGTCGTCGAGGTCTTCACGTCGCGCTCCGAGACCGCCGGGCCCAGCCGCGACTGGCTCGCGTTCGTCAAGAGCCCCCGCGCGCGCAACAAGATCCGCCAGTGGTTCACCAAGGAGCGGCGCGAGGAGGCGATCGAGCACGGCAAGGACGCGATCGCCAAGGCGATGCGCAAGCAGAACCTGCCGATCCAGCGCCTGATGTCGCACGAGGCGCTGCTCGCGCTCGCGCACGAGATGCGGTTCGCCGACGTCTCGGCCCTGTACGCGGCCGTCGGCGAGGGTCAGGCCTCCGCGGCGTCGGTCGTGCAGCGGCTCGTGCACTCGCTGGGCGGCGAGCCGGCCGCCGAGGAGGACATCGCCGAGACGGCGCGTCCGGGAGCCACCGCGCGTCGCGTGCGCACGGGCGACCCGGGCGTCGTCGTCAAGGGCGTCGGCGACGTGTGGGTCAAGCTCGCCAAGTGCTGCACACCCGTGCCCGGCGACGACATCGTCGGCTTCGTGACGCGCGGCGCCGGGGTGTCGGTCCACCGCTCGGACTGCCTCAACGTCGAGGCGCTGCGGGAGCAGCCCGAGCGCATCGTCGAGGTGGCATGGTCCCACACCAGCTCGCAGCTGTTCCTCGTGCAGATCCAGGTCGAGGCGCTCGACCGGTCGCGTCTGCTGTCGGACGTCACGCGCGTGCTGTCCGACCACCACGTCAACATCCTGTCCGCCTCGGTGTCGACCTCGCGCGACCGCGTCGCGCTGTCGCGGTTCGTCTTCGAGATGGCGGAGCCGTCGCACCTGGCGTCCGTGCTGTCCGCGGTGCGGCGCATCGAGGGCGTGTTCGACGTCTACCGGATCACGGGGTCGCGTGGCGCCGAGGAGCCGGCGATCCGCGCCTGAGAGCGGCACGGCTCGGCGGGGCCGCAGGACGCCCCGCGCTCGGCGTCGACGGGCGAGCACCGCCCGCGCGCCGCGCACGCCGCGACCGCCGCTCCGTTCGGTCAGCAGGCGCAGGGCCCTGCCGGTGTCGAGGCCGACGCCGACGAGCGCCCGGAGGACGGGCACGGCGTCGTCGGCCGGGAGCCAGCGGGCCACGTCGAGCGCCGTGCGCAGCACCGTGGTCACGCGGACGTCGCCGAGGTCCACGACGTCGTCCTGCGCGAGGTCGGCCTCGTGGGTGCGGCGATCGGGGTGCGGGTCGGGGCGCCGTGCACGCGTGCGCACGAGGACGTCCAATCGCGGTGGCGGCGCACCGCCCGTGTGCACCCAGGCGGCGCTGCGCCGGCCGACGGCGGCCCGGTGCGGGACGAGGGCGTGGAGCGCGGCCGCCCGCACCGCCGGGTCCTCGGGGTGCGTCGTGACGCGCGCCGCGTCGAGCCACAGGGGTGCCAGCAGCCCGTCGCGGTGCAGGCCGGCCCACTCGAGCGGCGTCATGTCGGCGCGGTGCACGACCGGCGGGACGGGCGGCGTGCGCGGCCGCAGCCGGTGCAGGGGTGCAGGGGCGGGGGCGTTCGTGGTCACGAACGCCAGGATGCCCGCCCGCTCCCCGGTACGGGGTGCGGACGGGCATCCTGTGGACGACGCGTCAGCCGCGGGCCTCGGCGGCCGCGCGCTGCACCTGCTCGAGCCACGCGCGTCGCGCGTCGAGGGCGCTGCGCGCCTCGTCGACCTTGCGCTGGTCGCCCGCCGCGAGCGCCTTCTCGAGGTCGGCCTCGAGTCCGGCGATGGCCTGCTCGAGCTGCGCCGCCGCACCCTCGGCGCGCGCACGCGTCTCGGGGTTCGTGCGCCGCCACTGCGCCGAGTCGGCGTCGCGGACGGCGCTCTCGACGGCGCGCATGCGACCCTCGACGCGCTGGACGTCGGCACGCGGCACCTTGCCCGCCGCGTCCCAGCGGTCCTGCAGGGAGCGCAGCGCGGCCTTCGCGGCGGTGAGGTCGCGCACCGGCAGGAGGGCCTCTGCCTCGACGAGCAGGGCCTCCTTGACCTCGAGGTTCGCGCGGTACCCCTCGTCGACGGCCTGGTTGGCGGCGTCGCGTGCGGCGAAGAACGCGTCCTGCGCGGTGCGGAAGCGGCCCCACAGCGCGTCGTCGACCTGTCGGCTCGCGCGACCCGCGGCCTTCCAGCGCGTCATGAGGTCGCGGAACGCGGCGGACGTCGCACCCCAGTCGGTGCTCGTCGCGAGCGCCTCGGCCTCGGCGACCAGCTGCTCCTTGGCGGACTTCGCGTCCGCGTTGCGGGCCTCGAGCTCGGCGAAGAAGTGCCGCCGCTCACGGTCGAACGTGGTGCGCGCGTGGCTGAACCGCTTCCACAGCGACTCCTCCGTGGGCCGGTCGATGCGCGGTCCGGAGCGCTGCGCGTCCTTCCACTGGTCGAGCAGCTGGCGCAGCTGCTCGCCGGCCGGACGCCACTGGATGCGTGCCGGGTCGGTGGCGGCGATCTTCTCCGCCTGCTCGACGATCTGCGTCCGGGAGGCGATCGCCGACTCGCGCGCGGCGGCGCGCTCGGCCTCGGCCTGGGCCCGCCGCTCCTTGGCCCGCTCGCGCAGCCCGTCGAGGCGCGTCCGCAGACCGTCCAGGTCGCCGACCGCGGCGGGCTCGGCGAGCTCCTCCGTCAGGCGCGCGAGCGTCTGGTCGATCTCCTTGACCGACAGGTCCGTCGCGGACAGACGCGCGTCGAAGAGCGCCACCTTCGCCTGCAGGTCCAGGAAGCGGCGCACGTAGAGCGCCAGGGCCTCGGGTGCGCTCGCCCCGGGGAACTGCCCCACGACGCGCTCACCGGCTGCCTCGACGACGTGCACCGTGCCGTCCTCGTCGACGCGGCCGAACGTCGCGGCGCGCGCCGCCTCGGCCTCCTCGTCGGGCGTGGGCACCGGCACCGGGGTGACGGCCGGAGCTCCGCCCGCGGGCCGTGCGGTCTGGCGCAGCGACGCGGGCGTCGGACGAGGCCCGCCCGGGCGGGGACGCGGCCGGGGAGCGGGCGTCGCCGGGGAGGTCGCAGCGGGCTGAGCGGGCGCCTCCGCGGTCCCCGCCGTGGTGACGTCAGCCGTGGTGTCAGCCGTCGTGGTCCCCGCGGGCGTGGCGTCCTCGGACGTCGGTGCCGCGGCGGCGGGCGCTTCCGTGCCGACGGCCTCGGACTCGTGAGCCGTCGTGGTCCCGCCCTCGGCCGGCGGCACGTCGCCGGCGGCGGTCGCGGTCTCCTGGTCGACCGGGGTCGCGTCGTCGTCGTCGGCCTCGGCGGCGTCCGCCTCCGCGGTCGTGACCTCGCCGGGCTCGTCCGCGGTGGCCTCGTCGGCCACGGTCACGTCGTGGGCGACGGCTGCGTCCTCGGTGGGTGCCTCGGTCGCCGGCGCGTCGCCCGCGAGGGGGGGAGCCTGCTCGGCGTCGTCCACGGACGGCGTCGTCGGGTGCTCGGTCACTGGGTCTCCACTCCCTCGATGGTGACGTCGGTGACCGGACGTTCGGAGCCGTCCTGGGTCCCCGCGTCAGCGATGGCCTGCACGACGTCCAGACCGGACGTGATGCGGCCGAACACGGTGTAACCACCCGCCGCGTCGGACGGGATCTGCGAGTCCTCGTAGACGAGGAAGAACTGGGAGCCCATCGAGGCGCCGTCGCCGCCGATGCGCGCCATCGCGATGGTGCCCGCCGGGTACACGTCGTCGGCGGGCGCGTTCTCGACCGGGCCCCACGCGTAGCCGGGGCCTCCCTGGCCGGTCGCGGTGGGGTCGCCGCACTGCAGCACGTGGATGCCGGTCGTCACCAGGCGGTGGCACAGCGTGCCGTCGAAGTAGCCCTCGTCGGCCAGCGTCACGAAGTTCGCGACGGCCTGCGGCGCGGCGGCGCCGTCGAGCTCGATCCCGAGGTCGCCGGCGGACGTCCGCAGCGTCCCGGTCCACGTGCGGTCCTCGGCGAGCGCCGGGTCGGGCACGACCCCGCCGTTGCCCGTGCGGGCCGGTGGTGCGCTCGGGGCCGCGGCCGGGGGCGCGTCGTCGCGGTTCAGCGCGACCACGGCGGCGGCCCCGATGCCGAGCACGAGGACGCCGACGGCACCGACGGCCACGGTCCGGGCCCGGCGCTGCCGCGCCTGCTGCGCCTCGGCCTGCCGCGCCTGCCACTTCTCGTGCCGGCGGCGGGCGTTCTCGCGCTCGCGCTTGGAAGACACCGCTCTCCTCGCCTCGTCGTGCCGGCGGCGTGCGCCGTGCCTCCTGCTGCCGCCCGTCCGCGGCACCCGTGCCGTCCGTCCGGGGGACGTCCCGTGCTCGGTGCCGCGCACCGGACGTGGTGCCGGACCCCGACAGTCTAGGCAAGGCGGGGCGGTCGGCGTGCACGTGCGCCGCGACCCGCGCGCCGAGGCGTCGTGGCGCCTCGTCTAGCGTGGGCGGATGCAGATCCTCACGGTCCTCGCGCCGGTGTTCGCCGCGCGCTGCTCGGTCGTCGTCGCGGACGACGGGACGTGCGTCGTCGTCGACCCCGGTGCGGGCGCGGGGGAGCAGGTGCGGCGCGCCGTCGCGGAGCGCGGGCTGCGACCCCGGGGGGTCCTGCTGACCCACGGCCACGCCGACCACACGTGGGACGCGCCGGCCCTCGCAGCGGCCTTCGACGTCCCCGTCCTGCTGCACGCCGGCGACGCGCACCGCCTGGAGGACCCGTTCACGACGCTCGGCGTGCTGGACCCCCGGCGCGACCCGGGCGGCCCGCTCGCGCAGGCGCTCGCGGCCGTCGGCGTCGACCCCGGGACGTGGCGTGCCCCGTCCCGCGTCGAGACGTTCGGGGGCGACGCGCCGGGCCGCACGGCGGACGAGGTGCTCGAGCTGGGCGGGGTCACCCTCGTGGCGCGGCACGCCCCCGGGCACACCGAGGGCTCGACGCTCTACCTGCTGGGCGCCGACGAGGCGGAGCCCGTCGTGCTGACCGGCGACGTCCTGTTCGCCGGCAGCGTCGGGCGCACCGACCTGCCGGGCGGCGACCAGGCGGCGATGACCGCCACGCTGCGCGACGTCGTCGCCGCGCTGCCGACGGCGGCGCGCGTGCTGCCCGGGCACGGACCCGCGACGGACGTCGCGACGGAGCTCGCGACCAACCCGTACCTCCACGCGGTGCGCTGAGCGGGTCCGTCCGTCCGGGCGTGCGTGACGGGGCCGGTGCGTCTGGGATCATCGGGGCATGGCGCGACCCACACCCCTGTCCGGATTCCCCGAGTGGCTGCCCGACGGGCGCATCGTCGAGCAGCACGTGCTCGACGTGCTGCGCCGCACGTTCGAGCTCCACGGGTTCGCCGGGATCGAGACGCGCGCGGTCGAGCCCCTCGACCAGCTGCTGCGCAAGGGGGAGACCTCGAAGGAGGTCTACGTGCTGCGGCGCCTGCAGGAGGAGCCCGACGCGCCCGCCGAGCGGGCCGGTCAGCTCGGCCTGCACTTCGACCTCACCGTGCCGTTCGCGCGGTACGTGCTCGAGCACGCCGGGCACCTCGCGTTCCCGTTCCGGCGCTACCAGATCCAGAAGGTGTGGCGGGGTGAGCGCCCCCAGGACGGTCGCTTCCGCGAGTTCGTGCAGGCTGACATCGACGTGGTGGGCGCCGGCGCGCTGCCCTACCACTACGAGGTCGAGCTGCCCCTGGTGATGGCCGACGCGCTCGGTGCGCTGCGCGAGCTCGGCGTGCCGCCCGTGCGGATCCTCGTGAACAACCGCAAGGTCGCCGAAGGCTTCTACCGCGGGCTGGGCCTCGAGGACGTCGAGGCCGTGCTGCGCGGCATCGACAAGCTCGACAAGATCGGCGCCGACGCCGTCGCCGAGCTGCTCGTCTCCGAGGCGGGTGCCACCCCCGCGCAGGCCGCGGCGTGCCTCGAGCTCGCGGCGGTGCACGGCGAGGACCTCACCGTCGTCGACCGCGTGCGCGCGCTCGCGGCGCGCCACGACGCGTCGACCGAGCTCCTCGAGGAGGGCCTCGCCGAGCTCGGCGCGCTCGTGGCCGCCGCGGCCGAGCGCGCCCCGGGCGTGCTGGTCGCCGACCTGCGCATCGCGCGCGGCCTCGACTACTACACCGGCTCGGTCTACGAGACCGTGCTCGTCGGTCACGAGGACCTCGGGTCGATCTGCTCGGGCGGGCGGTACGACACGCTCGCGTCGGACGGCGCGACCACCTACCCCGGCGTCGGGCTGTCGATCGGCGTCTCGCGCCTGGTGTCCCGTCTGCTGTCGGCCGGGCTCGTGCGCGCGACGCGGTCCGTGCCGACCGCCGTGCTCGTCGCCGTCACGAGCGAGGAGCGCCGCGCCGCGTCGGACGCCGTGGCCGCCGCGCTGCGCGCCCGGGGCGTGCCGACCGAGGTCGCCCCGAGCGCCGCGAAGTTCGGCAAGCAGATCCGGCACGCCGACCGCCGCGGCATCCCGTACGTGTGGTTCGTCGGCGACGACACCGACGACGGCGCGTCGCGGGTCGACGAGGTCAAGGACATCCGCTCGGGCGAGCAGGTCGCCGCCGACGCCGCGTCGTGGACGCCGCCCGCCGAGGACCTGCTGCCGCGCGTCGTCGCCGGCTGAGCCGCAGCGGCTGCCCGCCGCTCGCCCGACCGCTGCCGCTCCACCTCGCGATCGGCCGCCGTGACCGTCGGCGAGGGTCCGCCGCGCGGTCCGGGCTCCGGGTGCCTAGCGTGTGCGCGTGAGCCCACGTGCGATCGACCCCGCCGCCGGACCGCTCACGCTGCGTGGGCACATCGCCGGCGTCGGCAGCGCCGAGGGGACGCGCGTGGTCGTCGGGCGATGGCTGCGCTCACCCCTCGGCCCGTTCGCGGACGTCATGGTCGAGCGGCCCGACGGCACGCGCGTCCTGCTCGCACCACGCCCCGCGGTCGCGGACCTCGTCCAGCGGCTCTACACGTTCGACGCCGTCCACCTGGTCGACGTCCGCGTCGTGCCCGACGAGCGCGGCCGCACCTGGACCGTCGTGGCCGGACCGCTCGACGCGCGGCTCACGGTCGGCGGGCGCACCGCCGTCGGCGTCGTGCTGCGCGCGCTGCCGCCGCGGCTCGTCGACCTCCCGGCGGCCGCGCCGGCGGTCGACGCCGTGGCGGGGCTGCTCGTGCCGGGCGTGCGGACCCGTGGCACCGGACGCGACGGCTCACGCGAGACGTACGGCGCGCGCGACCAGCACGCCGTCGTCGCGCTCGACGCGGCCTGGGGCGGGCGCCGGCTCGGACCGCTGCGTCCCGTCGACCCGCCCGTGCGGTTCGGGTTCTCGTCCGCGCCCGCCGCCCCGTCGGTGACGGCGGTCGACGTCCGCATCGGCCCGCCCCGTTGACAGTCGTTCGAACACGTGTTCGACTCGGTGCGTGCGATGGGACGGGCAGAAGACCCAGCAGGTCGACGCCGGTGCGCTGCCCGGCCTCGAGCTGCGGACGCTGCCCGGCCTCGTGCGCAGCGTCCGCACGCCCGACTTCGCGGGCGTGACCTTCCACGAGGTGCTGTGCCGCAGCGCGCTCAACCGCGTGCCCGACGCCTCGGCGGTGCCGTTCCGGTGGACCGTCAACCCGATGCGCGGCTGCCTGCACGCGTGCGCCTACTGCTTCGCGCGCCCCACGCACGAGTACCTCGACCTCGACGCGGGCCGTGACTTCGAGACGCAGATCGTCGTCAAGACCAACGTCGTCGAGGTGCTCCGGGCCGAGGTCGCCCGCTCGTCCTGGCGACGCGAGCACGTCGCGCTCGGCACCAACACCGACCCGTACCAACGCGCCGAGGGGCGCTACCGGCTCATGCCCGGGATCATCGACGCGCTCGCGGGCTCGGGCACGCCGCTGTCCGTCCTGACCAAGGGGACGCTGCTGCGCCGCGACCTGCCCCAGCTGGGCGACGTCGTCGCCGCGGGCGGAGCCGTCGCGGTCAGCGTGTCGCTCGCGACGGTCGACGAGCAGCTGCAGGCGGCGCTCGAGCCCGGTACGCCGACGCCTCGCGCGCGGCTCGACCTCGTGCGCGCGGCACGTGAGGCCGGGCTGGAGTGCGGTGTGCTGGTCGCGCCGGTGCTGCCGTGGCTGACGGACGACGAGGAGCACCTGGACGCGCTGCTGCGCGCGCTGCGCGACGCGGGTGCCACGTCCGTGACCGTCCTCGCGCTGCACCTGCGCGGTGCCGTCAAGGCGGTGACGGGGGACTGGCTGCGCACCCACCGTCCCGCGCTGCTGCCGCGGTACCAGCGCCTGTACGGCGACGGCGCGTACGTGCCCCGCGACTACCAGCGCTGGCTCGACGCGCGCGTCGCGCCGCTGCTGGCGCGGCACGGCTTCGGGTCCGGCGACGACCGGCGGGCCTGGCGTGCCCGGGCCGGCGGTGCGCCGGCGGCGGTGGCGAGCACCTCGGCGCAGGACCGCGTGCCGGTCCCGACGCTCTTCTGAGGCCATGCGGTCCGGCCGGGTCGTGCGACCCGAGCGCGCCACCGCGCACGTCGCGTGCGGCCGCGCCCGCGGCGTGCCGGCGCGAGGGTGCGGTCCGCCGCTCGTCCCGCGACTAGGATCGTCCGGACGCCCGACCGGGCGTCGTGCACCCGATCCGAAGGACCTCCTCCCGTGCTGCGCACCCACACCGCCGGCTCGCTGCGAGCCGAGCACATCGGCACCACCGTCACCCTCACGGGCTGGGTGGACCGGCGGCGCGATCACGGCGGCGTGGCGTTCGTCGACCTGCGGGACGCATCGGGCATCGCCCAGGTCGTCATCCGCGACGAGGCGGTCGCGCACGGCCTGCGGGCCGAGTACGTGCTGCAGGTCACCGGCGAGGTCGGGCGCCGGCCCGACGGCAACGAGAACGCGAACCTCGCGACCGGTGAGGTCGAGGTCGTCGCGCACGACGTCGTCGTGCTGAACGAGTCCGCGCCGCTGCCCTTCCAGGTGTCCGCGTCGGTCGACGAGCCGGTCGGCGAGGAGGCGCGGCTGCGCTACCGCTACCTCGACCTGCGCCGGCAGGGCCCGGCGCGTGCGCTGCGCCTGCGCGCCCAGGTCAGCCAGGCGGCGCGCCGCGTGCTCGACGACCGCGGGTTCGTCGAGGTCGAGACCCCGACGCTCACGCGCTCGACGCCCGAGGGCGCGCGCGACTTCGTGGTGCCCGCGCGACTCGCCCCGGGCAGCTGGTACGCGCTGCCGCAGTCTCCGCAGCTGTTCAAGCAGCTGCTCATGGTGGGCGGGCTCGAGCGGTACTACCAGATCGCCCGCTGCTACCGCGACGAGGACTTCCGTGCCGACCGGCAGCCCGAGTTCACGCAGCTCGACGTCGAGGCCAGCTTCGTGGACCAGGACGACGTCATCGAGCTCGCCGAGGCCGTCCTCACCGCGCTGTGGCGGCTCATCGGCCACGAGATCAGCACGCCGATCCCGCGCATGACCTACGCCGACGCCATGGAGCGGTACGGCACCGACAAGCCCGACCTGCGCTTCGGGCTCGAGCTGACGGACCTCACGTCGTACTTCGCCGACACGCCGTTCCGGGTGTTCCAGGCGCCGTACGTCGGCGCGGTCGTCCAGCCGGGCGGCGCGAGCACGCCCCGTCGCGGGTTCGACGCGTGGCAGGAGTGGGCCAAGCAGCGCGGCGCCAAGGGGCTGGCCTACGTCACGGTCGGGGAGGACGGCGAGCTCGCCGGCCCCGTCGCCAAGAACATCACCGACGCCGAGCGGGCCGGTCTGGCCGCCGCGGTCGGCGCACAGCCCGGCGACGCGGTGTTCTTCGCCGCGGGCAAGCAGTCCGAGGCGCGTGCGCTGCTCGGAGCGGCGCGCCTCGAGATCGGCCGCCGCGGCGGGCTGATCGACGAGGACGCGTGGTCCTTCGTGTGGGTCGTGGACGCGCCGCTGTTCAAGCCCACGGGCGAGGACGACGACGTCGCGGTCGGCGGCGGGGCCTGGACCGCGGTGCACCACGCGTTCACGTCGCCGACGCCCGAGTGGGTCGACCGCTTCGAGCAGGACCCGGGCGCGGCCCTCGCGTACGCGTACGACATCGTCTGCAACGGCAACGAGATCGGCGGCGGCTCGATCCGTATCCACCGCCGCGACGTGCAGCAGCGCGTCTTCGAGGTCATGGGCATCGGCCCCGAGGAGGCCCAGGAGAAGTTCGGCTTCCTGCTCGACGCGTTCCAGTTCGGCGCCCCGCCGCACGGCGGCATCGCGTTCGGCTGGGACCGCATCACGGCCCTGCTGACGCGCTCGGAGTCGATCCGCGAGGTCATCGCGTTCCCGAAGTCGGGTGGCGGCTACGACCCGCTCACGGGTGCGCCCGCGCCGATCTCCGTCGAGCAGCGCCGCGAGACCGGCGTCGACGCGAGGCCGAAGCAGCCGAAGGCGGCGGACGCGGCGCCCGAGGCACCCGCCTCGGCGTGACCGACGGGCTCCTGGCCCGGCTGCCCGCGGCCCTGCGCTCCCGGCGTGACGTCCTGTCCGACCGGGAGCGCTGGGCCTCGGCGCGCGTCGTTGCGGCCGACGACCACGCGGCGGTCCTCGTGCGCGACGTCGGTGCGGGGCCGGCGGTCTGGGCGTTCGGCGACACGGGGTCGCTCGGCGTGCTGCTCGCGCCCGCGCTGGTGGCGCACGCGTCGGGCGCACGCTGGGTGACCGCGCCCCGCGACGTGCCGGTCCCGCCCGAGGTCCTCGCCGCGGCGGGCGTCGTGCCCCGCACGTCGTGGGACCGGTTGACGACCGCCACCGCCCCGACCCGTGTCGCGGGCGAGGACGCCGTGCGCGCGCTCGACCCGGTGCGTGACGGCGCGGCGATCGGTGCGTGCCTGGACGCCGCGAACCCCACGACGCAGGCACGGCCGGGTGCCGACGACGACGCGGCGTGGTGGGGGGTCGGGACCGACGACGACCTGCTCGGCGTGATCGGGGTCGCGTGGCGCGGCGGCGTGGACCGAGCGCGGTCGGTGCACCTGCACGGCCTGGGCGTCGTGCCCGCCGCGCGCGGGAGAGGGCTCGGGACGGCGCTCACCGCCGTCGCGACGCGGACCGCGCTCGCCGCGGGGGCGCCGTGGGTCTCGCTCGGCATGTACGCGGACAACGTCGCCGCGCGGCGCGTCTACGCGTCCCTGGGCTTCGCCGTGGACGCCGAGAACGCCGGCTACGGCCCGCCGGGCGCCGACCGCCCCTGACCCCGTCGCACGCTCACCAGCGGTGCTGGGCCGGCCCGTCCGCTCCGAGGGTGAGGTGCGGACGAGGTGGCTCGTCGAGCTCGGGGACGCCGATCCACGCGCCGTCGCCGTCGTGGACCGACAGGCGCTGCGGGCGTGCGCGGAACGAGCGGCGCCACTGGAACCACAGCACGGGGACGAGGCACGCGAGCACGAGCGCGGCGTGGAAGAAGGTCGACGCGGCCGAGGCCTGCGTCTGCGGGTCGTACGAACCGACCCGCAGCGCGATCTCGGCGACGGTGGTCGCGACCACGGCCACGACGACGGCCGTCCACGCACGCGCTCGCCGGCGCAGCCGTCGGTAGGCCCGGGGGTCGGTGGGGACGAGTCGTGACGGTGCGACCTCGTGCATGCGTCCTGCCTACCAGGGCGTCCCCGGAGCGCGCGTGGGCCGCGGGGGTGACGCGTGTCAGTGGAGGATCGCGAACCGGTCGTACAGCCGGCGCAGCGGGCCCGGCGCCCACCAGTTGACGCGGTCGAGCACGGTCATGGTCGCGGGCACGAGCAGCAGCCGGACGATCGTCGCGTCGATGAGCACGGCCACCGCGAGGGCGAGCCCGACCTCCTTGATGACCACGAGGTCGCCCGCGACGAAGCCCGCGAACACCACGACGATGATCGCCGCGGCGGACGTGATGATGCGCCCGGAGCGCTGCAGCCCCAGCCGGACGGCGGCGTCGGTGGGCATCCCCTCGTCGTGCAGCTCCTTGACGCGCGAGAGCAGGAACACCTCGTAGTCCATGGCGAGCCCGAACGCGAACGCGACGACGAGGGCGAGCACGTACGTCTCGATGCCCCCGGGCGACTCGAAGCCGAGCAGCCCCTCGAGGTGCCCCTCCTGGAAGCCCCACACCATGACGCCGAGCGCCGCGAGGATCGACAGCGCGTTGGTCAGCAACGCCTTCACCGGGATGACGACGGAGCCCGTCATGAGGAAGAGCAGCACGAACGTCGCGACCCCGACGATGCCGAGGGCGAGCGGCGCTCGGGCGACGAGCGAGGCCGTGAAGTCGATCTGCGACGCCGCCTGGCCGACGACCCACCGATCGAACGGCACGTCGGAGGCGCGCACCTCGCGGACGACGTCGGCCGCGACGGCCCCTCCCGGGTCGTCGGTCGCGGCGCGCACCCCGATCACGACGTACGCGCCGAGAGGCGCCGGCGGGTCGACCGAGGCGACGTCGGGCAGCTCCGCGAGACGTGCCGCCCACGCGCTCGCGTCCTCGAGCGACGTCGCGGCCACGACCGTGACGGCGGGGGAGGCCGCGGCCGGGTAGTTCTGCTCGAGCTCGGCGACGTACTCGCGCTGCGAGGTCCCGGACGGGAGGAGCTCGAGGCCGCTGATGCGCAGCTCCGTGCGCAGCGCGGGGGCCGCGAGCAGCGCGAGCAGCACGACCGACCCGAGCATGACCCACCACGGGTGCCGCTGCACGCGCGACGCGAGCGCCGAGAACGCGCCCTCCTCGCGCTGCACGTCCGAGGCGCGCCGCAGGACCGGGAGCCGGGACAGCAGCCCCGGACGCACGAGCCGGCGGCCCGTCATCGTCAGGAGCGCCGGGACCAGGGTCACGGCCGTCGCGACCGCGACGAGCACGACCACGACCCCGCCCGCACCGATCGCCCGCAGGATGTCGGGGCGGAAGACGAGCAGGCCGGCGATCGAGACGGCGACCGTGACCGCGGAGAACACGACCGTGCGTCCGGCGGTCGCCATCGTGCGCTCGACCGCGACGACCACGGGGCCGTCGCCGCGACGTCGCCGGCTCGACTGCCCGCCGTCGGTGTCGACGAGCCGGTGCAGCTCCTCGCGGAACCGCGACACGACCAGCAGGCCGTAGTCGATCGACAACCCGAGGCCCAGCACCGTCACGACGTTGACGACCGACGCGTCGACGTCCATCACGTACGTCATCGCCAGCAGGCCGCCGAGCCCTCCGGCGATCGAGGCGAGCGCGCCGGCCATCGGCATGGCGGCCGCGAGGAAGCCGCCGAAGACGACGACCATGATCAGCAGCGCGACCGGCAGCGCGACGAGCTCGCCCGTGCGCAGGTCCTGCTCGACCTGGTGCGTGATCTCCTGGACGATCAGGTGCTCGGCGCCGACCACGCCGCGCGCGTCGGGCGCGACCGTGCCCAGGTCCTCGGGGACCGCGCGCAGCCGGTCCTCGACCTGCGCGAGCGCGGTGGTCTGGGCGTCCTCGTCCAGGTCGGGCGCCAGCTCGACGACCACGAGGAAGCCGTCACCGTCCTGCGCGAGCAGGGGTGCGGCGGCCGGGCTCGTGGCCCCGCCGGGGAGCACGTACGGGTCGATCACCGCCGCGACGCCGTCGACGGCCGCCAGCTCGGCGCGCACGGGCTCGAGCGCCGGTCCTACGTCGGGGTCGGCGGGGTCGACGCCCGACAGCACGAGGTTGACGCTCGGCCCGGTGGTCCGTTCCGCCGCGAGGATCTGCTGCCCGCGCGTCGACTCGGCGCCGGGCACGCCCGGCGCACCGGTGCTCATGCGGTCGAAGAGGTTCTCGCCGTGCAGGCCCTGCACGGCCAGGGCGTAGCCGGCGACCGTGAGGACCAGCCAGACGACGACCGTCAGGCGCGGGTGGTGGGCGACCGAGCGACCCAGGCGTGCGAACACGCGGGTCATGCTCGCAGGTCGTCACGGGCTCGCGCACGTCCCGTGCCGTCGGGCGTCGGCGGCCGGGCGCGCCGCGCCGCGTCGGTGGGGGTGCGTAGGCTCGCCGCATGGACCTGTTCGACGCGGTCACGTCGACCGCGCAGGGGCTGCCCGCGCCCTCCGCCGGTGCCCCGCTCGCGGTGCGCATGCGTCCGCGTACGCTCGCGGAGGTGGCCGGGCAGGCTCACCTGCTCGTCCCGGGCTCGCCGTTGCGTCGCCTCGTCGAGCCGCACGACGAGGCGACGCGGCGTGCCGCACCCTCGTCGGTGATCCTGTGGGGGCCGCCGGGCACCGGCAAGACGACGCTCGCGTACCTCGTGGCGGCCACGTCGGGACGACGCTTCGTCGAGCTGTCCGCCGTGACCGCCGGGGTCAAGGACGTCCGCGCGGTGGTGGAGGACGCGCGGCGCCGGCTGGCCGCCGACGGGTCGGAGACCGTGCTGTTCATCGACGAGGTGCACCGCTTCACCAAGGCGCAGCAGGACGCGCTGCTCCCGAGCGTCGAGAACCGCTGGGTGACGCTGGTGGCGGCCACGACGGAGAACCCGTCCTTCTCGGTGAACTCGCCGCTGCTCTCGCGCTCGCTCCTGCTGACGCTCCAGCCGCTGACCACCGACGACGTGCGCTCCCTCGTGGAGCGCGCGGTCGAGGACGAGCGCGGACTGGACGGGTCGGTCACCCTCGTCGACGAGGCGGCCGAGCACCTGCTGCGGCTGGCGGGCGGGGACGCGCGCAAGGCGCTGACGATCCTCGAGGCGGCCGCGGGAGCGGCCCTGGGGGACCGCGACCCCGACACGGACCCGGGGGAGCCGGCGGTCGTCGACCTCGCGACGATGGAGCGAGCGATCGACGTCGCGGCGGTCCGGTACGACCGCGACGGGGACCAGCACTACGACGTGGTCAGCGCGTTCATCAAGTCCATGCGCGGGTCCGACGTCGACGCCGCGCTGCACTACCTGGCGCGCATGGTCGCGGCGGGGGAGGACCCGCGGTTCATCGCCCGGCGCGTCGTCATCGCCGCGTCGGAGGAGGTCGGCATGGCGGACCCGAGCGCGCTGCAGACCGCGGTCGCGGCCGCCCAGGCGGTCGCGCTCATCGGCATGCCGGAGGCGCGGATCATCCTCGCGCAGGCGGTCGTGCACGTCGCCACGGCGCCCAAGTCGAACGCGTCCTACGCGGGCATCAACCGCGCGATGGAGGACGTGCGGGCGGGGCGCATCGGCTCCGTCCCGGCGCACCTGCGCGACGCGCACTACGCGGGTGCGAAGGGCCTCGGCCACGGCAAGGGCTACGTGTACGCGCACGACGCGCCGCACGCGGTCGCCGCGCAGCAGTACCTGCCCGACGAGCTCGTGGGCGCGCGCTACTACGAGCCGTCGGACCGCGGCTTCGAGCGTTCGGTGTCGGAGCGGCTGGCACGCGTCCGCGCGATCCTCGGCGACGGCTGACGGGCGTCCTCCAGGTCGGTCGTCCGAGTGCGGGGTGCGCGTGCCCCGACCCTGCTTGACTGCTGGTGTCCGTCACCGGGGGTCTGCGGACGTGGTCCTGCCGACGACGACGGGGCGCCCGGTGAGCGCACCGATCCCACGGAGCTCTCCCATGTCGCGTCAGCGTCTCCTGTCCAGCACGTTCGCGCTCGTCCTCGCCGCGGGGCTCGGCCTGGTCGCCGCGGCGCCCGCGTCGGCGGCGTACGGCCCCTGCAACACCTACGACCCGCGCGAGGGCAACATCGGGGTGCCGTACTCGTCGACGAACGGCACCAACAGCTGCTACCTGGTGCAGGGCAACCAGGGCGCGGCGGTCCGCTACCTGCAGGACTCGCTCAAGGGCTGCTACGGGCAGGCCATCGCCGTGGACGGCATCTTCGGCGCGGGGACCCGCGCGGCCCTGGTGGCCGTCCAGAAGCGGCTCGGGCTGACGGCCGACGGGGAGTACGGTCCCAGGACGCACAACGCGATGCAGTTCCGGGGCTACTCCAACGGCTCGGGTGCGCCGTTCTGCTCCACGGCCCGCTTCGCGGCCTGAGCGGGTCCTCGCCGGGGCGGCCACGACGGGATTTCCGCTCGTGGCCCCCGGCGGGTAGCATCGCGGGGTTGCCTGACGCTCGACGCGCGGGTGACATCCCTGGGGCCTCAGCCCGCACCCGTGTTCCGTGCCGGGTGCACCGAGGTCGGCCCCGCACCCGCCGGGCGTCCCGTCCGTCCGGACCTCGTCCGGTACGTGGGTGTGATCGTCACGAGACACGACAGGAAGTACCGCTGTGAGCAACGTGACCCGCTCGCGTCGCCAGGTCCGCCTGAGCCGCGCGCTCGGCCTGGCCCTGACGCCCAAGGCCGTCAAGCACTTCGAGAAGCGCCCCTACCCCCCGGGCGAGCACGGCCGTGCGCGTCGTCGCACCGAGTCCGACTACGCCGTCCGGCTGCGCGAGAAGCAGCGTCTGCGCGCCCAGTACGCGCTGCGCGAGAAGCAGCTCGCCAAGGCCTACGAGAACGCCCGCAAGGCCCCGGGCCTGACCGGTGAGGCGCTCGTCGAGGACCTCGAGACGCGCCTCGACGCCCTGGTGCTGCGCGCCGGCTTCGCCCGCACGATCCTTCAGGCGCGTCAGACGGTCACGCACCGCCACGTCCTGGTCGACGGCAAGATCGTGGACCGTCCGTCCTTCCGCGTCGCCGAGGGCCAGACCATCCAGATCAAGCCCAAGTCGCAGGCGACCGTGCCCTTCCAGGTGGCCGCCGCCGGTGCCCACCGCGACGTGCTTCCGACGCTCCCGGGCTACCTCGAGGTCCAGCTCGAGAAGCTCAGTGCCACGCTCGTGCGCCGCCCCAAGCGCGCCGAGGTCCCCGTGACGTGCGAGGTCCAGCTGGTCGTCGAGTACTACGCCCGCTGATCCGCCTGCCACGGACGCCCCGCCGCGCTGCTGCGCCGCGGGGCGTCCGCGTCTCTGCGCCGTGCGGTGCTCCTGCGGCACGCGCCCGGCAGGGGCGCGGACGGCACGGCGCCGGCGGGTAGGGTGGCGCAGGTCGCGGCGCGGGTCGTCGCGCCACGTGGAGTGCGCGGCGCCGGTCCCGGCGACGTGCGACAGGAGGGGACGCATCCATGCTCGGTGACGTCGCGGGACTCATCGCCGCGATCGCGTTCGTGCTGCTCGTCGGGCTGCTGGCGGTCCCGCTGCTCAAGCTCGGGAGCGTGCTCGACGAGGCGCGGACGTCGGTCCGGGAGCTGACCGACCACTCGCTGCCGGTGCTCGACGAGACCGCCAAGGTCGTCGCGTCGTCGGCCACGCAGATGGACAAGGTCGACACCGTCACCACCGCGGCCGCGCAGGTCGGCGAGAACGTCTCCGCCCTCACCTCGCTCGTCACCGCGACCGTCGGCGCACCGCTGCTCAAGGTCGCGGCGTTCTCCTACGGCGTCCGGCGCGCGCTGGCGGGTCTGCGCGGGGGCGGCAGCCGATGAGGCGGCTGTTCTGGGTCGGCGTGGGCGTCGCGCTCACGGTGGTCGTGGTGCGGCAGGGACGTCGGCTCGTCGAGACCTACGCGCCGGCCGGCTCGGCCGAGGCGGTCGACGGCGCGCTGCGCGTGACGCGTGCGCTGCGCGCGGCGCGCGACGACTTCCGGGCCGGTGTCGCCGAGCGCGAGGCCGAGCTGCTCGACGCGCTCGTCGGCGACGTCGACCTCGAGGCGCTGCGCGCGACGGCCCCGCGCCGGCGCACCGAGCTGAGGGAGACGTTCGGCGGTGCACCGCGCGACGCGCTGGCTGCCGACCTCGCCGCGCGCGGCTGGGCCGACGAGCCCACCCAGGACCCGGACGACGACGAGCAGGCACCCTTCTTC
>NZ_LNTD01000230.1 GCF_001462455.1 Cellulomonas sp. B6
GGTCGACCGGGCGCCACGCGGTCGGCCACGGGTCGCTGACCGCGACGCTGCGCGCGAGCGAGTCGGCGAACGTCCGACGCTGCGCGTGCCAGACGGGCCGGAGGTACCCGACGAGGAGGATCGCGTCGAGCAGGTGCAGCAGCTGGCGCCACAGCGTGCGCAGCATCCCCAGCGGCCGTCCGGTCCGGTCGTCGAGGACCACGACGCCGACGGCGCGCTTGCCGATCGTGGCACCCGTCCACGCCTGCAGCGCCAGCTGCACGACCAGCACGGCGGCGACGGTCCACGCCGCAGGTCCGCGCGCGGCGTCGTCACCGGCGCCCCAGGACGGCAGACCGGGCCACGGCGCGGGTACCGCCGCACCGGGTGCCGCGAGCCACACCGCGAGCGCCAGCAGGCCCGAGTCCATCGCGAAGGCGAGCACCCGAGCGAGCCACGACGCATACGCCGGCCCGCCGAGGTCGGTGCGGGCCGGCGGCGTCGTGGGGAGGGTCACCCCGGCCATGCTGCCAGAACGCAGGCGCGCACCTCCGTCCGCGCGGGGGACGACGACGGCCGCCGCCCCGTGCGGGGCGGCGGCCGTCGTGCGGTCGAGCGACTCAGGCGATGCGCGTGCGCGCCGCCTCCTCGTCACCGATCTTGTGGACCACGACCGTGTTGGTCGAGCCGACCACGCCCACGGGGGTGCCCGCGACGACGACGACGTAGTCGCCGACCTCGGCGAGGCCGTTGGCGCGCAGCGTCTGGTCCACCTGGCTGACCATCGAGTCGGTGCTCTCGACCGACGGCACCTGGTAGGTCTGCACACCCCACGACAGCGACAGCCGGCTGCGCACCGACTCCTCCGGCGTGAACGCGAGCAGCGGGATCGACGAGCGCAGGCGCGACATGCGGCGGGCCGAGTCGCCCGACTGCGTGAACGTCACGAGGTACTTCACGCCGATGCGCTCGCCGATCTCGGCGGCGGCACGCGTGATCGCGCCACCGCGCGTCGACGGCACCGAGCCGAGCGGCGCGATGCGCTCACGGCCGAGCTCCTCGGTGCTCTCGATGATCCGCGCCATCGTGCGCACGGCCTCGATCGGGAAGTCGCCGACGCTGGTCTCGCCCGAGAGCATGACCGCGTCCGCGCCGTCGAGCACCGCGTTGGCGCAGTCCGAGGCCTCGGCCCGCGTCGGGCGCGGGCTCGTGATCATGGACTCGAGGACCTGCGTGGCCACGATGACGGGCTTGGCGTTGCGGCGGGCCAGCTCGACCGCGCGCTTCTGGACGAGCGGGACCTGCTCGAGCGGCAGCTCGACGCCCAGGTCGCCGCGGGCGACCATGATGCCGTCGAACGCCTGGACGATCTCGGCGAGGTTCTCGACGGCCTGCGGCTTCTCGATCTTGGCGATGACCGGGACGACCCGGCCCTCCTCCTCCATGATCCGGCGCACGTCGTCGTAGTCGGCCGCGCTGCGCACGAACGACAGGGCGATGAGGTCGGCGCCGACGTTGAGGGCCCAGCGCAGGTCCTCCTCGTCCTTGTCGCTCATGGCCGGCACGGACACCGCGACGCCGGGCAGGTTGAGGCCCTTGTTGTTCGACACGGGGCCGGGGACCTCGACCCGCGTGACGACGTCGTTGCCCTCGACGGCCGTGACGCGCACGAGCACCTTGCCGTCGTCGATGAGGATCGGGTCGCCGGGCTTCACGTCGCCGGGCAGGCCCTTGAACGTCGTCGAGACGCGCTCCTTGGTGCCCTCGACGTCGTCCGTCGTGATGGTGAAGACGTCGCCGACCGCGAGGTCGTGCTTGCCGTCGATGAAGCGGCCCAGACGGATCTTGGGGCCCTGCAGGTCGACGAGGACGGCCACCGAGCGACCGGAGGCCTTCGCCGCGGCGCGCACGTTGTCGTACACGCGCTTGTGCACCTCGGTGTCACCGTGGCTGCGGTTCAGGCGCGCGACGTCCATACCGGCGTCGACGAGGGCCTGGACCTGCTCGGGGGACTCGGTCACCGGACCGATGGTGCAGACGATCTTGGCTCTACGCATGGCTCGAGACTATGCCTTCCTGGATTTCGGCCGCAGGCCGGACGTCCCGGTCGACGGACCCGGCCTGCGGGTACGCCCGACCGGGGAGGGTGGGTCGGGGGGACAGGGTCAGGGTCGCAGCGCCACGGTGCCGGCCGCCACCGGGGCGGGCAGCTCGGAGGTGCCGGACAGGTAGGCGTCGACGGCCGCCGCGGCGGCCCGGCCCTCGGCGATCGCCCAGACGACGAGCGACTGGCCGCGACCGGCGTCGCCGGCGACGAACACGCCCGGCACGGTCGTGGCGAACTCGTCGTCACGCGCCACCGCGCCGCGCGGCGTGACCTCGACGCCGAGCTGGTCGGTGAGCTGCTCGGTCTCCGGGCCGGTGAAGCCCATCGCGACGAGCACGAGGTCGGCGGGGACGTCGCGCTCGGTGCCCGGGGTGGGCTCGCGACGACCGTCGGGGAGGTACTCGGTGGTCGCCAGCCGCAGGCCGCGCACGCGTCCCGCGTCCTCGCCCTCGCCGGGCAGGAAGCCGACCGTCGACGCGAGGTAGGTGCGCTCGCCGCCCTCCTCGTGCGAGGACGACACCTCGAACAGCACGGGGTCGGTGGGCCAGGGCTGGTGCGCGGGACGCTCGGTCGGCGGCTGCTTGCCGATCGCGAGCGTCGTCACCGACGCGGCACCCTGCCGCAGCGCCGTGCCGAGGCAGTCCGAGCCGGTGTCGCCGCCGCCGATGATGACGACGTGCTTGCCCGCGGCCGTGATCTGGTCGGCGACCTCCTTGCCCGCGGCGACCGCGTTGGCCTGGTGGAGGTACTCCATCGCGGCGTGCACGCCGTCGAGCCCGGCGCCGGGCACCCGCAGCTCGCGCGGCACCGTGGCGCCGGTCGCGACGACGATCGCGTCGTAACGGGCCTGCAGCTGGACCCACGTGACGTCGCGGCCGACGGCCACGCCGGGACGGAACCGCGTGCCCTCGGCGCGCATCTGCTCCAGGCGACGGTCGATGTGGACCTTCTCGAGCTTGAAGTCGGGCACGCCGTACCGCAGCAGCCCGCCGATCTCGTCGTCCCGCTCGTAGACCGCGACCGTGTGACCGGCGCGCGTGAGCTGCTGCGCCGCCGCGAGGCCCGCGGGGCCCGAGCCGACGACGGCGACGGTGTGCCCGGTCAGCCGCTGCGGCACCTGCGGCGTGACGAGCCCGCGCGCGAACGCCTCGTCGATGATCGAGACCTCGACGTTCTTGATCGTCACGGGCGGCTGGTTGATGCCCAGGACGCAGCTCGACTCGCACGGCGCCGGGCAGATCCGGCCCGTGAACTCCGGGAAGTTGTTCGTCGCGTGCAGGCGGTCGATCGCGTCGGCCCACTGCCCGCGCCACACGAGGTCGTTCCACTCGGGGATGAGGTTCCCGAGCGGGCACCCGTTGTGGCAGAACGGCACGCCGCAGTCCATGCAGCGCCCGGCCTGCTCCTTGAGGAACGGCTGGCCCTCCTCGAGGTGCGCGTGCACGTCCTTCCAGTCGCGCAGGCGCACCTCGACGGGGCGGTTCGGCGGGAGCTCGCGCTCGCGCACCTTCAGGAAACCGCGGGGGTCAGCCACGGGCCACCTCCAGGATCTGGTCCCACACACCGGGCGCGGTCGGGTCGAGGCCGTCGGCCTCGGCCTTCGCGAGCGCGAGCCGGACGCGGGCGTACTCGGCGGGCAGCAGACGCGTGAACCGGGAGCGGGTCGCCGCCGGGTCCGCGAGCAGCTGGGCGGCGACCGGGGAGCCGGTCTCCTCGGCGTGCGTGCGCAGGAGACGCTCGACGAGCGCGAAGTCCTCGTCGTCGAGCGGTTCGACACGGAGCTCGCCCGCGCGCGCCGCCTCGACGTTGACGAGGTCCGGGTCGAGGTCGAGCACGTACGCCGTCCCGCCCGACATCCCGGCCCCGAGGTTGCGACCCGTGCGGCCCAGCACGACGACCGTGCCGCCGGTCATGTACTCCAGCGCGTGGTCGCCCACACCCTCGACGACGAGCGTCGCACCGGAGTTGCGCACCCCGAACCGCTCGCCGACGAGCCCGCGCAGGAAGATCTCGCCGCTCGTCGCGCCGTAGCCGATGACGTTGCCGGCGATGACGTTGTGCTCGCTGGTGAGGACCGAGCTGTGGTCGGTGCGCACCACGATGCGACCGCCCGACAGCCCCTTGCCGACGTAGTCGTTCGCGTCGCCGTGCAGGCGCAGGGTCACGCCACGCGGCAGGAACGCGCCGAACGACTGCCCGGCCGACCCGGTCAGCGTCACGTCGATCGTGCCGTCGGGCAGCCCCTGCCCTCCGTACCGCTTGGTGACGTGGTGCCCGAGCATCGTGCCGACCGTGCGGTTGACGTTGCGCACGGGCAGGTCGATGCGGACGCTCTCGCCGCGCTCGAGCGCGGGCTCCGCGAGGGCCACGAGCTGGTTGTCCAGCGCACGGTCGAGCCCGTGGTCCTGCGTCTTGACCTGGTGCAGCGCCGAGCCCGGCTTGGGCTGCGGCACCGCGAGCACGGGCGCGAGGTCCAGGCCCTCGGCCTTCCAGTGGTCGACGGCCTGGCGCGTGTCGAGCATCTCGACGTGGCCGACGGCCTCCTGGATCGACCGGAAGCCGAGCGCCGCGAGGTACTCGCGGACCTCCTGCGCGATGAACTCGAAGAACGCGACCACGAACTCGGGCTTGCCCGTGAAGCGTGCGCGCAGCTCGGGGTTCTGCGTGGCGACGCCCACGGGGCAGGTGTCGAGGTGGCAGACGCGCATCATGATGCAGCCCGACACGACCAGCGGCGCGGTCGCGAAGCCGAACTCCTCGGCGCCGAGCAGCGCGCCGACCACGACGTCGCGGCCGGTCTTCAGCTGGCCGTCGACCTGGACGACGACGCGGTCGCGCAGGTCGTTGAGCACGAGCGTCTGCTGGGTCTCGGCCAGCCCGATCTCCCACGGCGTGCCCGCGTGCTTGAGCGACGTCAGCGGGCTCGCGCCCGTGCCGCCGTCGTGGCCCGAGATGAGCACGACGTCGGAGTGCGCCTTGGCGACGCCCGCGGCGACCGTCCCGACGCCGAACTCGCTGACGAGCTTGGTGTGGATGCGCGCCGACGGGTTCGCGTTCTTCGCGTCGTGGATGAGCTGCGCGAGGTCCTCGATCGAGTAGATGTCGTGGTGCGGCGGCGGCGAGATGAGCCCGACTCCGGGAGTCGAGTGACGCGTCTTCGCGACCCACGGGTACACCTTGTGGCCGGGCAGCTGACCGCCCTCGCCGGGCTTGGCGCCCTGCGCGAGCTTGATCTGGATGTCGTCGGCGTTGGTGAGGTACTCGCTCGTGACGCCGAACCGGCCCGAGGCGATCTGCTTGATCGCCGAGCGCCGACGCGGGTCGTGCAGCCGCTCGGGGTCCTCGCCGCCCTCGCCCGTGTTGGACTTCGCACCGAGCTGGTTCATCGCGATCGCGAGCGTCTCGTGCGCCTCGGCGGAGATCGACCCGTAGGACATCGCACCGGTGCTGAACCGCTTGACGATCTCGCTGACCGGCTCGACCTCGTCGATCGGCACGGGCGGGCGCGAGCCCTCCTTGAAGCGCAGCAGCCCGCGCAGCGTCATCAGGCGCTCGGCCTGCGAGTCGACCCGGTGCGTGTACTCGCGGAACACGTCCATCTGGCGCGTGCGCGTCGAGTGCTGCAGCCGGAACACCGTCTCGGGGTCGAACAGGTGCTCCTCGCCCCCGCGCCGCCACTGGTACTCGCCGCCCACGGCGAGGCGCTGGTGCGCCTGGCGGTTGCCGCTCGCGGGGTACGCGTCGGCGTGGCGTGCCGCGACCTCGGCCGCGATGACGTCCAGTCCGATGCCGCCCAGCCGGCTCGTCGTCCCGGTGAAGTACCGGTCGACGAGCGCGTGCGACAGGCCGATGGCCTCGAAGACCTGCGCGCCGCGGTACGACGCGATCGTCGAGATGCCCATCTTCGACATGACCTTGAGGACGCCCTTGCCGAGCGCCTTGATGAGGTTGGCGACCGCCTTCTCGGCGTCCACGCCCGGCAGGTAGCCGCTGCGCGCGAGGTCCTCGACCGTCTCCATCGCGAGGTACGGGTTCACCGCGGCCGCGCCGTAGCCGACGAGCAGCGCGACGTGGTGCACCTCGCGCACGTCACCGGCCTCGACGACCAGCGAGATCTGCGTGCGGGTGTGCCGGCGCAGCGTGTGGTGGTGCACCGCCGACAGCAGCAGCAGCGACGGGATCGGCGCGAGGTCGGCGTCGGAGTTGCGGTCCGACAGCACCAGGAAGCTCACGCCGTCGGCGATCGCGCGGTCGACCTCGTCGAAGATCTGCTCGAGCCGCTTCTCGAGCGCCGCTCCCCCGCCGTCGACCTTGTACAGGCCGCGGATCGTCGTCGACCGGAAGCCCAGCGCGGGCTCCTTGGCGACGTGCACGATCTTCGCGAGCTGGTCGTTGTCGATCACCGGGAACGGCAGCATCACCTTGCGCGCGTGCGCCGGACCGTCCTCGAGGAGGTTCGGCTCGGGGCCGATCGCACCGCCGATCGAGGTGACGAGCTCCTCGCGGATCGCGTCGAGCGGCGGGTTGGTCACCTGCGCGAACATCTGCGTGAAGTAGTCGAACAGCAGGCGCGGACGCTTCGAGAGCACCGCGACCGGCGTGTCCGACCCCATCGCGCCGAGCGGCTCGGCGCCCGCCGACGCCATGGGCGTCAGGAGGATCTTGAGCTCCTCCTCGGTGTACCCGAACGCGCGCTGGCGGCGGCGCACGGACGCCGAGGAGTGCGCGACGTGCTCGCGCTCGGGCAGCTGCTCGAGGCGCACGACGTTCTCCTGCACCCACTGCCCGTAGGGCCGCTGCGCCGCGAGCTGCGCCATGACCTCGGTGTCGGCGACGATGCGCCCCTGGCCGGTGTCGACGAGGAAGAACAGACCCGGCTCGAGCCGACCCTTCGCGACGATCGTCGCGGGGTCGAGGTCGAGCACGCCGGCCTCGGACGCGCAGACGACCAGGCCGTCCTCGGTCACCCAGTAGCGCCCCGGCCGCAGGCCGTTGCGGTCCTGCACCGCGCCGATGAGCGTGCCGTCGGTGAACGTCATCGCCGCGGGGCCGTCCCACGGCTCCATGAGCGTCGAGTGGTACTCGAAGAACGCGCGCGTCGCCGGGTCCATCTGCGCGTGGTTCTCCCACGGCTCCGGGATCATCATCATGATCGCGTGCGGCAGCGAGCGACCCGCGAGGTGCAGCAGCTCGAGCACCTCGTCGAAGCTGCCCGAGTCCGACCCGCCCGGCGTGCACACCGGCAGCAGCGGCTCGAGGTCGCCCAGCAGCTCGGAGGAGAGCATGCCCTGCCGGGCCGCCATCCAGTTCCGGTTGCCCTTGACGGTGTTGATCTCGCCGTTGTGCGCGATCATCCGGAAGGGCTGCGCGAGCGGCCAGGACGGGAACGTGTTGGTCGAGAAGCGCGAGTGCACGAGCGCGATCTCGGAGGCGTACCGCGGGTCGGAGAGGTCCGCGAAGAACGGCTCGAGCTGGGCGGTCGTCAGCATGCCCTTGTACGTGATCGTGCGCGCCGACAGCGACGCGAAGTACACGCCGTGCTCGCGCTCGGCGCGCTTGCGCAGCCGGTACGCCCGGCGGTCCAGGTCGATGCCCGCGAGCTCGCGCGACGGGTCGGCGACGACGAGCTGCCGGAAGACCGGCATCGAGGCGCGCGCGGTCGGCCCGACGAGGTCGGCGGTGACGACGACGTCGCGCCACGCGAGGACCTCGAGCTTCTCCTCGGCCGCGACCGCCTCGACCGCGGCGACGGCCTCGGCGCGTGCGTCGTCGTCCTGCGGCAGGAACGCCATGCCGATCGCGTAGTGCCCCGCGGGCGGCAGGTCGGCGTCGACCACGTCGCGCAGGAACGCGTCCGGGATCTGCGTGAGGATGCCGGCGCCGTCGCCGCTGTCCTCCTCGGCACCGACCGCACCGCGGTGGTCCAGGTTGAGCAGGGCTGTCAGACCGGCGTCGACGATGTCGCGGCCGGGGGTGCCGCGCAGCGTCGCGACCCAGGCGAAGCCGCACGCGTCGTGCTCGGCCGCCGGGTCGTACAGCGCGTGCCGGGAGGGCGCCACGGGGGCGCCAGGGCTCACGGGCGACGTCGACATCAGCGCACCGTCCTCACAGTCCCCGGGGGCGGGGCATCGCACGAACAAGGGGGTACCGGGACGTCGTCGGCCCGTGCAGTGAGGCGACGATACCGCCCGCGCGCGGGTCGGTTCCCCACCTCTCACGAGACGGGGCCCGGCCGCCCGGCGTCACCGGGTGGGTTCGGAGGCGTCCGCCTCGTCGTCCTGCGTCGTGGGGGGTGTCAGCAGGAGGGTCGTCTCACGTCCGGGATGCCGGCGCCCGACCACCACGAACGCTACCAGCGCGCCGAGGCCCACCAGGATCGACGTCCAGACGTTGAGGCGCAGCCCCAGGACGGTCTCCGCCGGGTCGATGCGCAGCAGCTCGATCCACAGCCGGCCAGCCGTGTACAGCACGACGTACAGCCAGAACACCCGGCCGTGGCCGAGCCGACGGCGTCGGTCCAGGTAGATGAGCAGACCGGCCACCGCGAAGTTCCACAGCAGCTCGTAGAGGAACGTGGGGTGGAACAGCGTGCCCGACGCGGCGCCCGCGGGCAGGTGCGCGTCGTCGATCTGCAGGCCCCAGGGCAGCGTGGTGGGTCCGCCGTACAGCTCCTGGTTGAACCAGTTGCCGAGCCGGCCGATGCCCTGCGCGATGATCAGGCCCGGCGCGAGCGCGTCCGCGAAGGGCGCGAGGCGCACGCCGGCACGCCGGCAGCCGATCCAGGCGCCGAGGGCCCCGAACGCGACGGCGCCCCAGATGCCGAGACCGCCCTCCCAGATCGCGAACGCCTTCCAGGGGTCGCCGCCCTCGCCGAAGTACTTCGCGGGCGAGCTCACGACGTGGTAGATCCGGCCGCCGACGATCCCGAACGGGACGGCCCAGTACGTGATGTCGAGCACCGTCTCCGGGTCGCCCCCGCGCTCGCGCCAGCGCCGCTGGGTGAGCACGACCGCCACGACGATCCCCAGCAGGATCGCCATCGCGTAGGCGCGCAGCGGGAACGGCCCGAGGTGCCAGACGCCCTGCGACGGGCTGGGGATCGCCAGCGCGACGATCCCGCTCACCGCGCCACCCGGCGCGCCGAGCGCACACCCTCGGCCAGGCCGCCCACGGTCGTCGCGAGCGCGTCCAGCCCGGCCGACTCGTCGGGTGCGTCCAGCAGCGCCCGTACCAGCGCCGACCCGACGATGACGCCGTCCGCGTACGCGGCCACCTGCGCCGCCTGCTCGGGCCGCGACACGCCGAGACCGACGCAGACGCGCGGCGCGCCGGCCGCGCGGGTGTCGGCGACGAGCTGCTCGGCACGGTCGCCGACCGTCGTGCGCTCGCCCGTGACGCCCATGGTCGACGCCGCGTAGACGAACCCGCGGCTCGCGGCGACCGTCGAGGCGAGGCGCTCGGGCGTCGAGCTCGGCGCGACGAGGAAGACGCGGTCGAGCGCGTGGTCGTCGGCGGCCGCCAACCACTGCGCGGCCTCGTCGGGGACGAGGTCCGGCGTGATGAGGCCCGCTCCCCCGGCTGCCGCGAGGTCGCGCGCGTAGGCGTCGACGCCGTAGCGCAGCACGAGGTTCCAGTACGTCATGACGAGGACCGGGGCGCCGGCGTCGGCGATCTGCTCGACCACCCGCAGCGTGTCGCGCACGCGCGTGCCCTGCGCGAGCGCGTGGTCGACGGCCCGCTGGATGACGGGGCCGTCCATCACCGGGTCGGAGTAGGGCATGCCGAGCTCGACGACGTCGACGCCCGCCTCGACCATCGTGCGCGCGGCGCGCGCCGAGCCCGGGACCGACGGGAACCCGACGGGCAGGTAGCCGACGAGGGCCGCCCGCGGCGACTCCCCCGTCGCCAGCGCGTCCAGGCGCTCCCCGGTCGACGAGCGGACCTGGGTCGTGCTCACAGCTGCTCTCCCTCGTCGGCCTTGACCACGGGCTCGTCCTCGATGAGCCCGAACCACGCGGCGGCCGTCGCGACGTCCTTGTCCCCGCGCCCCGACAGGTTCACCAGGACCACCGGCTCGTGCCCGTCGGTCGACCACGTGGCCGCCTCGCGACCGAGCTGGATCGCGCCCGCGAGCGCGTGGGCCGACTCGATGGCCGGGATGATGCCCTCGGTCCGGCACAGCACGCGGAAGGCGTCCATCGCCTCGTCGTCCGTCACGGGGCGGTACTGCGCCCGCCCGATGTCGTGGAGCCACGCGTGCTCGGGGCCGACGCTCGGGTAGTCCAGGCCGGCCGACACCGAGTGGCTCGGCAGCGTCTGGCCGTCCTCGTCCTGCAGCAGGTAGCTGCGGGTGCCCTGCAGCACGCCGGGCGACCCGCCCGAGAACCGCGCGGCGTGCCGACCCGAGTCGACGCCGGCCCCGCCGGCCTCGAACCCGAAGAGCCGGACCTCGGGGTCGTCGAGGAACGCGTTGAAGATGCCCATCGCGTTGGACCCGCCGCCCACGCACGCCGCGACCGCGTCGGGCAGCCGGCCGGTCTCGTCGAGCAGCTGGGCGCGCGCCTCGTCGCCGATGACCTTGTGGAAGTCGCGCACCATCTCGGGGAACGGGTGCGGGCCCGTCACCGTGCCGAGCAGGTAGTGCGTCGTGTCGACGTTCGCGACCCAGTCGCGCAGCGCCTCGTTGATCGCGTCCTTGAGCGTGCGGGAGCCGATCGCGACGGGGACGACGGTCGCGCCGAGGAGCTGCATGCGCGCGACGTTGAGCGCCTGGCGCTGCGTGTCCTCCTCGCCCATGTAGATCGTGCAGTCGAGATCGAGCAGGGCGGCGGCCGTGGCGGTCGCGACACCGTGCTGACCGGCACCCGTCTCGGCGATCACGCGCTTCTTTCCCATGCGCTTGACGAGCAGCGCCTGGCCCAGCACGTTGTTGATCTTGTGCGATCCCGTGTGGTTGAGGTCCTCGCGCTTGAGGAACACGCGCACGCCGTCGCCGACGTGCCGCGCGAACCGCGGGACCTCGGTCAGCGGGCTCGGACGCCCGGTGTAGGTGCGGTGCAGCCGCTCGAGCTCGTCGGAGAACGCCGGGTCGGCGAGCGCCTTGTGGTACGCCGTCTCGAGCTCGTCGAGGGCCGCGACGAGCGCCTCGGGCACGAAGCGCCCGCCGAACTCGCCGAAGTACGGCCCCTGGTGCGTCGCGAGCGGGCCGCCGCCCAGCAGCACGTCCCGCAGCCGCCGGCCGTCCTGAGCGCGCCCGGCGGTCACTGGCGCACCGCCCGCAGCGAGGGGTGCGACCCCGCCGCGACGAGGTCCGCGACGGACCGGCGCGGCGCGTCGTCCGTGACGAGCGCCTCGCCCACCAGGACGACGTCCGCACCGGCACGTGCGTAGTCCATGACGTCGTGCGGCCCGCGCACGCCGGACTCGGCGACCTTCACGACGTCCGACGGGATCGCGGGCGCGACGCGGGCGAACGTCGTGCGGTCCACCTCGAGCGAGCGCAGGTCGCGCGCGTTGACGCCGACCACCCGTGCACCGGCGTCGACCGCCCGGGCGACCTCCTCGGTGTCGTGGACCTCGACCAGCGCCGTCATGCCGAGGGAGTGGACGCGCTCGACCAGCGACTCGAGCACGGTCTGCTCGAGCGCTGCGACGATGAGCAGCACCAGGTCGGCGCCGTGCGCACGCGCCTCCCACACCTGGTAGGGCGAGACGACGAAGTCCTTGCGCAGCACGGGCACGTCGACGCGCGCGCGCACCGCGTCGAGGTCGGCCAGCGAGCCGTTGAACCGGCGCTGCTCGGTGAGCACCGAGATCGCGACGGCACCGCCCTTCTCGTACTCGGCGGCGAGCGCGGCGGGGTCGGAGATCGCGGCGAGCGCGCCCTTGCTCGGGCTCGAGCGCTTCACCTCGGCGATCACGGTCACCGCGTCCTCGGCCTTGAGCCGCGAGACGCACTGCAGCGCCGACTCACGACGCGCCGCGAGCTCCTTGAGCTCGGCCAGGGGCGTCGCGGCCTCGCGTGCGGCCAGGTCCTCGCGCACCCCTGCAACGATGTCGTCCAGCACGGTCATCGACGGATCATCCCCTCTGGCCGGTCGGTGCGGCGCACGCCCCGTCCTCGGGTCCGCGCCACCGCCTCGTCATCGTAGACGCGCCCCCGTGCACCCCCGTCCACCGCCCGAGGTGTGGGACCGACGGCTCCGCGCCACGGTCCGCAGCGCGCTCAGTACCCCGACGTCGTGTCGATGAAAGGGGTCGCGAAGCCGACGAACAGCAGCGGCAGCAGCACCGAGAACAGGATCAGGAGCGTCAGCAGCCCGCCGAGCGCGGTCCCGACCCAGCCGAGCACGACGCCGGCGACCGCCATGCCGGGGTTGTCGGCCTCGCCGGCCGCGGCCGCCTGCCGCGCCTTGCCACCCACGACGACCGCGGGCACGCCGGTGAAGAAGAAGCACCCCACGACCGACAGCAGGCCCAGGACGAGCGACCAGACGGCGAGGTCGTTGCGCGGACGGGCGGGGGCGAACGCGTACCCCGGCGGCGGGTAGCCCGGTCCCGGGTAGCCGGCAGGCGGGTAGCCCGGTCCCGGGTAGCCGGCAGGCGGGTAGCCCGGTCCCGGGTACCCCGCGGACTGTGCGCCGGCCGGAGGGAGGCCCGCACGTTCGTCCGCCGTGGCGTCGCCGGAGGCCGTAGGGGCCGGCGCGACGCGCGACCGCGCCGGCGCGTCGGTGTCGTGGACCGCGTACGCACCTTCGCGGCCGTAGACCGGGCCGGCGGCGTGCGGGTCGGTGGGCTGCGTCATCGGACGGCCTCCGTGGTCGAGCGGGTCGCGCACGTCGGGTGGCGACCCGGGGTCAGGGCAGCGGGCCCGGGGACAGGTAGGGCACGAGGGCCGGGACGTTGCGCAGCACGGCGAACGCGACGACCACCACGAGCACGGTCCACGGCAGCCAGCGCGGCGCGGTCAGCGGCGGACCGCCCCGTAGCCGACGCAGCGTCCAGACGACCCACGTGACCGCCAGCAGGGGCGCGGCGAGCGTCCACAGGGGGTTCACGCCCCAGGCGCCGGCGAGGTCGCCCGTGAGCATGTCGTGCGTCGCCCGCAGGCCGCCGCAGCCCGGGCAGTAGACGCCCAGGAACAGCACCGAGGGGCAGATCCCGTAGCTCGCCGGCTGGTACGGCGACCGGACGACGAGCAGCGCAGCACCCGCGAGAGCGGCCGCACCGACGGCCAACGGCAGCACCGGAGAGGTGCTGGGAGGTCACGGCGCCATCTGCTGCTGGCGCTCCACCTCGGACTGGATGTACTCCATGAACCCGTCCCAGCCGCCGTACTGGGCGAGCCCCATGGCGAAGCTCACCAGGAAGTACAGGCCGATGACGATGCCGAGGATGCTGACGATGATGCCGGCGAGCGACAGGCCGCCGTTGCTCGCCTCACCCCGGGCCGCGGCACCGCGGCCCTTGATGCCGAGCCACAGGCCGATGCCGCCGGGGACGATGCCGATGACGAAGCAGCACAGCAGGACCGACACGATGCCGAGCACCAGCGACCACACGCCCAGCGAGTTGCGCGCGGTGCTCTGCGGGGCGGCGCCGTAGCCGGCGGCCTCCTGGCCGTACCCGCCGTAGGCGGGCGTCTGGCCGTAGGCGGGAGCCTGGCCGTAGGCGGGCGGCTGGCCCGGCGCGGCCGGCGGCTGCTGGCCGTAGGCCGGCGGCTGTCCGTAGCCCGGGGCCGCGGGCGTCGAGGGTCCGGTGCCGGCCGGGTACGGCGGCACGTCGCCCGAGGCGGGCGGGACGGGCTGCTGCCCGCCGGCACCCGGCTGGTCGGGCGTGGACGGGTCGCGCGGCTCGTTCGGGGTCGACATGCAGATCTCCCTGCGTCGTTCGGGGCCGGCACGGTGGCCGACCGGGTGCGGTCCGGGGCGGGGACGCCCCGAGTGTCAGTGCGTGCCGCGGCTCCGGGCCCGGGCGAGCGTCGCGGCGCCGCCCTGGCCGTGCCCCAGCAGCTGCAGGACCTTGCCGAGGACCAGGCCCCCGACGGACACGGCCATGCCGACCCAGAACAGCCACACCAGGGCGAAGGCGACGCCGAGCGCGGCGACGAGCGCGCCCGCGACGACGACCCAGGTGGTCGTCCACGCGGCGAGCGTGCGTCCGTGGTTGGTCGGCGGGGTCGACGGCGGCAGGTGCACCGTCTCGGTGCGCGTCGGGTGCTGGGCCCGGTGGGCCAGGGAGTGGTCGGTCATCGATGGGTCCTTCGTCCTCGGGTCGGCCCCACACTATCCGAGTCGGGACGGCCTGACGCGCTGGTCAGGACGGGTCGTCGCCCCGGCTGAGCGCGTCCCAGTCGAGCCGGTCGTCGGGGGTCCCGCCGTCGTGCGCGGTCGCGGCCGCGGGGACGTCGTGACGCGACGAACGACGCGCCCAGTCCCCCGGCGCGCGCAGCAGCACGACGCCCAGCGCGACGACCACGACGCCGAGGCCGACCGCGACGACCGGCCAGGGCGTCAAGGCCGTCGTCGTCGCCGTGGGGACACCCGTCGCGTCGGCGAGCGACGCAGCCACCGCACCGGCATGAACTCGACGACCTCGACGCTCGTCGGCTCGCACACCTTGGTCATGTCGTTGCGGGACAGG